>JBFWOE010000005.1:0-63252 GCA_050250695.1 Burkholderiales bacterium
GTCGAACCTGTGCCGGCGGCGTTGCCGTTTTCGCCGGCGCGGTTACGGCCGGCTTTTCAACGGTTGCGGGCGTTATTTTTGCGGGAGGTGGGGCGAAGTCCGGAGCTGCCGGCTGTTCGCTGATCAAGGGCGGGGTGGGCGAGGGTTCCGGCAGAGGTTCAACTGCCGCGGCGGCTGCTTCCTGCCGGACCCCGGCAGGGAGTGATTCCGGAGTGGATGCGGACGCTGCCTGTTGCCCGGTGACGACAATTTCCGGTGCCGTTGCGGCCGGTTGCTGGCCGTGGGTGGCGCAGCCCGCGGCCAGCAGCACGATCATCACGGGAATGCGCAACGCTCCAGACAAGCCGGAGCCCGTGAAATGCGGAAGGTTGATCATGCGAATTCGAACGCGGCTTCCGTTGTTGGTTCCCCGGTTCCAGTATCATGGCGTCCCGTCCATCGCAAGGGTTGTCGTGGAAAACCGCGAATTTCAACTGAACGTCGAACACGTGCGGTTGTGTGACCTGCTCAAACTTGCCGGCATTGCCGGCAGTGGCGGGCAGGGCAAACAACTGGTAGCCGCGGGCGAGGTGACGGTGGACGGCCGCCCGGAAAGCCGCAAAACCGCGAAGATCCGCGGCGGGCAGACGGTGTCATGCCACGGCGTCAGCATTACCGTGCGCGCAAAATCCTGAGGGGACTGCAGCCGGCATGGAGTCGCGTCTGTCCGAAATCGAGGTCAAGCTGAGTTTCAGCGAGGATCTGCTCGAAGAGCTGAATCGCACGGTGGCGCGCCAGCAGCAACAGATCGCCGCGCTCGAGCAGCAGGTGCGCGACCTGCGCCTGCAATTGCAGCGCAGCCTTCCGGCCGATCCTTCGATGACTGGCGACGAGGTGCCGCCGCATTACTGATTTCCGGGATTGCCGGCGGTCAGGCCCCGGAATAACGGGGTTTCCGGGCCCGGAACGCAACTTGTTGATTATATTGATGGTTGGGTTGCGATTTGAGATAATGCCCACATGAACGATTCACAACCCCCAGCTCCGGCCCAATCGCCCCGCGCCCGCATGCAGGAACTGCTGGCAATCCCCGACCGCAATCGTACTGATGCGGAGTGGGATGAACTCAACGAACTTGAGATCGCGCTGGCCTCCGGTAACCGTCCAGGTGCGCCCGAACCGCAATCGCGGCAGAATCACCAGCGCCAGAACATGGGCGGCGCTGGACGCATGCCGCAGCCCGGCGGCGGACGTCCGCAAAACAAGGGTCCCGGCGGGGGGGGCAAGAAATTCCACAAGCGTTCCGGCAAACGCCGCGGTGGCGGCGGCGGTGGTGGAAACGGTGCACCGCCTCAGCAACCGCAATAAGCGCAGTTTCCGGCCGGCAACTTTCCCGACGCGATAACCGCTGACGCAGCACGCGCGTCGCGCATGCTGCGCGACCGTACCCATTCCAGGAAAGCGATACCATGGCTCTCACCCCTGCCGAGCTGCAGAAGCTCAATGCGATGAAACTCGTCAACCAGATGAAAAATGCCGGCGCACACGGCCGTCCCGGCGGCACCGTCAAAACCGTGGACCGGCGCGAACAGCGACGGCTCGATCAGGCTGCCGGACTGATGCCCTTCGCCGTCAAGCTGAATGGCGACCTGATCAAACGGATACACGCGCTGGCAGCGGACAGCAAAACAGGTATCAACGAAACCGTTGCCGAATTGCTGCAGAAAGCGCTGAAAAAATAACGCTGCGCGGCGCGTTTGCGCCGCCGGATTTCAGATCGCGTGATGGCCTGCGCCTGCCGGCAGCTCCGCCAGTTCGATCAGGCAGTTCTCCGTCGCCGAGGGATCCAGGAACGCGATGCGGCAGCCGGCGTGACCGATGCGCGGCACCTGGTCCAGCAGAGGGATGCCCTTGGCCTTCAGCTCGGCGAGCGCCTCGTCAATGTTCTCGACTTCGAGGCAGATGTGATTCAGGCCGCCCTTGCCTTCGGCGATCATTTTCGCCTGCTTGCTGTCGGGCGTGATGCCGGCGAGCAGTTCGACCATCGAATCGCCCACCGGATAGAGAGCGAGCCGCCGCGTCGCGTTTTCCTCGACGCCGCCGAGCCTGATGCCGAAACAGCCCTCCCAGAGTTTGCGGCTGGCTTCCACATCGCGAACCACGATGCCGACATGTTCGATCCGTTTGACTTTCATGCTGCGCTCCTCCGTCCGGGCTTGGCGCATGATGCCCGTAGCACGACATGGACTCAAGCCCGCCGGCGGGTGGTGCGCGGTGTAACATGGCCCGGTCCCGTTCCGGAATCAGCCCCATGACCACCCTGACCAGCACGGCGACCGCATGCTGGCGGTCCACCGTTCCGCTCTACATCCACCTGGGTTTCGAACTCGATGCACTGGAAGACGGCCGGTCGCAGGTTCGGCTGAAATTCCAGCCACACCTCGGCAATTCCCGCGGCGAAGTGCACGGCGGCACGGTGGCGGCCATGGTCGATGCCGCGATGTCGCAGGCGGTGCGTTCGCTGGTCGACCGTGAAATGGGCGTCGCCACCATGACGATGAACCTCGCTTATCTTGCGCCGGCGCGGGGCGAAATCATCTGCCGGGGCAGTGTCATCAAACGCGGACGCAGTGTAATGTTCACCGAAGCCGAGGTGATCGGCGAGGATGGCGTACTGGCCTGCCGCGCGGGCGCGAGTTACCGCATCCTGCCCAAAACAGTTTACGAAAAAACCCCCTAGCATCCATGTTCAACGGCGGCGTTCGCTGCCACAACCGGAGGAGTAACCATGAGCAAACCACTGGGCAATGAAGACCTGTCTGAAAAGCCGGGCGAACGCGTCATCGACAAACCTGAGCTGCCCGCCGGCGGCATCACCAACGAGAACGACGTTTTCACCGAAGTGATCGCCGGCGAGATGCACCTCAAGCGCGGCCGCATGGGCAAGTTCGAGGTGTTCACCGACGAGGCGCCGCGCCTCGGCGGTACGGACAAATACCCGTCGCCGATGACCTACCTGGCGATGGCGGTAGGGTTCTGACTGCTGACCCAGGTTGCGCGGTACGCGCACATGATGAAAATGAAGGTCAGCGGGGCGAACTGCCGCGTGGTGTTCCGCAAGCATCTTGGCGGATCGGTGCTCAAGGGCACGGTGTTCAACCGCTGGGAAGGTGTCGATACCTATCTCAAGCTGAACAGCGACGAGCCGGCGGACAAGCTTGCACACCTGATCAAAAACGCCAAGGCAGGCTGTTTTGCCGAGGGCCTGATCGTGCAACCGGTTCCCTTGCACAGTCATGTCGAGGTCAACGGCCAGCCGTTTCATATCGACGGAGTGACTGGGAAGTAATCAATAAAACAGATGGTTGTGTAAATCCACCGGAGCGCGGCCTGTGCCGCGCTCCGGAATCCAATGCATGGAGACAGGTTGATGAGCGCATTCGACATCCACGCCGGCGGCAAGGAAACGCATTTGCCGGACGATTTTCGCTGGCCCGGCGGCAAGCGCATTGCGGTGTTTTTCCGCGTGTCCTTCGAGTGGTGGTCCGACGGCAAATGGCCTGGCATCGGGCCGATGGGCAATCCGCTGAAGGCGGGCGTGCCCGATCTCAACGCCGTGGGCTGGGCCGAATACGGACACCGCCGCGGCATCCACCGCATCCTCGACGTGCTGGCGCGGCAGAACACCAGGGCCACCATCAACGTCAGTGGCATCATGGCCGAACGTTACCCGGAGACGGTGCGCAAAATCGCCGAAGCGGGACATGAAATCGTCGCGCATTCGTACACCATGGACATGATCCCGTGTTACCTGTCCGAGGAAGAAGAGCGCGCCAACATCGTGCACACCACGGAGCTGATCGAACGTGCCACCGGCATCCGGCCTCGCGGCTGGATCAGTCCGCGCAGCACGCCGGGCCTGCGTTCGCCGCGGCTGCTCGCCGAAGCCGGTTACGAATGGCACGGCGACACGCTGAACGACGACCTGCCGTACCGTGTCGATTTCGGCGACCGCTCGATCATTGCCTTTCCCAACAACACCGAGGTCAACGACCTGCCGCTGTACATGCGCCACGGCAACGCGCCGAAGGTCATGCTCGAGATCTTCGAACACTGGCTCGACTGTGCGCGTCACCGCGAGACCGGGCCGGTGCGCATGGATCCGGCGATCCATACCCATGTTTTCGGCCGTTCGCCGGGCCTGTTCGTCTACGAGGACATCATCAAGGCCGCGAAGGCCGCAGATGACGTGTGGATCGGAACGCGCTCGGAGGCGGTCGATCATTGCAGGCGTACCCTCGGCGGCTGAATTGCGGCACAATCGGGGTTCCCGCGGCGGGGCCGCGGGGCGCAGCGATCAAACCGCCGCGCGTGACAACGAAATCCGCAGCAGCGGATGCCTACTCAGCACAGGAGGAGTCATGAACAACATATTTTCCCGGGTCGCAGGCTTGTTGCTGGCGGCATTTGTTGCCGCAGGCGCCGTGCAGCATGCCGTCGCTGCTTATCCCGAGCGGCCGATCCGCCTGATCGTGCCGTTTGCACCCCAGGGCCCGAATGACGTGCTTGCCCGGCTGGTCGGGGCCAGGCTGACCGACACCTGGGGACAGCAGGTTGTCGTCGACAACCGTCCCGGCGCGGGCACCATCATTGGCACCGAACTGCTGGTGCGTTCCCAGCCCGACGGTTACACGCTGCTGATGATTTCTGCGAGCACGGCGGTCAATCCGACGCTGAAGAAAAAGCTGCCCTACGACACGCTGAAGGAGATTGTGCCGCTGGTGCAGCTGGCATCCTCCCCGACCGTGCTGGTGGTGCACCCTTCGGTGCAGGCGACGAGCATTTCCGAGCTGGTGGCGCTGGCAAAGGCCAAGCCGGGTGGCCTGACCTTTGCATCCGGCGGCACCGGCACCACCACGCACCTGGCCGGCGAGCTGTTCGCGAACACGGCGGGCATCAAGTGGACGCACGTTCCGTACAAGGGTACGGGGCCGGCGAACATCGACCTGCTCGGCGGCCGCGTCTCAGGCATGTTCGGCACCTTCCTGCCGGTGATCCCGCACATCAAGTCCGGTCGCATGCGCGCGATCGGCGTGACCTCGCTGAAACGCAGCCCGGCGCTGCCTGACGTGCCTGCGGTGGCCGAGTCGCTCCCGGGCTTCGAAGCGGTGTCGTTCTTCGGCATCGCCACGCCGGCGGGCGTACCGAAAGCCGTGCGCGACATGCTCAACCGCGAAATCGCACGCATCATCACCGAACCGGCGATGCGCGAGAACCTGCGCAAGCAGGGCACCGACGCCGTCGGCAACAGCGAGGCCGAGTTCACCGCATTTTTCCGCGGTGAGATGAAAAAATGGGCCAAAGTGATCAAGGATGCCGGCATCAAGGCAAATTGATCCGGGCCCGCCCCCGGACCTAAGTAAAGTCGAGGCGCGTGTCGCGCAGCACTCCGAACAGGCGGATCGGATCGCGGCGCGGAATGGCCAGCGCCGGCAGTTCCTCGGCTTCCAGCACGATGCCGCCCGCGGCATATGCGTCCATCACCGGTTTTGACAGCACCATTTCCCCGGCGCGCGCGCGGTGCAGCAGCCGCTCGGCAACGCTGACGCTGTCGCCGACGATCAGCGGCTGCACCGGCAGAGCCGGGTCGGCGACGCCGACCACCACATCGCCGGCATGCAGCCCGATCGATACTGCCGCGCGGATGCCGTAGTCCTGCTGCCACGATTCCTCGATGGCCGTGAATTCGCGCTGGATGTCCTGCGCCGCCGCGACCGCCTGCCGGGCCCGGTCCGCACCGGTGAAGGATGCCATCAGGGTGTCGTTCAGGGCACTGCGCACCACTCCGCCGTGCGTTTCGACCGCGGTTCGCACCAGCGCGAAAAATTCCGCTGCGCGCGCCAGCACCACGTCCGGCTCGAGCATTGCCGAAGTACGGGTGAAACCGCTGGTCTCGGCAAACAGGATGACTGCAGCCACGCGTTCCGGTTTCGGCGCTGTTGATTTGGTTGCCGCCATGCTGATGAACCTCCCTTGTATCCGCCGGCAGAATACATATTCTAGTGGGGCCTGCGCACACCTGCGCGGTAATTGTGCCTCGAATTCAATGATCTAGCGACTGTCGGGCAGCAGAGACAGGGTACTGCCAGAGGGCTGATTTCCGGCCATCGCTTTTCCGGGATCATGTCCCTATGATGCGCAATCAATTCATCATGCCGGGGAGATCACATGAGGCACTGCGCTGCAATACTGCTCGCCCTGCTGTTCGCCGCTGCCATTCAGGGTTGCGGCCGGGAATCCGAACCCGGGGTGCAGCCCAAACCGGTGCCGGCCCAGAAACAATCGCAGCCCCGGCAGACACTGATCGACATCAACCGCGCCAGCGTTGCGGAATTGATGACGCTGAAGGGAATCGGCGAGGCGCGCGCCAGGGCCATCATCCGCGGCCGTCCCTACGCACGCAAAGATGACCTGGTGCACAAGGGCATCATTTCCGAGTCTGTCTACGGCCACATCAAGGACCAGATCATCGCCCGGCAGAAGTGACCTGCATGGCGGCGCCAGTCGCCATGTTTTCAGCACCAGACCCCACTATTTTGCCAGCGGCGGCAGGGGCAGCGGCGTGCCTGCGGGCAGCGGCGTACGATCGACGTTCAGGCACATCGACACCAGCACGTAAAAGCCGTTGACCGTGATCAGGTCGACCACACCGCGTTCGCCGAAGCGCGCAACGGCACGCGCATACATCGCGTCGCTGACGCCCTGCGAGGACTGCAGTTCGGTCGAGAATTCGTAGACCAGGGTTTCGTCGGCATCCATGTTCGCCGGATGTCGGCCCTGCGCGATGTCTTCGGCGATTTTCGGATCGAGTCCGCCTTCCAGCGCGAGTTTGTGGTGCGCGACCCATTCGTACTGCGAGGTCCAGTTGCGCGCCGTGACCAGGATTGCCAGTTCATTGAGCTTGCCGGTCAGCGAACTGCGGAAACGGATTTCCTCGCCGAGTTTCTGCACCAGGTCGCCGATCCCTGGGCTGCGCAGCCAGACGTTGAACGGTCCGCCCAACGGTCCCGGTTTCGACGCGCCGGAACTGGCGAGTTTCGAACGCGGACCGGATTTGATGGCGTCGGACAAGGCGCGCTGCTCGGGCGTGAGTTGCTCCAGCGGGATCAGCTTGAAGCGACGAGTATCGGCTGCGGCGTTGTCATTGCTCATGGGATGCCTTATAAAATATTAAATAAAAACAAATATTTACGATCAAACACCGGTGTCTGTCAGTCGCGCAGCGTAAAACCCAGACCTGCTGCCGCAGGCACATGGAGTTTGCCGTCCCTGAACTGCGGTTCGGTCGCAAACCGTTCGCGCAGAGCGGCATGCGCGCCGTGCACTTCGAGCATGCCGCCGTGGGCGTGGCCGGCCATCACCGGCAGGTTGGCTGCTTCGAAGCCGCCGGCGCCGGTCACCGGTATGCCGTGCACTTCGGCGAGCGCGAGCAGGCGCAGCATTGCAGTAATGCCGCCGCAGAACGCGGCGTTGGGCTGCAGGACGTCAAGCGCGCCGGCCACAAGCGCGTCGCGGAACCAGGTCGCAGACTGGATCATCTGTCCGGATGCCAGCGGGATACTGATCGCGCGTCTCAGTTCAGCCAGCGCAGGGATGTCGTTGCCACGCAGCGGCTCCTCGAAAAACGCGATGTCGCATTCCGCGACCAGTGAGGCAAGGCGCTTGGCTTCGGCGACCGTGTAGGCGCAATTGGCATCGAGCATCAGCGGCGCATCGCCGATGGAGGCGCGCACCGCGCGGATGCGCTGCGCTTCTTCGGCGATGCTGCGGCCGCCGGCGCCGACGAGGATTTTTGCGCCCTGATAGCCGGCTTTCAGCGCGGCCGTGCAGGCAGCAACGAGTTCTGCTTCGGAAAACGCGGGCAGCCCGACCGTGGCATAGGCCGGCACCGCGCTGCGTGCGCCGCCGATCAGCCGCGCCACCGGCAGGCTCAATGACTTGCCCTTGATGTCCCACAGTGCTAGGTCCAGTGCCGACATCGCCGATACAAACACGCCGGGGGACTGGCGCGGATTGAATTTTTTTGCGAGCTGCGCGGTGACGGCTTCGATGTCGAGCGCATCCATTCCCCTGGCGGTGGCGGCAATGCCGCCGTTCAGCAGGTGCGCCACCTGGTCGGCAAGGAAGCGACCGGTGACGCCTTCCCCGGAAATGCCTTCAGACGCGCTGACCTTGCAGCGCAGGAAAGTCAGGCTTTCCTGTCCTGCATAGGCGTCTGCCGCGCGTGCGGGCTTGATGTGTTCGACTGTTGCACGGATGTCGAGAATTTTCATGGGGTGAGTTCAGCCGGGAAATCCGAAGTTTACCGAGCCCCGGTTTTTTGTCATCAAAAAACGGGGAGGCCCGACGTATACTTGGCCTGCAACAAAAGGTCGTTGGCCCGATTCGCAACGATCAATCATTCAGGGTTCGCAATTGCCGGATAACAAGAACGAAGCAGTGGCAGGGGGCTGGCGGCACGGAAGCTGGTTGCGCAACAGCACTGCCGATGCCTGGGGCGGTTTTACAGCAGCCCTCATTGCCATTCCGCATGCAATGGGTCTCGGACTGCTGGCGTTCGCTGCGCTGGGACCGGCGTATGCACCGGTTGGTGTGGCGGCGGGGCTGCTGTCGGTAGTGGTCGGCAACCTGGTCGGCGGGCTGTTGCCTTCGGCCCGATGCCAGCTGATGGGTGCACGTACCTCTGCGACCGTCGTGTTTGCAGGCATTATTGCCGCCCTGGCCGTGCATCCGGCATTACAGGCGGGCAGCGGTCCGGATGTGCCCAAAGTGCTGACGCTGGCGTTCATGTCGCTGTTCCTCGCGGGCGTGATCCAGATGCTTTTCGGCCTGATGGGCCTGGGCAGAATCATCAAGTTTGTGCCCTACCCGGTGATTGCCGGGTTCATGAACGGGATCGCAATACTGATGCTGGTATCACAGGTAGCGCCCGCGCTTGGGCTCGAGGCCGGCAAGACCGTGCAGGAGATATTCACGGGCTCGCAGGCGATCCGGCCGGCGAGCCTGCTGGTGACCGGCATCGTGGTTGCCGCGATCTACGCAGTGCCGCGCTTCACGCAGAAATTTCCGGCGCTGCTCTGCGGGCTTCTGCTGGGGGTGATCGTACATCATCTGCTGGCGTGGCTCGCCCCGGCTTCAGTTGGGCCCCTGGTCGGAGCGCTGCCAACCGCCGGATTTGCGCCGCGTGAACTGGTGGCGATGATACATCTGGCGGGCACGGAGCCGCTGGTCATCTGGCTGGTTTATCTGCTGCCCGGTACCGCGTTGCTGGCAGCTGTGGTAGCGCTGGACGGGTTGCTGGCCGCTGTGTGACCGATCCCCTGACACGCAGTCGGCATGACAGCAATCGACTGCTCAAGGCGCAGGGTGCGGCCAATGCGCTCGCTGCGGCCTTCGGGGCCCTCCCGTCGGCCGCGAGTGCCCATACGCGGGTGGCTGCGTACCTCGTGGGTGCGCGCACGCCAGCGGTCGCGTTGTTCCATGCCCTGTTCATGCTGTCCGCAATGTTCGTGCTGGCTCCGCTGATCGCGGTGATTCCGGTGTCGGCGCTGGCGGGCATCATCATCTACATCGCGCTGACCCTGGTCGACCGCTGGACGCGCGATCTTCTGCGCCGTCTGGGCAATGACGGCGGCGACAAGACGGAAATCCTGCTCAACATCGCCGTGGTGTGCGGAGTCACGCTGTCGCTGCTGATGTTCAACATCATCGTTGCGTTCGGCATCGGCATTGCGGCGGCAGTCGTGCTGTTGCTGGTCCGGTTGAGCGGCTCCCCTGTGCGTCGCGCCCTCGACGGCTCGATCCGGTCATCGCTCAAGGTGCGCAGCCCGGAGGAACGCGCGATGCTGCTGCCGAAATCAAGGTTGATCCGCATTCTCGAACTGGAAGGCACGCTTTTTTTCGGTACGACCGACCGGTTGCAGACCCTCGTCGAGAGCCTGCCCGAGGAAACCCGTTTCGTGATCCTTGATTTCCGCATGGTGACCGACATCGATGCCAGCGGTGCGCGGTCGCTGGAAACGATGGGACATATGGCCGCGCGCCGCGGCATGCGTATTCTTTTCAGCCATGTCCGCGAGCAAGACGCGCATGGACGTTATCTCCGCGCGCTGGGAATTGATGCCGTGGTTGGCAGTGCCCACTGGTTTGCCGACCTGGACCGGGCGCTGGAGTGGGCCGAGGACACGTTGCTGGATCGAGAGCGGTTTGAGGATGCGCCGGAAATCGACCCCCGGGACATGGCGCTGTTTTCGGGACTCGATGCCGCTGAAATGACCACTGTCTGCGCCCTGCTGGAACGGCGGGAGTTTGCGGACCGGGAAGTCATTTTCAACGAAGGCGACGAGGATGACAGCGTTTATCTGATTGCGCGCGGCTCGGTGAGCATCAAGATCCAGTTGGGCGATGACACCCGGGCGCGGCGGCTCGCGACCTTAATGCCGGGCGTTTTTTTCGGTGAAATGGCGATGATCGAAGGGCAGCGGCGTTCGGCTGATGCCTTCGCGAACGGAGAGCAGGTTGTGCTGTATGCACTGCCCGGACGGGCACTTTCAGACCTGATGCAGCGCTACCCGCAGCTCGCGCTCAAAATCTACCGTAACCTCAGCCGCGAACTGGCTGCAAGGCTGCGCTCCACCAGTTCGGCTTTGAGGGCGCTGGAATAAGGCCGGTCGTTTTCCTGATTCAGGTCAGGAGCATGGTTTTCAGCTTGGCCACCGCTGCGCCCGGCGAATTGAAGATCGGGATGCTGCTCACCGCCGCGACCGCAGGTACCGCGCGCGACAGCGTGAACTGGGCAAGGACGATGACGTCGCAGTCCCTGATCTCTTTTGCCTTTGCGGCAACCAGCGCGTCATGTTTCGCGGCATCGCCGCCAGCGAGTGCATCGAAGGCGTGGTCCACCACGTACGGCACCAGTTCGACTTTCTGCCCGCGCGCGGCGGCCATCTCGAGGATCTCCGCGGAGATCGACGGGATGGTCGGTCCCACGGTTGCCATCACCGCGATGCGTGAACCCGCGTCCAGCGCCTGCTCGATCATTGCGTCGTTGGGCTTGAGGATCGGCAGGTCAAACTCGGCGATGCAGGTGTCGATGACTTCGCGGAATGCCGAGCAGGTGAAAAGGATGCCGTCGGCGCCGCGGGACTCGATGTAGCGCGTCAGCGTACGGAACACGTCGTACATTTCCGGCACCACGCCGCCGGCTTCGCGCACCCAGGCGAACAGGCCGTCGTCGAGCAGGTTGCTGATGCGCGCTTGCGGCCAGTCGGCGGCAAAGGCGCGCACGGCGGCTTCCAATGCGTCCTTGTGGACGCTGAACAGAACGATATTGGGGCATTGCGTCATGCGGTGCCGCGCCTTTCGTCATTTACCGGGAATCAGGGTCGGGTCCGGCACCCCGGATCCGGCATTGTCGCGAATCTGCCATAAATTCTTAACACAATGGAACCGGTTCCCAGATTCGCCACAACCGGATTACATCATGAATGACAGCAACGCCACCAATTCAGACCAAGTGTTCCGCCGCGCATACAGCGAAATGCTCGACAGCTTCGACGAAGAACTCGAAATGGAAATCGACGACGGCCGGCTGGACGGCATTTTATCCGACATTGCCGAACATCCTGACCGGCAGAGCCTGGACCGCCGGGCTTATTTCAGGGAACTCTTCCGCCTGCAGGGCGAGCTGGTCAAACTGCAGGACTGGGTGGTGCACCGGAAACTCAAGGTGGTGATCCTGTTCGAGGGGCGCGATGCGGCCGGGAAGGGCGGCGTGATCAAGCGCATTACCCAGCGGCTCAATCCGCGCATCTGCCGCGTTGTCGCCCTGCCGGCTCCGAACGACCGCGAGCGCACGCAGTGGTATTTCCAGCGCTACGTGCCCCACCTTCCGGCCGGCGGGGAGATCGTGCTGTTTGACCGCAGCTGGTACAACCGCGCAGGCGTCGAGAAAGTCATGGGTTTCTGCAGCGACGAGGAATACGAGGAGTTTTTCCGCACGGTGCCCGAGTTTGAACGCATGCTGCTTCGGTCGGGGATCATCCTGCTCAAATACTGGTTCTCGATCACCGACGAGGAACAGCATCTGCGATTCAAGATGCGCATCCATGACCCGCTCAAGCAATGGAAGCTGAGTCCCATGGATCTCGAATCGCGCCGGCGCTGGGAGATCTACACCAAAGCCAAGGAAACGATGCTGGAACGCACCAATTTCCCCGACGTGCGCTGGTGGCTGGTGGAAGCCGTGGACAAGAAACGGGCGCGGCTCAACTGCATGCACCACATCCTGTCGCAGATTCCGTATGACGAGGTTCCGCACAGGGAAATCGCGCTGCCCGAGCGCCAGCGCAACCCCGACTACTCGCGGATGCCGATGCCGCAGGAACTGTACGTGCCCGCGATCTACTGAATCGCAGGGCATTGACCCTGTGGCCCGCGCAGCCCGTACAATGGGCGGCGGCATTCCTGCCATATCAATCCGTCACCAGGCCCATGACCAAATCCTTCGCCCTGCGCATCGCCGCGATGAACGCGATGTACAAACTGCCAGCTAACGAAAAACCCGTGCTGCCCGAGGACACCGTCGGGCGCCTGACCAAGTTCAAGGCTACGCTGCTCGACGAAGTGCACGAGATCGATGAAATCGTCGCTCTGGCGCAGCGCGGCACCCCCCGGATTGACATCCTGGTGGCGATGGCCGACCTGCTTGGCGACGTGATCGTCTACTGCCGCTCCGAGGCGCTGAAATACGGATTGCCGCTCGAAGAAGTGCTCGACATCATCATGGACAGCAACGAAAGCAAGCTGGGCGCCGACGGCAAGCCGATCTACGACGCCAACGGCAAATTTCTCAAGGGGCCGAATTACTGGAAACCCGAACCGAAGATCAAGGCGTTGCTGGAAGCTGCGGCGGGCCGATAACCTGCGCCGTTCCGGTGCCCGCCGGAACGGCGCGGTTTCGGCCCCGGCCGCCGGCGATCAGTCCAGCCGGATATTCGCCGCCTTGATGACCCTGGCCCATTTGGCGATCTCGCTGACCATGTATCGGCCCAGCTCCCCGGGCTTGCCGCCGTCCGGTTCGATGCCGGACTTGGTCAGGAAGGCGCGGATACCGGGGTCGCCCAGCACCTTGCGGAACTCCTCGTTGATCCTGGCGATAACCGGCTGCGGCGTGCCCTTGGGCGCGACGATGCCGTACCAGACCCCCGAGTCGTAACCTGGCACGCCGGATTCCGCGACAGTGGGCACACCAGGCATGCTGTTGACCCGCTTGGTGGTGCTCACCGCGATGGCGCGGATGCGCCCGGCCTTGATGTGCGCGGCGGAAGCAATTGGCGTTGCGAACAGCAGCTGGGTCTGTCCCGAAATCGTATCCACCAGCGCCGGACCGCCGCCCTTGTACGGCACATGCACGAGCTTGATGCCGGTGATGGTTTTCAGCAGTTCGGTTGCCAGGTGCGCACCGGAGCCGTTGCCGGAGGAGGCGTACAGAATCTCGTCGGGATGTTTTTTTGCGACGGCGATCACATCCTTCATGGTTTTCACCGGCAGCGACGGATGCGCAACCAGCAGATAGGCGCCGCTGCCGAGCAGGGTGACCGGTTCGAAGTCCTTCACCGGATCGTAGGGCAGTTTATTGTACAGGCTGACATTGACTGCGAGCTGGGCGGTCAGGCCCATGGCGATGGTGTAGCCGTCGGGAGCCGAACGCGCCGCGGCTTCCATGCCGATGCTGCCGCCCGCGCCGCCGCGGTTGTCGACGACAACCTGGTGGCCGATGTTTTCGGACATCTTGCGGGCGACCGGCCGCGCAATGGTGTCACTGCCGCCGCCGGGTGGATAGGGCAATATGAAGCGGATCGATTTGGCGGGATAGGTCTGTGCCAGCACGGCGGGGGTGGCAACCAGCGCGACGAGCACCAGCAGCGACAGACCAGCGGTTTTATTCATGATGCTTCCTCCTCGTTAGATTTTTGACGGGGCGGACCAGGATCAGCCCCGGCCTTCGTGCGAGCTGATGGCGATCACGGCCCGCGAGTCCGTGCGGTTGCTCCAGGCGTGGCGTACGCCCTTGAGCAGCGCAACTTCGCCTGCCTTGAAGCCGACTTCCTCTTCGTCCAGCACCAGCACCAGTTCGCCCTCGAGCACGACACAATAGTCGAAAGTCTGCGTTTTCTGCAGGTAAGGGTGTTTGGCGGCGGCATGCCATGCTGAAGCCCGGGGTGAGCCCATGGCAGCAAAATGTTTCTCCACGTCCTGCCTGGTGATTTTGCCCGGCCAGCTCCGGTCCGGGGGCAATATGTCGACGCGGAAGATGGTGCCGCCGTTGCGCGGTTCCATTGTCCGCGGCAGGTGCAGTGTTTCGTAGACGATCTTCGCCGGACAGCTGTCGGTGACCCACATGCGCTGAGAGGCGTAGCCGGGCCGTGCCGGATCCAGCAGCACGTCAGGGCAGGGACCGTCGCTGACGATCACGCTTCTGCCGTCCGCAGGCCGGTCGATGGTGACGATGCGGCGGTTCAGCTTGATGGCGGGCGGCGGCGCGCCAGGCTTGAGCGGCGCATCGTTGCCGGTGGCGTTGCCATTGCCCCCGGGAAAATCCGCGCCGATCATGTCGAAGGCCATCTGTGCGTCGGTCGGATAGGCCCACTCATGCCAGGCACCGACCTGGATCACGATGTCCCCCGGCTGCATCAGCACCGTGCCTTCATCGAGGCGCAGTTCGCGGTTGCCGTTCAGCATCATTCCGTAATCCACGGTCTGCGTTTTGTGCATCGACGAGGTGTAGAGGCTGTTGCCGCCGCGGTCCCAGGTGCCGGTGGTGCCGGGACGCAGCCTGGGCGGATGGTGGGGAATGACTTCGGGGTCTTGCGCGGGATCGTAGTCCGCAGGCCGGCCCACGCTCTGTACCACGCGCAGGTGGCCGCCGCGCGGTTCACCGGGAAAACGGTATTTGAGCAGGCTGTCGTCGCTGGTTCCGGAGAGCACCAGCGGCGAGTCGTTCCACACCCACAGATCGGTGTGGCCGCGTCCGGCGGACATCGACGAGGGGTGCGAGTTCGGCGCCGCTCCGTCGATCAGTACGGCAGAGCGGCCCGCGGCGTTGTTGCCGGCGACCAGCCGTCGTACCGGTTTCAGGGTGGACATGAATGCGTGCTTTCGGAAGGAGTCAGAAAAGTTCCCTGATTAATCCGGGATCAGAGCAAACATCATATTCAATTTCTCTGAGACGGGCGACGCGGAGGCCAGACTCTGGAATTTTCGTGCCGCGGGCGTGCCGTACCGGCCAGAAGGTGGCGGCCGCCCGGATCACCCCTGAAACGGATCTGCATCCATGGCTTATGATGGGGGCGTCGCGGCAGCATGCTGCGCGATGCTCGCATCAATTGTTAGCCCGGAGGAGTCCACCATGCCCATCACCATGTATGCCGCCAGTGCACCGCGTTTCGTACACATGCTGAACAACCTGTCGGCGCTGCTCGACAAGGCGCAGGCCCACATCGACGCCAGGAAGCTCGACCCCGCTGCGCTGACCACGGCACGGTTGTTTCCCGACATGTTCAATTTCGCGCGCCAGATCCAGGTGTGCTGCGACGTGGCCAAGGGCGCGGTGGCGCGGCTGGGCGGCGTCGAAGTGCCGAAGCACGAGGATACCGAGCAGACCATCGCCGAACTGAAGGGGCGCATCGCCAAGACCATCGCCTTCATCAACAGCGTGCCGCAGGCGGCGATCGACGCCAGCGCCGAACGCGACGTCACGCTGAAACTGGGTCGGGGCGAATACACCTTCAAGGGCATGCAATACCTGCTCAACTTCGCGCTGCCGAATTTCCATTTCCATGCCGCGACTGCCTACAACATCCTGCGCCACAACGGCGTCGAGCTGATCAAGAAGGATTTCATCGGGAACTTCTGAGCGGCACCTCGCAATCGTTGCGGTTCGGGCGGAGGGTCGGGGCGCGGACCGGGTGGCTGAGGCGCCGGCGGCTCGATGATCTCGGGCTGCTCAGGTGGTGTTCGCGGCGGCAGGATGATGATGTCCGGCGGTTCGCGATCCGGCGGCAGCGGCGGGATGTCGGACGGCGCGCCAGGCGGCGTATGTGCCCGCCGCAGCTTCAATAGCCTTTCTTGTAAATCGTGCCGCCGCATTGCAGGCAGGCTTCGATCAGGGTGGTTTTTTTCAGCTGCGTCTGCGCATTGCATTTCAGGCAGGTCAGCGTGCCGGCACTGGTGATTTCGCCGGCGCTGTAGACCAGTGCGTCGTTGGCCCTGTCGGACAGGTTGAGCAAACCTTTACCGAACAGCCTGAACGCTGCAGCCGTTGCCGCCAGTGCGCCCGCGCCCAGTCGCGCCGGGTGGAAGCGTTCCTTCGCTTCCTCGCCCAGCTGTTCCATGTCCTTCGAGGTCTGTGCCATGTCGCGTTTCAGGTATTCGCGGAACTGCTTGCCCTGCTCGGCGCTGATTTCGCCCAATGCCACCAAATTGTCGTGGGCGATGGTCATCGAGGCTTCCAGCGCCTCGCGGCCCTTGGCCTGGCTCGCTTCCATTGCTTCGCGAAAACGGTTGACGTAGCGGTCGTACTGCGACTCGGCGCGTTCATTCGCCTGTTTTCCCTGTGTTTTTTCCATGATGTCCTCCTCTGTTGCCGGTTGCGTTTCATTAAGTGTGACCGCAACATCCGGTGATGGTTCGCGGATCCGGTAAGCTTGGGGGCATGAATGCAAGCACCACGCCGGCCTACGCCGAACTCACCCGCGTCTACACGCGGCTCTACCGCTACAGCCACCTGTCATCCATCGTCGGCTGGGACCGCAACGCGATGATGCCGCCCAAGGGCAACGAAGCGCGCGCCGCCGCCGAGGCCGAACTCTCGGCGCTGATCCACCGCACGCGCACCGATCCGCGGCTCAAAACATGGATGGATGCGGCGGAACAGGAACCGCTGGACGAACTGGCCCGCGCCAACCTGCGCGAAATCCGACGCGACTGGCGCGATGCCAACGCGCTGCCTGAATCGCTGGTCGAGGCGAAGACGCTGGCCGGTGCGCGCTGCGAACACGCCTGGCGCAGCCAGCGTCCCGCCAACGACTGGAAGGGCTTTCTCGAAAATTTCCGCGAAGTGGTGAAACTGTCGCGCCAGGAGGCGCAGCTGCTGGCCGACGACAGCGGGCTCACGCGCTACGACGCGCTGATGGACCGTTACGAGCCCGGGGTGCGTGCGGTGGACATCGACCGCATCTTCGGCGACGTCAGGACCTGGCTGCCGGAGCTGATCACGAAGGCGCAGGCGAAGCAGGCGGGCGAAACCGTGATCGCCCCTGCGGGCCCTTTCCCGGTGGCGGCGCAGCGCGCGCTGAACCGCGAGGTAATGACGCTGCTGGGTTTCGATTTTGCGGCGGGTCGCCTCGACGAGAGTGCGCATCCGTTCAGCGGCGGCGTACCCGAGGACGTGCGCCTGACGACGCGTTACAGCGAAAACGATTTCACACGCAGCCTGCTCGGCACCATCCACGAAACGGGGCATGCGCGCTACGAACAGAACCTGCCGCGCGACTGGCTGGGTCAGCCGGTCGCCGCCGCGCGCTCCTTCGGCATCCACGAAAGCCAGAGCCTGTCCTTCGAAATGCAGCTTGCACGCAGCCGCGCTTTCGCCGGGGTGCTGGCGCCGCTGCTGCGCAAACATTTCGGCGGCCAGCCGGCATTTGATCCCGACAACCTCCATCGCCTGTGGACACGCGTGAAGCCGGGACTGATCCGCGTCGACGCCGACGAGGTGACCTACCCGGCGCACGTGATCCTGCGCTACGAAATCGAGCGCGCGCTGGTCGAGGGCGAGATCGAGCCCGACGACATCCCTGCGCTGTGGGATGAAAAGATGAAAACCCTGCTGGGACTCGACACCCGCGGCAACTACAAGGACGGCTGCCTGCAGGACGTGCACTGGACCGAGGGCGCATTCGGCTATTTCCCGAGTTACACACTGGGCGCGATGTACGCCGCCCAGTGGTTTGCGGCGATGCTGCGCGTAACGCCGGATCTCGATGCGCGCATTGCAGCGGGCGATGTTGCGCCGGTGTTCGAATGGATGCGCGACCATGTCTGGTCGCAGGCGAGCCGCTGGCCGATGCCGGAACTGGTGCGCCGCGCCAGCGGCGAAGCGCTGAACCCCCGGCATTTCCGCCAGCATCTGGAATCGCGATACCTGTAGCCGGTCAGCAGAATAAAATGAATCCGGTTCCCATCCCGGGACGCGGCAGCGGAGGACGCAAGCCATGGAAAAGCTGGAAGTCGTGAGCCCGGCAGGACTGGCAGCGGTGGCCGCGTCGGGTGCCGCCCCCAGGCTTGCCGATCTCGATGGCAAAACGGTCGGCGAGTTCTGGAACGGCGTATTCAAGGGCGACATTACTTTTCCCGTCATCCGCAGGCTGCTGCAGTCGCGGTATCCGCATCTGCGGATCATTCCCTATACCGAATTCCCGCACGCCCATGGCAGCGACAATCCGGCGGAGCAGCGCGAGCGGGCCAGGCGCCTCGCCGCGCTGGCGAAGGAGAAAGGCTGCGATGCGGTGATCTCCGGCAACGGGGCCTGAGGGACCTGCGCCCCGGCCGCGGCGCGGCCGGCATTCGAGGCTGAAAAAACCGGCGTCCCTGCAGTCGTGGTGACGACCACGGGCTTTTCCCCGCTGGCGCGTTTCACCGGCAAGGCGGGCGGGGTCGAGGATCTGCGCATCGCGGAATATCCGGGCCCCCTGGGCATACACGACAGCGACCTGATTGCCCGCAATATCGAAGGCACGCTGATCCCGCAGATCGTTGAAGGCCTTACCCGCGCCGGCGCAGGCCCTGCCACGGGCGCGGCGGCGTGCAATGCGCAGGACAGCGTGTTTGCGGGGACCGCGGACGAAATCAACCGCCATTTCATCGACCGTGAGTGGAGTGACGGACTGCCCGTGGTTCCGCCGACGCCGGCGCGGATCGAACAGTGTCTCGCCCGCACCCGTCATGCGCCCGACGAAGTGATCGCCGTGCTGCCCCCCGCCAACCTTCAGGCCACGCCGCGCAACATCGCGGCCAACCTGGTGATGGCCGGCGGCGCGCCGGAGCACATGCCGCTGATGATTGCGGCGGTGCAGGCGCTGGGCGACGAACGCTGCAGCCTCAACAACCTCGGCAGTTCATCCGGGATCATCCCCTACGTGCTGGCCAGCGGTCCGATCGTGCGGCAACTCGGCATCCAGCACGGTCCGCAGATGATCTCCCGGCCGCCGAATCCCGCCATCGGGCGCGCGGTCGGCCTGATCGTGAGGAACATCGCGGGTTTCCGTCCCGGCGCGAGCTACATGGGCACTTTCGGTTATCCGCTGGCATTTGCGTTTGCCGAGAGTCCCGATACCCCGTGGGAACCGTTCCACGTGAGCCAGGGCCTGGCCGCGGAAAGCAGCGCGGTGACCATCGGCGTCACCAACAACTGGGGTTCATCGCCTGCGCCGTACGACACGCCCGACAAGGACGGCGCGCAGGTGGCGCTGGAGCTGCTGTGCCGAGAAGTCGTCAAGAAGACGCGGCTGTTCAACTTCCCGGCAATCGGGCCGGATGCCGAACACGTGATGGTGACCATGCTGCTGTCGCCGCCGGTTGCGAAATCGCTGGCTGACGCCGGTTATTCGAAGGCCGACGTGCAGCGTTACATCCATGAACATGCGCGCATGCCGCTGCGCGATTTCGAATGGGTGCTCAAGTACACCGCCATCCTCCGCACGACCCTGCAGGCAGAGGTCGAAAAGGGGATATATCCGCGGGAATTCCTCGGCGCGCCGGACGACATGGTCCGCGTGCTCTCGAGCCCGGACGTCGTGCACCTCGTCGTCTGCGGCGATCCCCACCGCAACCGGGTCATGGTCATGGAAGGCGGGCATACCCGGCCGACGACCCGGGTGGTGACGGGCTGATCGATCCTGTTCCGGTCTGTCTTCAGGAAGGACAGGCGCACCTCGTGATGAGCGGAGCGGTCAATTTCTGGCCGTACCCGGCAATGCGCGCTAAGATGGTTGCCCGGGGCGGTTCTGCCCGGCCTGTTCAGGGGGGCGCATGGAAACACTCTACAAATGGCGGGTGCAGGAAAAAGACAGGCGCGGACGCCTGCGCTGGCGCCTGGTCAAGACGCCGATGACGGAGGAGACCGCACGTTTCTGGGCAGCCAACAACCAGCGCGTCATAGAACGCATAGATGCGCCGGCGGCGGCACAAGGCATCGTCGGCGTGCCTGTGCAGGAGCGGCGGACCACGCAGTAAGCGCGTGGCTTCCTTGCCCGTTTCCGCAAGTTTTACTGTGGGAACATTAATAATATAAATAAAAACAACAACTTGCATTGCATGTGCGATGTCAACGCCATGTCCGTTGACGCCGCAACGCGTTGCCCCGATGCTGATGGCGCGGTTGCATCATCCACGCGCTTCACCCACGCATGAGGCAGACATCGTGAACAGAATAATTCCGGCTGCCGTCACCGCGCTGTTGGCCACTGCCGCCGTTGCCGCCGCGCTCGACGAATTCCGCGCACCGGCCAGGCAGCGCGATGTGCCGGCAAGTTACTGGGAAGAACCCTACGTCGGCGTCACAGGCAACGGCCGGGTGGTGCCCGGCCTGTTCAGGCTTGCGCAGACCGGCGTGTCGACCGCACCGGTGCAGCAGGCCGCCGCTGCGTTTCTTGCCAGCCTTGACGACACGCAGCGCAAAAAAACCCTGTTTCCGGTCACCGATGACGAATGGCGGCGCTGGGACAACCGCCATTTCCCGACGCGTCAGGGCACGGGTTTTTTCGAGATGAACGTGGTGCAGCGCGCGCTGGCCATTGAACTGATGCGCGCCAGCCTCAGCGCCAAGGGGCTGCAGCAGACCCGCGACGTGATGAACCTCAACGGCACGCTCGCCGAACTCACCGGCAGGTTTGATGAATACGGCGAATGGTTCTACTGGATCAGCATCATGGGCGAGCCGTCGGCGACGCAGCCCTGGGGCTGGCAGCTCGACGGCCACCACGCGATCATCAATTATTTCGTGCTCGGCGACCAGGTGGTGATGACGCCGGTGTTCATGGGCTCGGAGCCGGTGAAGGCCGGCAGCGGGCGTTTCAGGGGCACCGAAATCATGCAGGCCGAGCAGGACAGGGGCCTGGCGCTGATGCGGTCGCTCAACGCGGCCCAGCAATCGGCGGCGCGCATCCGCAACGACAAAAGCGGCAGCGACCTGCTCGCCGACGCCTACAAGGACAATCTGGTGCTCGACTACGCCGGCATCCGCGCCACGGCGCTGAACACCGCGCAGCAGGCGCAGTTGCTCGGCATCATCGCCGAATACGTCAACAACATGAAGGAAGGCCACGCCAGGGTGAAGATGGCGGAAGTGCGCAAACACCTGGACGACACGTACTTCGGCTGGATCGGCGGCACCGGACCCGATGCGGTTTTTTATTACCGAATCCACAGCCCGGTGATCCTCATCGAATTCGACCACCAGCGGCCGATTGCCCTGGAGCGTTCAGGAAAACCGACGCGCAACCACATCCACACCGTGGTGCGCACGCCCAACGGCAATGACTACGGCAAGGACCTGCTGCGGCAGCACCACCTCAAACACCGGCACTGAGCTGAGCCGGCCACCGCGCAACGTGGCCCGGCCGTCGGCGCTAAGCCCTTGACACACCAGGCATTCGGCGCAGATAGTATGCCTGTATGACACTTGTGTGACGGCTGTGCGGCACCGTGCCGCACGGGTTTTCTGGGCAGGAGGTTGCGCCACGAAACACCTGCTGTACGTCATCCTGATCGCCATTCCCGGGTTTGCGGGGGGGCAGCCGCTGCTGGATTTCCGCACCGACCTGGCCTTTGATGCGAACACGGTGGCAGCGGTGGCCGATCGAACCTACCGCGCGCGCCTGCAGGCACTGGCCGCGGACGGACGCCTGGACCGGGATCCGGCACTGCTCGCCCGCCTGCGCACCCTCGTCGAGAAACTGCAGCCGGCGATCCGCTACGAACGCCCGGATGTCGCCGCAATCGATTGGGAAATCCATACCTGCCGGCGCTGCGGTGAGAATGCCTCGGCCATGGCCGGGGGCAAACTGCTGGTCGGCGAAGAATTCATCGCCGGACTGGCATTCACCGATGACGAACTCGGATACGTGCTGGCGCACGAGGTGGCGCACGTGCTCGCCGAACACACGCGCGAATTTGCGACAGCCGCGCGGTTTTTCGTGGACCACGGCCGCTACCGGCACTACGAAGACATCCAGAACGAACTCGACGAAAGTTTTGTCGTCAACCTGCGCATGGCACCGGTCTACGCGCTGCAGGAACTCGAAGCCGACTACATCGGATACATCCTCGGCGCGCGCAGCGGATTCCAGCCCGAGGCCATGTTGCGGATGATGCGCAAGATGCTTGCCGACGGACCCCAGGGGTTTTCGCGGCATCCGGACGCAGGCGAACGGATCAGGCGCCTGGAAGCGATGCTGCAGGCCGCTCATCGCATCCGCGACATGCATTTTCCTGCACGCGGACGCTGAATCCGCTCCGTCAAGCCTTCGCCCGCGAACGCGCGAGCATGCACTGGGTATTGTGCACGTGCAGCAGGTGCGCGATCTTGCGCACGAAATGATCCTCGTAGGGATCGAGCGGATGGTGGGCGTAGGCGATGTGCCACAGGTGCTCGATCAGCGCCACGCGCTGCGCCATCGAAAAATCGCGCTTGATCACCGCCACCTGCGCATAGTACGAGGTGAGCTGTCCGCCCTTGCCACGGGCTTCGTTGAGCAGAGCCGAACATTCCGCGGAGCCGAGTCCGCAGAGGTCGGCCAGCGCGCGTTCCGCCGCTGCATATTCCGCAGGGTGTGATTCGAGATCGACGCGCGTGGATTCGTGAAGCAGTGCGGCGATAGCGAGCTGCAGGTGGCGGCGTTCGAATCCGGGTCTGGCATCCTCGCCGCCGGCATCGTCGAACAGGCGTTTCAGGGTTCTGAACATGATGATCGAGCGTCATTGTAATCATTGATGAACCGGTCCGGCGCTGCAGGGCGCCGAAATTCCCGCAGGAGATTCATTTTTCCGTTCACGCGTCGTTCCTGTAACGAATGTTTACAAAATGCCGTGCAACGCGGCTGCACCTGCCGCGTTCTCAGGAACAGGGCCGGCTTTTCCAGACGGACCCGCAACCGACAAACCTGACGGAGAGACCAAATGAACAGACTGATACTGGGTACATTGATTGCAGCCGGAATCGCCGCTGCCGTGCCTTCGGCCATGGCGCAGCCGGCCGAACCGGCGCAGGGCCGCCAGGCGCAACGCCACGATCACGGCAAACAGGCGTTCCGCCTGCCCGGTGAGCGCGTCGAAGCGCGCCTGGCCTACATCAAGACGGCGCTGAAAATCACCGATGCGCAGCAGGCGCAATGGGACGCCTTCGCCGGTGTGATGCGCAGGCAGGCCGCCGAGGCCGATGCACGGATCAAGGCGCACCGCGAAAAAATGGCCGCGGGCGGCGAGCACAAGCGCCCGAACGCGATTGAACGGCTGGAGCGCCGCCAGGCGTTCATGGCTACGGCGTCGAAGCGCATCGGTGAACGGCTTGCCGTGCAGAAACCGCTTTACGCGGCTCTGTCGCCCGAGCAGCAGCAGGTCGCCGACCGCCTGTTCGCGGGGCGCGGCGGCAAACACGGCGGCCGCGGCGGCCGTCATGGCGGGCAAGGCAGGGCTTAGATCTGCTGTCGTCTTAAGGCGGGGTCGGCGCAGGCCGGCCCCGTTTTTCCGGCACTAACAAACTCTTACAAACAAACAGGAGACGCACGCCTCCCGCTGCATGTCCAATAGGCAAAAGCAAACCATAGCAAGGAGGAAGCGATCATGAACATCCCGCTCAAGGCAGCACTCGTCGCATCGGCGCTGGTGACGCTCGGCGGTTGCGTTGCGGTGCCGGCCCATCCGGTGCACTACGAACCGGCGCCGGTGTACTACGGTTATCCGGCGTATTACGGACCTTCCATCAGTCTCGGCATCCACGGCGGTCGCCACGGGCATTATCACGGCGGACGGCGCGGCCACCGGCACCGCTGAGCGCGGGCCACGAATGCGAGGCTGAACCTTGAAAGGAGCACGGACCATGCGCTATGCACTTATTGCATTGTCGCTGCTGTTCGGCACCGCGACACCGGCAGCTGCCGGCGTTGGCGTTTCGATCAGCGGCGTGAGCATCGGCATTCACGTGCCGGCATACCCGGTACTGGTGCCGGTGCCCGGCTACCCGGTGTATTACGCACCGCAGGTCCACGCCAACTATTTTTTCTACGACGGCTACTACTGGCTCTACCACGATGACAGCTGGTACGTCAGCGACTGGTACAACGGCCCGTGGGATCGGGTCGGTCCGGACGATGTGCCGCTGTTCGTGCTGCGCGTGCCGGTGCGTTACTATCCCGCGCCGCCGCTGTTCTTCCACGGCTGGTACCTGGATGCGCCGCCGCTGTGGCATGTCCACTGGGGCCATCGCTGGACGCGGCACTACCATGGCTGGGAGCGCTGGGATCCTCGCGTGGTGTACGCGCCCGCGCCGCTGCCGTATTACCAGCGCCACTATGCCGGCGCGCATTACCCGCGCGGCGAACACCGCCGGCTGATCCGTCGCGAGCATTACCGTTACCGTCCGCACGACATCGCGGTGCGCCGGCATGACCAGCAGCGCGCGCCGCAACCCGCGAGACGCGAACACGAAACTTTTTCCTCGCAGCCGCGGCAGCAGGTCGCTCCCCGTTACAACAGTCCGGCCGTGTCGCAGCAAAGGCTGCAGTCGCGGCAGGAAACGGAGCGTCGCAGCCAGGCGTTTTCGCAACCGCAACCACGAACGCAACCACGAACGCAACCGCAGCGTCAGCCACGGCCCCAGGTCGCCGCTGCGGTCCGGCCCCGGGGCGAAGCGATGCAGCGGCCGCCCGCGATGGACGGGCTGCGCAGCCATGTCCACACGGCTGCAGGCGCACTCAACGGCAATGATTACGACAGGGGACGGTTACGGCAGCGACATGCTGGGCATGAGCGCGCAGGGAAGCGCCATTGATCTGCAGCGCATGCGGGCCTTGCGGGTTGAGTTATTGCGGGCTGATTTTTTCGTCGCGGATGACCTTGGTCCAGCGCGTGATTTCAGCGGCCACGAAGCGCTGGGCTTCATCCGGGGTGGAAGGCGTAACCTCCGCTCCAAGCTGGGTCAGCTTTCCGGAAACAGCGGGCTGTCGCAGGGCTGATGTCACCACGCCGTTCAGCCGCTTGACCATGCCGGCGCTCAAACCCTTGGGCGCGGCAACCGCATACCACCCGCGGACGTCAAAGCCGGGGATGGTCTCGGCTATGGTCGGGGTATCCGGCCAGAAGCTGGCGCGTTTTCCCGTCGTAATCGCCAGCACACGCATTTTGCCGCTGGCCAGATGGGGTGCCACGCCGGCAGGGGTATTGAAAATGACCGGAATTTCACCGGCGAGCAATGCCATCGGCGCCGAACTGCCCCCTTTGTAAGGGATGTGGTTCAACTGGATGCCGGCACGGGACTGGAACAGCACCGATGCCAGGTGCATGCCGGTGCCGACGCCACCGGTGCCGTAGTTGATCGCTCCTGGCTTGTCCTTGCCCATGCGGATCAGATCCGCGACCGACCGCGCCTGAAATTGCGGTGCTGTGGCCATCACGAAAGGCGTGGCTGCGGCCATTGAAATGACCGTGAAGTCTTTTGCGGCGTCGTAGGGGAGCTTTTTGTAAAGGCCCACTGACGTGGCATGCCCGGAGGCCATCAGGAACAGGGTGTAACCATCCGGTTCGCCGCGGGCGACGATGGCGGCGCCCACCGTGCCGCCGGCACCGGGGCGCCCGTCAACGACGACCTGCTGACCCAGGGTCTCGGACATCGAACCCGCCAGCAGCCGGGCGGTGATGTCGACGGAACCTCCCGAGGTGAAACCATGCACCATGCGTATGGGTTTGACTGGCCAGGTCTGGGCATGCGCGCCGCTGATGGCTTCGGAAAGGAACAGCAGCGCCAGGATTGGGAATATTCCGGTTTTCATGCGGCAACCTCCTTGTGAATCCTTGGTTGAACTTTTACATGTTTCAGGCGCGCGGTCCCGGAGCGACAGGTTTGTACTGATAACTGGCATCGCGCATGATGCGCTGGCGTGAAGCCAGTAACGCCTGCTGCTGCTGCGCGAGTCTGTCCCCGGGGTAGAGCAGTTTCCCGTTGCGCTTTACCGGCTCACCGGCAATCATCACCGTGTCGATGTCGGCTGATTCCGCATACATGACCACCGCGTGAACCGGATCGCCGCCGGGCAGCACCGGATAGACATTCATGCTGCGGGCATTGATCATCACCAGATCGGCCTGCTTGCCGGGGGTGATCGAGCCGATCTTCTTGTCCATGCCGAGCATGGCTGCGCCGCCCATGGTGGCCCACCTCAGAGCGTCGCGCGTCTGTGTTGCATGCTCGCTGTCCACGGCGGGCCAGCGCCCCAGGGCATGCAATGAACGGTTGTCGATTTCGCGCTGGTGCTGGAAGGCATGGCGCATGACCCACATCATCGAGCCGTTGAAATAGGGGTCGCAATCGGAGCCCAGAGACGGCATGTGACCCAGTTTCAGCAGGCGGCCCAGCATCGCGACACGTTCGCTGTTGAACATTTCCGTGAGGTTGGTGGCAGAGATCGTGCAGCCGGCATCCAGAACCATCTTGAGTTCGTCATCCTCCAGGCAGTTGCCGTGCGCGATGTTGTGATCGGGTCCGAGCAGTCCTTCCTTTGCCAGCCGCCACATGCCGTCTTCGAGTTTGCGCTGGCCCTTACGCGCCCAGGTGTGCGCGCTGTTGATCAGGCCGTATTCCCTTGCCAGCCTGATGTCCTGGACGCAGACATCGTAGGTGGCGTAGTCCGGTCCCAGAGTTGCCATGGCCAGGGTGACCAGCCGGTCGTCCGTGGCGAATTTTCCGGTTCGAAGGCGGTGAATTTCTTCGCGTGGGAACGGAATTTCGTAGTAAGGGGTCTGGCCTTCAACGACCGGAGGTTTGACGGTGCCACGGGCAAAAACCGCGCGGATGCCGGATTCTTCCAGCCCTTCGATGGCGGCATCGGTCATTTCCGAATCGCGCACGATATGACACCAGTCAAAGATGGTGGTGGCCCCGTGATTGATCTGGTTCAGCGCGCCGAGCAGGTTGGCGACGCGTACATCTTCCGGTTTGTAGTGCATCGCCATTTTGCGATGCATGTTGCCGTGATAATCCCGTTTGCTGACCCAGTTGGCGCCGATGCCGCGCAGCGGAAATTCCCAGGTGTGGATATGGGCATTGACCAGCCCCGGAATGACGATCATGTTGCCTGCGTCGATGGTTTCCGCAGCGTCGGCATGGATGTTTTTCGCGACTTCAAGGATTTTCGCGCCTTCGATCAGTATGTCTCCGCCTTCCAGGTCACCGATTGCCGGATCGAGACTGATCACGGTGGCGTTTTTGATCAGCTTGCGTTTCATGTCTATCCCCCTGATGTTCAATACGTCCGCCTGACAGATGGCGCCGCGCTCGTTGCCGATATGGCACGATCACATTTTCCGAAAGCAAAATAAATGCTAAATTAATAAAATCAGTTTTTCCCGCGAAGAAATAATAAATGGATCGCCTGCTGGCCATGAATGTGTTCCGCAAAGTGGTGGAGCTGCGGAGTTTTTCCTCGGCCGCAGGCCAGCTGGGCATGTCGAATGCCTCGGTCAGCAAGCACCTGGTTGCGCTGGAGAACCACCTTGGGACCCAGCTGCTGATGAGGACGACACGACGGATGAGCCTGACCGAGCAGGGGCGCAGCTATTACGAGCAATGCAGCCGCATCCTCGATGAAATCGACGATGCTGAAGCCGGTGCAGGTGAGTACCGCGCAGCACCCCGCGGGCTGCTGAAGGTACGCGCGCCGTTGTCCCTGGGGGCCGCCCATCTGGGGAAAATCGTTTCCACATTTCTGGGGCAGTATCCGGAAGTCAGCGTGGACGTGACCCTGAATGACCGGTTTACCGATCCTGTCGAGGAGGGTTACGATGTCGCGCTGCGCATTGCATCGGCCCTGCCGGATTCCAGCCTGGTTGCACGACCGATTGCCAGGATGAAGCGCATCCTGTGCGCCGCCCCCGGCTACCTGCGGCGATCCGGAGAGCCCGCCATCCCTGCGGATCTGAAGCGTCACAACTGCCTCATCTATACCCGGGGCGACACCCCCGATGAGTGGAGGTTTGACGGGCCGGAAGGCAAACGGGTCGCCCGGGTCCGGGGCAATTACCGCTGCAATAACGGCATCGTTCTGCGCGAAGCCCTGCTTGAAGGATCGGGAATCGGATTGTTGCCGGCATTTCTCGTGGCCTCCGACATTGCCGAGGGATTGTTGAAGCCCCTGATGCAGGACCATGTCGCCGAGCCGCGTGTGCTCTATGCCGTGTTCCAGCACAGGCGGCATCCATTGCTCAAGGTCAAGGTATTCGTGGATTTTCTCGAGCAGCAACTTGCTGCCGATCCCGAACGCTGGCTGGGCAGCTGATCAAGCGCCCGGATATCTGGGGAGGACAAACTTTTGAAACCGGTCAAGGCCTACCGCAATCCCAGGTTCATCAACGGACCTGACGCGCGCGAGCTGCGCATCCTCGCCGAATACCTCGAACCGAAAAGTCGCCTCGCGGCTGAGGGCGTCGAGGACACCATCACCTTCTTCGGTTCGGCGCGGCTGAAGCCGGGCTCGCCGTGGTACGAGGCGGCGCGTGAACTGGCTTTCCGGCTGACCACCTGGTCGAAGGGGCTGGATCCCGAGATCCAGCGCCGCTTCGTGGTCTGCACCGGCGGCGGCCCGGGCATCATGGAGGCGGCGAACCGCGGCGCATCCGAGGCGCGCGGCCGCAATGTCGGCCTGACCATCGCACTGCCGCACGAGGAGGCCGTCAACCCGCATGTCACCCGCGAGCTGGCCTTCCATTTCCACTACTTTTTCATGCGCAAGTTCTGGCTGGCGTACATGGCGAAGGCAATGGTGGTGTTCCCCGGCGGCTATGGCACGCTCGACGAACTGTTCGAAGTGCTGACGCTGGTGCAGACCCGGCGCATGAGCAAGCCGATGCCGATCGTGCTGTTCGGCACGCAGTACTGGGGCGAGGTGATCAACTTCGACGCGCTGGTGCGCCACGGCACCATAGACGCCAAGGACGTGGAGCTGGTGCACCGCACTGATTCGGTGGACGACGCCTTCGAGTGGCTGCAGCGTCATCTCACAGAAGAAGCTCTGGGAAAACCGGGACCAATGTTGTAACTTTGCGTCCGGTCACGCATCCTTCGCATAACCCGAACGAGAAAAAGGAAATCCCCGAATGGCCCTGCTCGAACAGCATGTCACCGTCACCACCAAATACGGCAAGTGCCCGGCATTTGCCGCCTGCCCCGACGCGCCGGGCCGCTTTCCCGGCATCATTTTCTACATGGATGCGCCGGGGTTCCGCGAGGAGCTGTGCAACATGGCGCGACGCATCGCCAAACACGGCTACTTCTGCCTGCTGCCCGACATGTACTACCGGCTCGGCACCTGCCGCTTCGACATCCCGCGCCGCAACGACGCGATGTCGGCGGTGATCAAGGCGGCGATGAACAGCCTCAGCAACGCCGACGTCACCGACGATACCGCGGCCTTCATCAACTGGCTCGATGCGCAGGACAAGGTGTCGGAGGGCGCGGTCGGCAGCGTGGGCCACTGCATGAGTGGCCGCTACATCACCACCGCGGCGGCGCGGTTCCCCCGGATGAAGGCGGCGGCCTCGCTCTACGGCGTCGGCATCGTCACCGACAAGGAAGATTCGCCGCACAAGCTGCTTGGCCAGATCAAGGGCGAACTCTATTACGCCTTTGCCGAGAAAGACGCCTCGGTACCGGCGCAGGAAGTCATCGACCTTGCCGCGGCGCTGAAAAAGGCGGGCACGAGACACGCGCTCGAAACCCTGCCCGGCACCCAGCACGGTTTCTGTTTCGCCGAACGCGCGGTCTACCACCCGGTGGCTTCGGAGCACACCTGGGAGCGGATATTCGACCTGTGGGACCGGAACCTGAAACAGACCTGATCACCACCTGAAGGAGCCAACATGTACCAGCAATCCGCCGTCACCGGCAGCTGCCTGTGCGGGTCGGTGAAATTCGAGATCACGCCGCCGTCCACGGCGTTCCGTTATTGCCACTGTACGCGCTGCCGCAAGGCCACCGGCGCCGCGCATGCCGCCAACCTGTTCGTGCCGGCGGGCCAGTTCAAATGGCTGGCCGGCGAGTCGCTGCTGAATCAGTTCGACCTGCCGGGCGCCAAGCGCTTCGCGGTGAAATTCTGCACGCAGTGCGGCACCCGCATGCCGCACCAGGTCACCGGCACCGAAAACATGCTGATTCCCGCCGGCGTGCTCGACGCCACGCCCGACCTCAGGCCCGACGGCAGCATCTTCTGGGGGTCGAAGGCAGGATGGTTCGTCGAGACGACTGAACTGCCGAAACACGAGGAATACGGCAGGTAAAAATCACGACGGGCAGCGGCCACGTTATTTTTTCGGGGACGACCTGGCTTCGTTCAGGATATCCAGCTCTGCGCGATAGGTCGCGGACTGGATCTCGAAGAAGCCGAGCAGGGTGTGGAACATGTTGTTGTGGGAGTAGCGCTGCGCCGCCTTGTGCAGCATGGCCTGCGGCGTCACCGCGTGAAAATTCGCGCCGAACCACATCACTGCGGGCACATGGAGCTGTGCGTCGGGCGCAATGGCCTTGGGCAGTCCGTGCAGGTAAAGCCCGTTTTCACCCAGCGATTCGCCGTGATCGCTGACATAGAACAGCGCGGTTTCGAAGCGGCTGTCGTTTTTCTCCAGCAGTTCGATGGCCTGCGCCAGGAAGTGGTCGGTATAGAGGATGGCGTTGTCGTAGGCATTGCCGATTTCCTCGCGGCTGCAGCGGCTCAAGTCGCTTTCACGGCATACCGGCGTGAATTTCTCGAACGCCGGCGGATAGCGGCGGTGATAGGCCGGGCCGTGGTTGCCCATCTGGTGCAGCACGATGAGGATGTCGCCGGCCGGATGCGTGTCGATGTACTGCTGCAGGCCGACCAGCATGCCTTCGTCGCGGCACTCGGTGTCGCAGACCGTGTTGACGGCGGCGGATTTGTAATCCTGGTATTCGACCCGGCTTGCCACGCCCTTGGAGTCCGAGTTGTTGTCGCGCCACAGCACGTTCACGCCGCTGCGCTGCAGGACATCGAGGAGATTTTCCTGGCGGGTGATGGCCGCTGCACCCTTGGCTTCGCCGTCGAGCAGGAACATGCACGGCACCGATACCGCTGTGGATGTGCCGCAGGCGCGGAAATTGGTCAGGCTGAGGACATTCTTCCCGCGCAGCCGCGGGTTGGTGTCCCGCGTATAACCGTTCAGTGAAAAGTGGTCGGCGCGCGCGGTTTCGCCGACGACCATGATGACCAGTTCCCGTTCCACATCGCTGACGGGGATTGCGGCATCGGCACCGATCACTTCGACCGGCACCGCCCTGGTGGAACGGAACTGCTGGGCGGCAAATTTCGCCGCGGAATAGAGCGGGTAGACCGGGTTTGCGTGCTGGCGCAGTTCCTTGTGCACCCGGAAAAACGAAGCATAAAAACTGCCGAAACCCAGCACGGTCGCGATCACCAGCGCCAGCGCCGCGCCGGCGAGCTTCAGGCGCGACAGAATTTCCGCGCCCGGCGTCTGCCGGCGCAGACGCACCCTGGCCACCATCAGTGCCGGCAGCAAGCCCAGCAGCAGCAGGTAGGCGAACAGTTTGGGAGTGACCAGTTCCAGCGTTTCCGCGACATTGGTATGCACGACGTTGCGCAGCATGTCGTCGCTGATGATGATGCCGTAGGTGTCCATGAAGTACGCGGCGGCGGCCGACAGCAGCAGCACCCCGATCAGCACCGGCCGGGTCGCGCTGCGCAGGCACAGCGGCGCGGTCAGCAGCACGCTGATTCCGCCGAAAACCACCGCCAGGGACAGCACGGCAAGGAGGCTGCCGCTGCCGAAAGGATAGGTCTTCAGGACATTGGTGACGAAAGCGCCGTTGCCGAAAAGAACGACAAATCCGCTTACTGCGAGTATCAGCGCGTTGGTCGTGAGTCCGTCGCGGGGAATAAGGGGGATTTTCATGAACCGGGGTTATGCCGCTGCGCGTTCACGACAGGGATTGCGCAGTGGTTGGCGGCAGGGGATGTGATGGACAGGGCTGGAAAAATATCAATAAAAACATATAGTTGTTTAATTCCTGGCGGTGCGTACGTTGGAACGTAACGACAGCACCATGGTTCCCGGCCTTCAGCGCCGTTTCTTTGTGCCGGCGATGATTTCCTGGCGCACGTCGGTGATCGCGCGCGCGCGCGAGGCGTGTACCCCGGTGCAGTGCTCGGTGCGCGGGCAGTTGCTGCTGCGCGGGCAGATCACCCGCGCCGGGCGCGACAGCGCGTCTTCCACCCAGGCGATGTTGAGCACCCGTGACACCGCGCGGATCGCTTCGGCCGCGGCGCGCGGGATTTTTCCCTGGCCGCGCTGGCGCACGCATTCGTCGGTGATTTCCTCCACCAGGCTGTCGGCGTCCGCGGTGTGTGAGCGCAATGCCGGCACCAGGTCGATGCCCACCGACAGCACGTGCGGATTGCCCGCCATGTCGGCAGTGCGCCGCGAGTGGCAGCAATAGAGCAATGACCGGTTGCCGTCGCGCAGCACCGAGATCTGCGAGCCGCGGTCCGGGCCGCTCCTGGCGTCGAGCATGCGGAACACCGCCCAGTTGGGGCAGGGGTCGCTGACCTGCGCCATGTTGCCCCAGGGCAGAGGGATGCCGTTGCCGCGGTAGACCGCGCGCAGGAAGCCGGGCGGATAGGCGTCGAAGAAATGCCAGTACGGATAGGGCGAGACCTTGGTCATGCGCCGCATCACAGCCGCCGGCGTCAGGTCGATTTTTTCACCGGCCTCGACGCGGTACGACTCGCGGGTGAGGAAACGCCGGAACGGCACCTTGGGACAGAGCAGCGCGCCGGCAAAAAAACTGCACTCGAAATCACGCCAGGCATGGAGCACGTCCTGCGGGCTCATGCCGCCGCCGATGCTACCGTCGGGACTGCCGCCCATCTCGCCGCCGGTGGCGTGCGCGGCCTTCAGCCCGTCGCCATCGTGCAGGATCCTGTGGCCGAGGTGCGAGGCGAGGTCGAACTTCAGTCGCGACGGGTCTGATTCCAGCGCGCGGTTGAGGTATATCGTGTCCGGCGCTTCGTAGAACGAGCGCACCATACTGCGCAGTTCGCGGTCGTTGTCGCGGGCCAGTACAGGCTTGCGATCGAACCATTGCAGCTTCAGGCCGTGGCGGCGGCACAGGCCGAACAGGTCGTCGACATCGAGCGGGAATTTGCGCTGGCCGACATTTTCCGCGGCGCGCTCGAGGTCGGGGAAGTCATTGCGCGACATTTCCTGGTGGGAGCGGATCAGCAGGTGCGCGAACTGCCGCCCGGTGGTGCCGGTCTGCGCCAGCAGCTCGGGTATTGCCGCCTGCAGCAGCTCCTTCGAAAACAGGAAAGCCGGTTCCAGCGGCACCGCCGCCGCGCCGCCGCCGCGCTGTTCCGCGACCGCGGTTTCAGTTTCCGGATTGTTGTCGAGAAACCATTTTACCTCGCGCTGGAACAGCGCCGACAGCAGTTCGAGCACTTCCGGGGAGGGCACGCGTTTGCCGCTCTCGATCATGCTCAGGTACGACACCGAAGGCGCCCTGGCCGGATCGTGCTGCACGCAGCGCGCGGAGAGTTCCTCCAGCGTTAGGCCGTTCCTTTTGCGCAGCGCGCGCAGCTTGGTGCCGAGGAAGTGGCTCTGGCGGATGTGATGGCTCATGGCGTCGACGGTATCCGGGGGCGGTGTGAAAAAAGGGCTGTGAAAGCGCCGGCAGCAGGCCGGATTTCTGTGAAATTAACATTGTGAAATTTCTAATGTCAAATTTTTCAGAAATTTTGCCTATGATGCAAAACATCACGGTTCGCGGTCTGCCGTCATCCAGGTCATTACAGGGGAGGTTGCCATGCAATTCAGGGTCCTGATACTCGGGGCGTCGTACGGTTCGCTGCTCGGCAGCAAGCTGCTGATGGCGGGACATCGCGTGTCGCTGGTGTGCACGGCGCCCACCGCCCGCCTGATCAACCGCGAAGGCACCCGGGTGCGCTTTCCGCTGCGTGGCCGGATGCTGCCGCTGGAGATCGCTTCCCGCGACCTGCCCGGAGAACTGGCGGCGATGACGCCCGCCGAGGTCGATCCGCGGGGCTACGACCTGATCGTGCTCGGCATGCAGGAGGCACAGTACGGCGCGGATGGCGTGCGCGAGCTGATGCGCCGCATCGCACGCGCGCGCAAACCCTGCCTCGCCATCATGAACATGCCGCCGCTGCCCTACCTGAGGCGCCTGCCGGGCTTGTTCGTCGACGCGCTCGAAACCTGCTACACCGATCCCGCGCTGTGGGACGGTTTCGACCCGGCGCTGATGACGCTGGCGAGCCCCGACCCGCAGGCCTTCCGCCCGCCGGAGTCGCAGAAGAACGTGCTGCAGGTTGGCCTGCCCACCAACTTCAAGGCGGCGCGCTTCGAATCGGAAGAACACAACGTGATCCTGCGCCGGCTTGAAGCCGACATCGAGGCGGCGCGCCACACGGTCGACGGCGAGTTGCTGGAAATACCGGTGAAACTGAAAGTGCACGATTCGCTGTTCGTGCCGCTCGCCAAGTGGCCGATGCTGATCACCGGCAACTACCGCTGCGTGCGCCGCCACGACATGATCACCATCCGCGATGCGGTGCACGGTGACCTCGAACGTTCGCGCCGCATCTACGAATGGGCGGCCGGCCTGTGCATGACGCTGGGCGCTGATGCCGGCGACCTGGTGCCGTTCGACAAATATGCAAAAGCGGCTGAAGGTCTCGTCAAACCCTCGTCCGCGGCGCGCGCGCTGTTCGGCGGCGCGCAGCACATTGAACGCGTTGACAGCCTGGTGCAGCGGATCGCCTGGCAGAAGGGCACCGAATGCGGCGTGCTGGAAGAGGTCGTCGGCCTGGTCGATGCCCGGCTCGAGAAAAACCGCGGCAGGCCGGTGGTGGAGGAAAAGCCGCCCTTCGCTTTCATGCCGGAATCTGCACTGGCCTGATTTTCGCGGGGGAAGGTTTGATGACGGCGCCCGCGGGCGCCGTTTTTTTTCCGGCTGCGGCGCCGGAACCCCCGCCATGCCGTGCTACAGTTCCGCGGGTTTTTCCACCGCAGGCGGAGCGAACCGTGAAAATCATAGACATTCATGCCCACATCGTTCCCGACTCGATGTGGCGCGCCATCGAATCCGGGCAGGACTGGCACGGCTTCGAACACGAGCCCGGGGAGAACTTCGGCACCATGGTCGCCTGCGGCCAGCGCACCGAATTTTCCTCGCCCAAGGTGCGATACACGGTGGCAGAGCGCATCCGCGACATGGATGCGCAGAAGGTGGACGTGCAGGTGCTGTCGATCCACACACCGTTCGTCGGTTACCACCTCGAGCCGCAGCAGGGTTTGGCGCTGGCGCGCGATTTCAACGACGAACTCGGCGCCACCGTGCGCCAGTCGAACGGTCGGCTCGCCGGGTTTGCGACGCTGCCGGTGCAGGACACGGGGCTCGCGATCGCCGAACTCGAGCGAGCGGTGACCACGCTGGGCCTGAAGGGCGCGTCACTGGACACCAACGTCAACGGCGAACAGTGGGACGAGCCGCGGTTCCTGCCTTTTTTCAAGGCCGCCGAGCAGCTCGGCGCGGTGCTGTTCTACCATCCGCAGCCGCGCAACAACTTTCTCGTGCAGCGCATACCGCGCCACGGGTTGAGCAACACCCTCGGGGTGATCCTCGACGACGCGATCGTCACCGCGGCGCTGATCTGCGGCGGCGTGCTGGAAAAATGCCCCGACCTGAAAGTCTGCATCGCCCACGGCGGCGGGCCGGCCTGTTATGCGATGGGGCGCATCGACCGCAGCTGGCATGACCGTCCGGCGACGCGTACCACGCCGAAGCCGCCGGGCGAGTACATGAACAGGCTCTACTACGATACCGTCACCGGCGATGAGGCGGCGCTGCGTTTCCTGATCGACCGCGTCGGCGCCGACCGCGTGGTGCTGGGCAGCGACTGGCCGTTCGTGAAATGGCATCCCTCGCCGGTCACCTGGATCGAGGACAACGGCGCGCTGACGGCGGAAGAAAAGGAAAAAATCCTCTGGAAAAACCTCGCGCAGCTGCTCGACATCCGCTGAAGGGGTGCCGGCACCGGCACCGATCGGTGTCATGCGCGATCGATGCCGGAGTGTGCGGCCTCAGCGGGTCTTGATACCCGCCTTCTGCACGATGTCGGTGTACTTGGTGATCTCGCCCTTGATCAGCTTGGTCAGTTCCTCGGGGCTGCTGCCCACGGGATCCAGCGCCTGCTGTTGGTAGAACTCGCGCACGGCCTTCGCGTCCAGGGCCTGTTTCACCTGCGCGTTGAGCGTGGTCACCACGTTCTTCGGCGTGCCCGCGGGCACGAACACCGCGTACCACTGGTCGGTCACGAAGCCGGGATAGAAGGTGTTCATCGTCGGCAGGGACGGGTTCCACGCGGTCGGTTTTTCGGTGGATACGGCGATCGCGCGCACGCGTTTGGCGTTGATGTGCGTCATCAGCGCCGGCGGCGTGTTGAACAGCATGTCGGCTTCGCCTGTGGCGAGTCCCAGCCCCGACGGACCGCCGCCCTTGTACTGGATGATCACGCTCTTGGCCTTGGTGAACTGCTTGAACATTTCCGCGGAGAGGTGGCTGGTGGTGCCCACGCCGTTGGCGGCGATGTTCAGCCCGCTCGGCGCCTTCAGGGAAAGCGCAACCAGTTCTTTCACCGTCCTCGCAGGAACGCTGGGATGCACCGCCAGCACCAGAGCCGTGTTGCTGACCCACGTTACCGGGTCGAGGTCCTTCAGCAGGTTGAAGCGGATGGACTTCTTCTGCAGCACCGCGTTCAGCGAAATCGAGGCCGAGGTCATCAGTACCGTGTAGCCGTCGGGCGCGGCCTTGGTGACGGCTTCGGCACCTATCAGTCCGCCGTTGCCGGTGCGGTTCTCGACAAGGAAGTTCTGCTTCAGGCCCGCGCGCAGCCTGTCCGCGAGCAGGCGACCCTGCAGGTCAGTGCCGCCGCCGGTGCTGAAGGGCACGATGAAGCGGACCGGTTTTTCGGGATAGGCAGCCGATGCGGAGCCAATGGTGCCGAAAACCATGAATGCCAATGCCAACATGTTCCTGCACAGTTCTGATTTGATCATGATTTCTCCTCGGTTATAGGGCGCGGCGTTGTTAACCCCTGTATCCGGGTCCCGTATGTGTTGCCGTGCTTGCGGAATATTAGACCTTTTCAGGTTGGGCGTCTCAGCTGAGCGGCAATGCCAGCCTGTTTGCGCTGGGTCAAACAGGTTGCCCGGGGTGTGGGTATGATGAAGCCGGTCCATCCACACGAGGTGCATTGATCATGAAAAGAACCACGGATACCATCAAGGCTCCCGCAAAAAACAGCGCTACGGCTGGCCGTCAACAGGTTCGTCAGGAAACCCGTCGCACCCAGGTGCCGCGCCAGTCGCAGCGTCCGGGCGAACGCAGTAACCAGAGGCGCAGCGGCAAGTCCTGAAACGAAACGGAATGGCCGGTGCGCGTCATAACGAGGATCGACCATGCATTATTTCTTTTTCTGTCGCGACAATCCCGGTGTCGGTGCACTGCGCAAGCAGACCGAGCAGGCGCACTGGGCCTTCATGGACGGCTATGCGGCGGGATTTGTCGCGCGCGGCCCGACGCTGACCGCCGACGGCAGCGCACAGACCGGCAGCATGCACATCGTCGACCTGCCCGATGCCGCCGCGGTGCAGCGTTTCGCCTACGAAGAGCCGCGGCACAAGGCCGGGCTCTATGGCGAAGTGATCATCGGCCGCTGGCGCAACGAAAGTGGCCGCACGATGTGGGAGTACGCGGCACCGCTCGGCGATGAACAGCGTTTCCTGATCATCGCGCGGGGCGATCCTGAAGCTGCAGACAAGGCCGAGGCGTTACTCGTAGCGCGGCGCGCGCATTTCGCCAGGCACGGGGCGGAAGAACGCGTCATCGTCACCGGCTCATTGCTGGATGACGACGGCAATGCCTGGGCCGGCACGGTGATGATGATCCAGATGCCCGACCGGGCGGCCTTCGATGCGCTGTGGCGCGAAGATCCGCTGGTGAAGGCGGGGGCTTACCGCTCGGTGGAAGTGCACCGCTGGATGTTCGGCGGGCGACGCTGAATAAAAATCAATAAAAACAAAATATTACACAGATACTCCGGGCGACATTACTGCATCCCGAAGGTATAGCGGCTGCCGACGTTGGAGTAGACCACCTTCTCGGGCATTTTCTGGCGCAGCATGTCGATGAAACGTTCGCCGGTGCAGTGCATCGGCACGATCACGTCGGGATTGATCGCCTCGAGTTCCTTCAGCGTGTGCTGCAGGTATTCCACGTCCGCGGGCCCGAGGTGGAAGCCGCCCATCACCGCGTGCACGCGGTCGACGTTCGCGGCCTTCATTGCGCTGCGTACCGTGTTGATGATGCCGGTGTGGCCGCACGATGAAATCACCACCAGGCCCTTGCCCTTGACGATGTAGCAGGTGGCGTGTTCGTCGGGGTGGGTGTCCTTGACCAGCTTGCCCGCGCGTTCGGCCGCGGTGAAATGGTCGTCCACCACCAGCGAGCCGCCGGAGACTTCCTCGAAGGACGTGCGCTCGATGTAACCCGAGGTGAAGGCGCCGTCCAGCGCCTGCGGCTGCGCGCAGCACACCGGCAGCACCTTTTGCGCCTCCAGCGCCGCGCGGTCGAGCGTGCACCAGGCCTGTGCTTCGCCGCCTTCCTTGATCCACTTGGTGCGGAAGATGGTTTCGCCGCCGACATAGAGCGCGAGATCGTCGCGCATCTCGCCGCGATGCTGCTTCACGAAACCCTGCAGGCCGCCGAAATGGTCGAGGTGGCCGTGGCTCAGGATCAGGCCGTTGATCTTCGACGGTTCGATGCCCAGCAGTTCGAAATTGCGGTTGATGATCTCCGGCGTGTAGCCGAAGTCGAGCACGTACTGCGCCCTTGCTCCGTCCTTCTCCGACGCAAGATGCAGCGACAAACCCCACTCGCAGGCCAGCGTCATGTCGGGCCGGCCATAGATGCGACCGACGTGCTCGATTTTCACATGCGGGTGCGCCATGCGCGGCAGGAAACGTTCGTAACGCGAATCGACCAGCACGCGCACGGTGAGGGCGTCTACGACAGGGGCTTTGAAGGGACTGGCGGCAGTCATGGCGATTTTTCCTCTTGGATTGTCGGCAAATCAGTCATTGCTTATGAAAAGGAAAATAACACTGGTTGGGCAGGAAAAAATTAATGACTCCAAAACAACAGCTTACCGGTTTGCATGGCGCTGAGGACGGCACGAACCAGTCAAATGAAACCGCGTCCGGAGGCCCGGGTTCCGGAGGCATCGCTCCCGGCCCCGGGGAAGCGCCTTATTTGGCCGGCGCCTTCGCCAGCCCGATGTCGGTCAGGATGGCCTTGATCTCGCCGAACTGCTTGTCCAGATGGCGCCTGGTTCGTGCGCGGTCCAGGGGTTCGTTGGGTATGTAATAGGACGCCAGCTCCTTGTCCCATTCCTCGGTCGCGGTCAGCTTTTTCAGCGCGTTGTCCCAATAGTCGGCCTGCACGTCGGTGATCCCTTTCGGCGCGATCGCCAGGCGCCAGTTTTCCGCGATCACCGGAATGCCGGCTTCCGTCAGCGTGGGAACCGTTGCATAGATGCCGCCGATGCGCTTGGGCGCGGCAACCGCCAGCGGGCGGATCTGGCTGCCCTTGAAGGGGCCGGCCGTGGCGGACAATGAATTCACGAAAAGCCCGACGTGGCCGCCCAGCAGGCCGACCAATGCACTGTTCGTTCCCGAAAAAATCACGACCTTCATCTTGTTGATGTCCACGCCGGCGGCCTTGGCCAGGCGTCCGAGGGCAATGTGATTGGCGCCGCCGGCACTGCTCGAAACGCCGGCAACCACCGAACCCGGGTCCTCCTTAAGCAACTTGACGAGGTCGCCGACGGATTTAATCGGCGAATCGGCGCGCACCGAATAGGCGATGTACTCGCTGGCCAGCAGCGAAACCGGCGTGAAGTCCGTATAGGTCAGCTTGCTCTTGCCGTTGATGTAGTTGGCGACGATGTTGTAGGAGGTGATCAGCAGGAAGTGCGGATCGCCGCTGCGCTGGTTCAGGTATGCCCAGCTGATTGCGCCGCCGCCGCCCGGCTTGTTGGTCACGCTGACCGACACGTCCAGCATTTTTTTCTCGCGCCAGATCTGCTCCATCAGCCGCGCCACCCGGTCGGTACCGGTGCCGGCACTCGATCCGACGACGATTTCGACGTTACGTTCCGGGCTCCATCCGCCTTGCGCGTGCGCATGGACGGTTACCGACATTGCAAGGATGGCCAATACCGAAATCAGGCTGCTGCGCATTTTCAATCTCCTCCAATATTGTGGAAACTGCGAAAAGCCCGACAAATCCACGCTACGCAGGCGTGGCTGCATCAACTGTGCAATCCGGAAATTCCGGGACGCCGGTCCGCCCAAAGCCTAACTGATGTCGGAGGGTGAGTGCGCTGCCGCGCACAACATGTGGACATGCGGAGCCCGAAACGTCGCCGGCAGGCCGCACCCGGGTTCAGCGCGATGCCAGCAGACGACCCCAGCCGGTCACCGGAGGCGCGACGCCTGCGGCGATCAGCCGCCACACCGGCGCGATCGGATTGGTAACCACCGGGATGCCGAAGTCCTCCTCGAGGATGGGCACGGCCGCGAGGCTGCGCCACGCGCCGCCCGCAAGCAGCAGCGCTTCGGCGGCGGGCGCGCGGCGCATGGCTTCGCGGCCGAGCTGGAAGGCGAGCTTCACGCCTTCCTCTATGCTCATCGAAAACGCCTGCTTAGCCCACTGCCCGACGCTGGTGATCGCCAGCACCTCGATGCCGGCGTGGTCCAGGTAGGCGACCAGCAGTTCATTCAGTTCATCCGACCAGCGGCTGGCAATCGCGATGCGTTGCACTCCGAGGTGTTGCAGCGCCGCGACCGTGGCCTCCGCCTGCGAATCCGCGATGACCCCGGTCCGCGCCGCCGTTTCCTGCTGCAACTCAAGCAGGCGCGGGCGGCCCAGCTGCGAGGCGATCGGGAATCCCGCCAGCGTGATGCTCTGCGCGCCCCTGGCGGCGAGTTCGTCGACACAGCGCCAGTAACGGTCGCGGATCGCCGCGTTGACGCCGTCGGCCGTGTAATCGGAAATCTCGAGCGAACTGGAGACGCGCACCACCGACGGCGGCAGCAGCGGCTGCGGTTGCGACATGGGATGACGGTCCGGTCCCAGCGGGGTGATGGTGCCGGCGACAAAGCCGGTTTCAGCCTGGGCAAAGCTGTGCATGGCAAATGATTTCCGGATGCTGCGGTTCCGCATCACGGACAGCCGGCCCGGTCCGTAATCCGCATCCGCAATTGTTTTGAGACAACCTTTGCCGACACTATACAACCGATCAGGTGACCCGCAGCCAGCCGCATGCTTTTATTGAGTAGTATACGGGCACGTCATCGGCACGCCACAACAAGCGGGGCGCGTGTCAGCGCAATGAGGATACACAGTGAGCAGACTATCAGCCGTTTCGCGCGACCAGCTGCCTGCGCAGCAACGCCGTTTTTATGACGCGGTGCAGGCGATACGCCGCCGCCCGGTCAGTGGCCCGTTCATCGTGTTGATGAACAGCAGCCCCGACCTGGCCGCACGGTTCGCCCATCTCGGCCACTACTTCCATTCACGCGGCCAGGCGGACGAATCCATCCTGCCGCTGCGGGTCCGCGCGTTTGTTTCTCTGGCCGGGTCGCGCGCGCTGGATGCGCCTTACGAATGGGCTGCGTGGATCAACTGGGCGCTGGACGCCGGCGTGGCCGCGGAAACCGCGGATGCCATCCGCGAAGGCAGGGTGCCCCCGCAGCTGACCGCGGAAGAAAAACTGATCATGGCGTTGTGCACCCGGCTGGTGTCGGGCGATCACCGGGTCGATCCGGCCACTTTCAGCGCCGCGCTGGAGCATTTTGGCACCCGGGGTCTCGTCGAACTGGTGGTGACGCTCGGTTATTTCGCGATGATTGCGCTGCCGCTGAACGCCTTCGAGATGGAAATGTCGACCGAACAGAAAAGCCTGCGCAAGCCCTACACCCCGTTGCGGGTGGAGGGCAGGCCCTGCGCCGATGCAGCGGATCCGCAACGCAGATTGCCGCCGCTGTCCGCGGGCGTCGGCATGCTGCCGCGCGTGCCGCTGCTGTCCGGGCATGACGACCTGGCGCCGGCGGACCAGCATTTCTTCGATCGCATCGTGCTCAGGCGGGGCAGGATTCCCGCACTGTTCCAGGTACTCCTGCACACGCCCGATGTCGCAGAACGCGTGGCCAGCATCGGCGCATTCTTCCTGTATGAAACGCTGCTGCCGCCTGAGGTCAGCGCACTGGTCTGGCTGCTCGGTGCGCGCGAACTTGACTGCGCCTACACCTGGCGCGCAGCTGCCGCCGCGGCGCGGGCCGCCGGCGTCGAGCCGGCGCTGGTCGAGTGCCTCGAACACGGCCGCCCGCTGACCGCCGGCGGAGCGGATGCCGCAATGCTCGCCGGTTTCTGCCGGCAGCTGCTGCGCGGCAACCACCACGTCGACGACCAAACCCACGACGCCGTCGTCGCGCGCTTCGGCGTTCCCGCCGCGGTGCAGATCGCGGCGACGCTGGGCTACATCGTCATGATGAGCCTGCTCGCCAATGCCTTCGAACTTGCGCCGGAGGAGGACGCTGCCGGTCCGGCACTGTAGTTCCGCTCAGCAGTCAGCAGAATCGTGCAGCCGCAGGCGTGCAGGAAACATGCCGGCAAAACAAGGCGTACCGGCCGGCATCACCGCTCACCCGGTTCCCGGGCCCGCGCATCTCGGTTATGATTTCCCTGCTGTCCCCAAAAAAACGCACCTGAGGAGAAAGTCATGTTGAGGACCACCTTGCGCGCTGCGCTCGTTTGCGCCGCGGCCGTATCCGCACTTGCCGCAGGCCCGCTGGCGGCGCAGCAGTTTCCGACCAAGATACTGCGCGTCGTGAATCCCAACAATCCTGGCGGCAACAGCGACGTGCTGTTCCGGCTGCTCGCGCCGAAGATGGGCGAAGTGCTCGGCCATCAGCTCGTCATCGACTACCGGCCCGGCGCCGGCGGCAACATCGGCGCGGAAATGGTGTCGCGCGCCGCGCCCGACGGCTACACCACGCTGATCGCGGCGGCGAGCATCCTGATCAACCCGGCGATGCTGAAAACCCTGCCCTTTGACGTGGAGAAGGACTTTACGCCGCTGGGCGTCATCGTCGACATCCCGGCCGGCCTGGTCGTGCATCCCTCGCTGCCGGTGAAAAGCGTGAGCGACCTCGTCGCGCTCGCCAAGAAGCGGCCGGGCGAACTGAACTTCTCGAGCTCCGGCCGCGGCGCACTGGGCCACCTCGCGGGCGCGCTGCTCAATGCCTCGACCGGCATCAAGACCGTGCACATTCCCTACAAGGGCGCGGGTCCGTCGATCGTCGATCTTGTTGCGGGCCAGGTGGAGTTTTCCTTCGTCAGCCTCCCGGCGATTTCCGGCCATCTGCAGAGCGGGCGGCTGCGCATGATCGCGCAGTGCGGCGAGAAACGTTTCGTCTCCTTCCCCGACATTCCCACCATGGTCGAGGCGGGCGTGAAGGACTTCGTCGTCACCAGCCCCTTCAGCTACCTCGGCCCCGCGCGCATGCCGCAGCAGGTCGCGGCAAAACTCAACGGCGCGCTGCGCGCCTCGCTGCACGATCCGAAGAACAAGAAAATCCTCATCGACCGCGGCGCGCTGCCGGTCGGCAACACCTCTGCGGAACACGCGGCGCTGATCAAGTCCGAGATCGCGAAGTGGAAGAAGGTGGCGCGTTCGGCGGGGCTCAAGCCGCAGTAAGCCGCGGCGGGTGATCCCGCCGTTTGCTGTAACGACATCGTCAAAGCGCGAGGGCAGACCTGCCCTCGCGCTTTTTATTTCCAGCCTGCAGCTGCGGCCGGGCTGATGATGACGATCAGTTCAGCGGCCACGGCAGCTCCACCAGGTACTGCAGCAGCCCCGTCGGGTATTCCAGCACGAACAGATGCCCGAACAGGCTCATGACCGCGACCGCGGCCAGGGCGCCGGCGACGGCGCGGCTCCAGCGCAAGCCGGCCATCAGCCGCAGGAAAGCCGTGATGTAGATGAATATCCCGAGGATGAAACCGAACAGGGCGATCGCTGCGAGCAGTGCCAGTATCCAGCCCTGGAAATACAGATCGCCGTGGACGGGCCGGTCTTCGCCGCTCCATTCGCGCTCGCTGTCGAAAAACACGTAATCGGGCCGCTGGCGGCTGAACAGCGCTACTGCGGCGACCAGCAGGGCGAGGGTGATCAGCCCCACCGATACCGGAAACACCTTGCCCAGGAAGTTCAGATCCCAGGTGTCGTAGAGGGCATACAGGCAGGCGGCGACGAGCAGCCCCAGGAAAACCGCCTGCGGCGCCTTGTTGACCGGCGCATGCGGCCCGGCGGCCGTGAGCGCTTCGCGCTGCGGTTTCATGCGCACCGCGAGGAAAACGGACACCGCGATCAGCGCCAGCATGAACTGCACGCCGCCGCGTTCGAGGAAAGTGGTGCCGTAGACCTGTATCGACTGGTAGACGGCGGCATCGAGCCGCATCGACAGCACGAAGCCGATCAGGAAGGCAGGCCGCGACCAGCCGAAGCGTTTCATGTACACGCCGACCACGCCGAGCACGAACAGCGTGATCAGGTCCTCCCACGCGCGCGTGGCCTGGAAGGCCGCGAAGTAGACGATGACGATCATGAACGGCGCCACCCGCACGAAGGGCACCAGCGTCACGCGCGCAATCGGTTTTGCCAGGAACAGGCAGATGCCGGCGCCGATCACGTTGGCGATGGCGAGCGACCAGATGATGATGAAGGTGAGGTCGAGGTGGCGTTCCATCATGCCGATCCCCGGCTCGATCCCGATCAGGATCAGCGCGCCGAGGAACAGCGCCATGCTGCCGGAACCCGGGATGCCGAACATCAGCGTCGGGATCAGCGCGCCGCCGTTGTCCGCATTGTTGGAAGCTTCCGGGCCGATGACCCCGCGGATGTCGCCCTTGCCGAACTGGGAGCGGTCCTTTGCCGACTGCATCGAATGGCCGTAGGCGACCCAGTTGGTGACCGAACCGCCCAGCCCCGGCAGCGCGCCGATCAGCACGCCGAGCGCGGAGCAGCGCAGCACCAGCCACTTGTGCCGCAGCGTTTCGCGGAATCCCTTCAGCGTGCCGGCGCCGAGTTCGGGGATCGAGGAGATGGTCGTGCGCTTGCGCAGCACTTCCACCATCTCGGGGATCGCGAACATGGCGAGGCCGACGATCACCAGCGGCAGGCCTTCACTGAGATAAAGCGTGCCGAAGGTCAGGCGTTCTTCGGCGGTGGCGGGCGCCGAGCCTATGCTGCCCACGAGCAGGCCCATGCCGCACATGATGAGCCCCTTGACCGCGCTGGTCCCCGTCAGCATGCCGATCATCGTCAGCGCCAGTACCACCAGCATCAGCTGTTCGCCGAAACCCACGGCGAGGATCAGCGGCCGCGCGAACTGGATTGCCAGCGTCAGCATCAGAGCACCGAAAAGGCCGCCGAGCAGCGACGCCGAAAACGCGGCGCCAAGCGCGCGCGCAGCCTCGCCGCGCCGGGCGAGCGGATAACCGTCCATGATGGTGGCCTGCGCGCTCGAAGTGCCTGGGATGCCCACCAGCACCGCCGGGAAGGTATCCGACGTGTTGGTGACGGCGAGCAGGCCGATCATCATCGGCAGCACCAGCGTGGGGTCGCCGCCGTAGACAAACGGCAGCAGCAGCGACAGCGCGGCGATGCCGCCCAGCCCCGGCAGGATGCCGACGACCAGGCCGAGCAGCACGCCGCCCAGCAGGAAGAGCAGGTGCTGCACGCTGGCGAGCGTGGACAGCGCCTGCAGGAGATCCGCTTGCATTTATTATGCGATCAAGATGCCCTGTGGCGTTGTTGCCGGTATTACTCGATCGTGACCTTGTGCTCCGTCTTGTAGTAGTTCTTCAGCCAGGCCCAGGCTTGCGGCTTGAAGTTGGTGGCGTCCTTGATGATGGGCTTGGCATCCTCGCCGATGAACTGCGGGTAACCCTCGACGATCTTGCCGGCTTCCTTCTCGAAATCCGGATCCTTGAGGGTGTTGGCGATGGCCGTGCGCCACGCGGCGAGCACCGGCTTCGGGGTGCCCGCGGGCAGGAAGATGCCCTTGTTGACCATGGTCATCATCTTGTTGACCGACTGCCATGCGTCGTAGCCGGGGCCCGAGGGCTTCTTGCCGGTCATCATCTCGTAGGCTTCCCCGAAGTGCGGCAGGTCGGGCATGTTCGGATCGCGCACCAGCGTGCCCTTGCTGTCGGTGATGCCCATCGAATACAGCGGCACCGCCTTGCCGGCCTTGACCAGCTTCGACGCGGCCCCTTGATAGCCGGGCATTGAATCGTAGTTGATGTTCAGCTCGTTGCGTTCGAAGGCGAGGCGCACCGGCCCCCGGTTCATGCCCCAGACATTGTTCACCTTGAGGCCGAGCAGCGCGAAGGTCATGACGGTCCGCGCCTCGCCGCCGGTCGCGCTCTGCCCGCCGAACACCAGCGGCTTGCCCTTGAGCTTGGCGAGGTCCCTGGTTCCGCCCACGCCGAGCGCGGGCGTGGTGTAGACGACCGCGCCCTGCGGCGAGAGCACCACCGGCTCCCACTTGTCGAGGTCATATTTGACCCGCGAGCGCGAGAACACGAAGCTGCCGACCGTGGTGGCCGAAACGACGGCCACGTGGGTGCCATCGGTGGTCGCGCGTTCCTGGAAACGGTTGGCGCCGGGAATCGAGCGCGAGCCCGGGACGTTGAGCACGATGATGGTCGGATTGCCCGGCAGGTGTTTCTCGAGGAAAGGCTGCAGCGCGCGGATGTAGACGTCGGAACCGCCGCCGGGCGCGAAGGGGACGGTCACCAGGATGCGCTTGCCGGTGAAATCGACTTTCTGCGCGGCGGCCTGGGTCGCCGGCAGCAGGGCGGCGCAGGCGACGACGCCCAGCGACACGATGTGTTTCATCGAAAGATGCGGATTCATGGACTTCTCCTCGCTACGTAAGTGACGGATGGGATCAGCCGCGATCATGCCGGGCTGTCCGGCGGTCTGTGCCGCCTGCATGGTCTGTTCGGTGTGTGCCGGGACTCACTCTAGCCCGTGTGGCCAATATGGTCAATTACACGCGGCGGCTCGGCAGGGGATTCCGCAGGGCACACCGGATTCACGGCTGCAGACTTCGAGGTGTGTCAATCGACCGCGAGGTCGAGTATTCCGGCCTTGGGCGTAAATCCCAGTCCGGGCGTCGTCGGCAGCGTCAGCGTGCCGTTCACCGGCCCCGGCGCGTTGTCGAACAACTGCTCGACGCACTTCCAGCCCTGCCAGTGGAATTCCACGCGCCCGCCGTTCGGCACGCCGCCGTGCAGGTGCATGTTCATGTGCGGATAGTTGCCGCCCATCGCCAGCGGCACGTTGAAGGCCTGCGCCATCGCCGCCGCCTTCGCCGCCTGCGTGAATCCGCCGATGTCGCGCACATTGGGCTGCAGGTAATCCACGGCCTCGCGCAGCAGGTATTCGCGCAGGAACATCAGGTCCGAGGTGGCGGTGCTGCCCGCCGCGATCGGGATCGTCGTCTGCGTGCGCAGCTTCGCCATCAGGCGCGGATCGCCCTGCAGCACCGGATCCTCGAACCAGGCGAGGTTGTACGGCTCGCACAGTTTGGCGAGTTTCAGCGCCTGCGCGTAGGTGGCACCCTTGTTGGCATCCATCATCAGTTCGATGTCGGGGCCGACCGCCTCGCGCAGCGCGGCGACGCGTTTTGCGTCCTGCAGGATGTCGGCGTCGGTGGGCTCGCCGAGGATTTCGTCGTAGGGGTTGGTCCCTTTCGCCACCACCATCTTCAGGCTGCGCTGGCCGTCCCTGATCAGCATGCGCGCGACCTCGATCAGCTCGTCGATCGAATAACGCGGCAGGCCGAAGGTGATGTAGGCGGGCACCTGCGCATGCGCGCCGCCCAGCAGTTTCCAGATGGGCTGCCCGAGCGCCTTGCCCTTGACGTCCCACAGCGCGACGTCGATCAGGCTCATTGCGCAGTTCCAGGCGCCGTGGAAGTACTTGCGCGCGGTGGCCCAGAACACCTTGTTGCGGATTTCCTCGGGCCGCAGCGCATCCATGCCCTGCACCACCGGCGCGGCCTCGCGGTTGATGTACTCGCGCACGCCGAAACGCATCGGGTAGGTCGACATCGCGTGGCCCTTGATGCCGTCGTCGGTCTCGATCTCGACGAAGTTCGCCATCGCGTGCTGCTCTTCCCTGACCAGCGGGAAATGGAAGGGGATGCGCAGCACCCAGCACTGCACTCGCCGGATTTTCATGATTGCTCCTCCGGTTGCCTGTGGCGGCGATTATTTTTTCGGGCACTCAGGATAGCAGACCCCGGCGGCGCGGCTTCAGCCGGATCAGGCGATACCGGCAAACACCGCGAGCGAGCGGTTGACCTTGAGCATCGTGGCATCGTCGAGGCGGCCGATCATGCCGCCCACCCGCTCGCGCGGCACCGACAGGATCTTGTCGATCTGTATCTGCGAGATGTTTTGCAGCCCGTTGTCCGGCCCCGGGTCCACCGTGATGCGGAAGATGGGGGCGTTGCGCAGCTCGCTGGTCACCAGGCACAGGGCAACGCTGGGCAACTCGTCAAACAGATCCGACTGGATCACCAGCGCCGGGCGTGGTTTGCCGTAATCGCCGGGCGCCGCAACGGTAACGAAGTCACCGCGACGCATCGTCTTTCCACGCCGCGACCTCGCCGATGAATGTCAGGGCTTCGGTTTCAGCCGGGTCGCCGCGCAGCAGCGCGGACTGGCGGCGGCATTCCGCGGCGAACACCGGCGAGCGCGTGTCGGGCACCCAGAGCTGCACCAGCCGCAAGCCTGCGGCGCGCTGCCGCACGCGGTAATTTTTCATGCGTTCGTTGACTTCCATGGCGCCTCCGTAACATGTTACATGGCCATGTTATGGCAGCGCGGTGGCGGAAGCAAGCGGAGATCTGATGACACCCAAAAATGTTTATAATTATTTGTTTTTATTCATATTATTGTTTAAATAGTGAGTGTACACTACAGTGCCGCGGCCGATGTGGCTAGGTCTTGGTTGATCGCTCCAATCACGCTGATCGCCATCAATAGTACTATTTATAATGTTGTTTTAAATGCGTTAAGCAGTATCATGAACAGGCAGATCACGGATACCAAGGAATCGACATGAACTCCATTTCAGCCAACGACCTGAAAACCAAGGGCGTCAGCGCCATCGAACGTGCGCTGGAGGATCAGCCCGAGGCATCACTGACCGTGCGCGGCCAGGCCAAATACGTGGTGATGAGCCGCGAGCAGTACGCGCACTTGCGCGAGTGCGAACTGGAAGCCGCGCTGGCCGAATCGAAGGCGGATCTGGATGCCGGCCGCTTCGTGAAGGAATCGGTCGAGCAGCACATCAAACGCCTGGCCAGCGTGGTTGCCTGAATGGCGTGGCAGCTCGTATTCACCGAGCAGTACAACCGCCGCGCCGCGCGGTTCCTCAAGCGTCATCCTGACGCTGCCACGCAATACACCAAGACCCTCAAGCTGCTGGAAGCCAATCCGCATCACCCGTCATTGCGGTTGCATGCGCTGAAAGGCAGGCTGTCCGGGCTGCACAGCGTTTCCATCAACCTCAGTTACCGTATCACCTTGGTGATGGTCGTCACCGAATCCGAAATCGTGCCGATCCATGTCGGCAGCCATGATGAAGTGTATTGATGCTGTTGCAGGATTACTGCAACCCTGATTGTTTCAGCCCGGCACGCCGTATTCTTTCCGGCAGACCTCCGCCAGCGTCGCCACGCCTTGGTTGATTTCCTCGTGGCTGAGGTTGGCGAAGCACAGCTGCAGGCGGACGAGCCGATATGAATGACGTCGCCGCGTTTGCTGATCGCGTGCGGGTGTTCGCCAGGTTTCATTGCGTCTCTAAAATAATGCTGACCCCGACCCTTGGCGTTCACCTGCGGTTTCGGCGCTAGACGTAACTGATTGATTGTACAAGTTGATTCGTGGGGGAACCTCAGTGCATGGTCCTTTCAATTCAGTTTTTTGTGGCTGACCCTGGCGAGTATCGCGATGCCGGTGCCCTGTCCGCCGATCTAATCGGCATGTTCCGCCGAGGTGTCTGCTGCCAGCTTTAAGCGAAATTCACGCAGTCCCTGCACGGCGGACTGCAATTGTGCGGCATTCAATCCTGTGGCAAGTCGTGCCGCCTCCATTTCGATGCGTTGATCCAGCCGGGTGAGGGCAGTGCGACCCTTGCGCGTGAGCTGCATCAACATGGATTTAGCATGCGCCGGATTTTCGATGAATTCGATCATGCCTTCCGCTGCCATCTGATCGGCCAGCTTCTGCATATGCTGACGTGATACGGGCCGTGCCCGCGCAGCTTGAGGCACCGTTTGGGGGCCTTCGTGCCCAAGACTGCGCAGCAGACCCCAGTTGCCCGCACCAGCGGCAGTGACTGCCCCGATTCGCTTGCCCGCAGCGCGCAACAGATGAAATGTCTTGATGGTTTCCGACATCAGCGCCAGTACCAGCTGCACGCTGTCGTCCCCGGATTTTCCGGCCATTGCATCCCTTTCGTTTCAGTGGTTTTCCCGGGCCCGCCCCGGAACTATTGTGGCACTTGACAACTTTGTTGTCATTAACAATAATCCTGTTTGACAACTTGGTTGTCATATTGATCTGCACCATCATTGTGGAGAGACAAGCCATGCACGCATCAATCAAGAAATCGCTGTCGGCAGCGCTGATCTCATGCGCGGCCCTGATTCTCAAAGCAGCCCCGCTGCAGGCTGCAAGCGTTCCTGGATTCGCCCTGGACCAGGTGGCCGCCGAACTCAGTCTGTCCGCGGAACAGCGCGAAAGGGTGGAGCATTTTCTGACGCGATGGATGCAGCAGCGAAGACACTCAACCCATTCTGGCCTGCGCGAAGAATTCATGCACCAATTCACCAGCGAGCGCTTGGACATCGAAGCGCTGGAGCAGAAAACCCGGGAGAGCCTGCGCGAATGGGAGGCGGCCCTGCCAGCGTTGCTTGCTGAACTTGCCGTACTTCATCAAGCGCTTACTGCCGGGCAGCGGGCGCAGCTCGCGCAGTGGATGAAAGAGCGGGGCGGGCAACAACGGCGGCGCGCTGGCTATTGGCGCGGTGAGCGATGAGCTACGTGGTGTCCCAGTTCGGCAATCCGCGCGGCCTCATGGGCTGGCTGGTCGGATGGGCCATGGCCCACAAGAACCGCGAGCGCAATGTCTGGACGTTGCAAGCGCTGGATGTCGGCCCTGCAGATCATGTGCTGGAAATCGGGTGCGGGCCGGGTGTGGCGCTGGCAGCGGTGGCAGAAACTGTGAAGTCGGGATACGCAGTGGGCATCGACCGCTCGGTCCTGATGGTGCGTCAGGCCAGTCGCCGTAACCAGTCAGCCATCCATGCCGGCAGGGCGCACATCATGTCGAGCAACAGCGAGCACTTGCCATTCCCTGCTGGCTATTTTGATAAGGCGTTTGCCAGCAATGTATCCATGTTCTGGAGTGATCCGCAGCAGCATCTTGCCGAAATCAGACGCGTATTGAAGCCCGGAGGATTGCTGGTGCTGAGCCTGCAGCCGCGCTGGGCGAAGAGGGAATCCGAAGTCCAGGCCATCGGCCATGCGCTGAAGAACGAAGTTAAACGCGCCGGGTTCGGCGATCTGCATCTCGATTTCCATTCGATGGCACCGGTGACAGCGCTGCGCGTACGTGGTCGCAAGGCGTTGTCCGGCAACGGTGTGTGATCAGTGTCAGTCACTTAATCTACTTAAAGCAAAGGAGATCGGGATGTCTAACCTCACGAAAGCAAGAACCGGGGCCGTGCTGTTCATGCTCTGGGGGCTGCTGCATGTCGTTGGCGGTGCCGTAATTCTCGCGGCACTGACGGATGGCGCCGAAAGTGCCTATGCCTTGTATCAGAACGGTATCGGGGTTTATCCGGCAATCGCCGGTTTCGTGCTGGGATACTTGGCCTACTGCCTGATCTGCATGGGCATAGTGGTAGCAGCCGTCGGGGCGATGGCGAACTGGCGAAATTCCGCGAACGGACTGGCCCTCAATACGATCATAGTCGGGTTGACGGAAATCGGACTCGTCGGATTTCTGATTGTCCCGGGATATGTGTCCTGGACAGAGGCGGTGCCTGGTATGCTGCTGTTCATGGCTGCCGTAACATTGGGCGGCATTGCCTGCAGGAACTGTCATCCTGTCGCTTACAGTGGCGACGACTTGCGGGCAAGTCCTGACTGAAATGCCCGGCAAGAAACCCCGGTAGCTGCTTTCAACCCGACACGCCGTATTCTTTCCGGCAGACCTCCGCCAGCGTCGCTACGCCCTGGCTGATTTCCTCGTGGCTCAGGTTGGCGAAACACAGCCGCAGGCGGCTGTGGGCGTGGGCCTTGTTCACCGACCACTCGGGCCCCGGATTGATCGCCACGCCCGCGGCCTGCGCCAGCGGAAAAAGTTTCAGCGCATCCACGCCGTCCGGCAGCTTCACCCACAAAAAAATGCCGCCCTGCGGTTCGTCGAATTGCGCCGCCGCGCCGAAATGTTCGCGCAGTGCTTCCATCAGCGTCACCAGCTTCGCGCGCAGGCTCTTCCTCAGTTGCGGCACGTGTTTCGTGAAATTCGCCGTGCAGTACTCCGCCAGCACCATCTGTTCCAGCGCGCCGGAACCGGCATCGGTCTTCAGCGCCAGCATGCGCGACATGATGGCCCACGGCGCGACGATGTAGCCCACGCGCAGCGCGGGCGCAACGGTTTTGGAGAACGAGCCGATGTAGATGACGTCGCTGCGATCACTCATCGCGTGGAGCGCGGGCGGGCGTTCGCCCGACCAGATCAGGTCGGCATAACAGTCGTCCTCGAATACCGGCACGCCGTAGTCGGCCGCGAGTTTGAGCAGGGCCCTGCGCCGTTCCAGCGGCAGGATGGTCGCCGTCGGGTTTTGCACCGTGGGGATGGTGTAGATGTACTTGGAACGAACGCCTTTCTTCCTTAAATCGGCCAGCGCGTTTTCCAGCGCGTCGATGCGCAGGCCCTCGCGGTCGAGCGGTATGCCCACGGGTGTGACGCCCAGCCGCAGCAGGCGGTTGATCGAGCCCTGGTAACAATCCTCTTCGATCAGCACGGTGTCGCCGCGCGTGAGCAGGGTGTGGTTGACGAGATCCAGCGCCTGCAGCGAGCCCGAAGTGAGCAGGATGTCGTCGGCACTGCAATTGATGCCGGCGTCGCGCTTCAGTTTGCCGACCAGAAAATCACGCAGCGCGCGGTAACCCTGCGGTCCGCTGTTCAAGCCATAGGTTGACAGCGTGCGCCCTTCGCGCCGCAGCACCGCATCGGCCGCCGCGACCAGGCCCTCGAGCGGCAGCGCGTCCGGATCATTGTTGCCGCCGGTGAAATCGTATTTGCCGCGGCCGGTCCAGCGGGTCGCTGCGGGCGGCAGGCCCGCGGGCAGGAGTGGAGTGAAATCAAAGGGGACGGTGGTCATGGGCATCCTGCTGCGGGATTGTTGTTATCGGGATGGAAGCACTGAGGTGTCTGCCCCATTCAATTGCTTTCGGGAGTCAAGGCGGTGTTCCTGATCGCGCAGGAAAAACACGCCTCCCGATGGTCAGCCGGGGTATGGGGCATCGGTAGCACCGCAGGATAGCAGCTATAATCGTCGCAAACCATTAAGCAAGCCGCCGCGGGTCGAACATCCGGCGCGGTCGTGAGGAGACAGCGTGGGCGAATTGAGTCCGGCCGCCGCCGCCCTGGTCGGTGTAGTCGTGTTTTTTGCATTTTTTGTGCGCGGTGTTTCCGGTTTCGGGTCGGCCACGATCGCGATCCCTCTGATGGCGCATGTGGTGCCGCTCAAGCTCGCCGTGCCGCTGCTGCTCGTGCTCGATTTTCTGGCGACGCTTGCCACGATCCGCATCGATCGCCAGCACGTCAACAAGACCGAGGTCAAACGCCTGATTCCCTGGGCGATGATTGGCGTCATCACCGGGGCGCTGCTGCTGGTGCGGTTGCCGCCCGAAATTCTGCTCACCGGACTGGGCGTGCTGGTGGTGATCTTCGGCATCCGCACGCTGCTCAAGCCCGTTGGCGACAAACCGGTATCGACCTGGTGGTCCGTGCCGGCAGGCTTTACGGGGGGATTCTTCGGTGGCATGTTCGGTAGCGGCGCGGCCACGCCCTACATGATCTACCTGACCCGCCGCCTGGGTGACAAGCGCAACGTCCGCGCGACGTTCTCGGGCTTCGCCTTCTTCGATTACGGTTTCCGGCTGATCACCTTCCTGTTCACCGGCCTGCTGCTGCAGTGGGCATTGGGAATCGTGCTCGCCATCAGCGTGCCCGCCATGGCCGCCGGCCTGTACCTCGGCAACCGCATCCATCACCGCATTTCCAACGAACGGGCCTTGCAGGTGATCGGCGTGATGCTCGTGCTGAGCGGACTGTCGCTGGTGATCAAGGTGTTGTGGACGGGGCTGCGGTAGTCCTTCAGGGAGTGCAAGGCTATGAAGCTGTGCGTGGCAATGCTCAATATGGAACAGGACCACAAGCGCTGGGAACAGCGGCGCGAACTGATCATCAGCGAACTGGTCGCGATCGACCCGGACCTGTTCGCGATGAACGAGGTGTGCATTCCGCTGCAGACCGCGCGCTGGATCCAGCAGGTCATGCGCGAGCGCCACGGGCGTGAATACGCGCTGGTGCAGCAGACGCGGGTGAACGGCCTCTCGGCGGTGGAAGGCGAGGCGCTGCTCACCCGGCTGCCAGTCGTCGAGACCGGTAACCTCGACTACCGTACCCGCGACATGGTGGCGCTGGTGGCCCGCGTGCGGGCCGGCGGCAAGACAGTCGACGTTTACGTCACCCACCAGTACATGTCCCGCGGCGACGACTCGCTGCGGCTGTTCCAGGCCCAGCAACTGCTTGCCTGGATCGAGTCGCGCTCCGAGGCCGACGCCCGCATCGTCTGCGGCGATTTCAACGCCACGCTGCAGGCGCCCTCGGCGGCCCTGATCGCCTCGAAACTGCGGCCGACCCAGACCGCCAACACCGCGTTCACTCCGCTTGCAAGTGCCGACGGCAAGGTTTCGCATCCCTACTGGCCGCGCATGGACCGCTGCATCGACTACATCTGGATAGACGACGCGCTGTCGGTAGCCGACAGCCGCGTGTGCTTCGACCGGGGCGACCCCGCGGACCCCGCGCTCTATCCGTCCGATCACGCCGGCGTGCGCGCCGATCTGCTGCTGAAGTGACGGCAATGCCGGCATCCCGCTGTGGGATAGACGCTTCAAGTTGTCTGAAAATCATCTGGCTGGCCTCCCACTGCCTGGGTAGGCAGTGGGGTTAGAGTGAGTTTGCGAACTTTCTTTAACCACAGGAGGCCGAGATGAAATATAGCGCAATTGATCTGCACTCGAACAACAGCGTGTTGGTGGTGACGGACGAGGCGGATCGGGTGTTGATCGAGCGGCGGCTGCCCAATGAGTTGCCGTGCATCTGGCCAACACGGGGGCGATCAAGACCTACGACGGGCTCAAGCACGGGGATGACCGCAGCGATGCGCGGCATCTGGCACACCTGCTGCGGCTGCAACTGGCGAGGAGCCGCACCATGCACATTCTGGCGGTGGAGAATCAGTTCACGCGGCAGACCGGGGGGCGCATGCACAGCAACGAGGTGAAGCGGCTGACCGCGCAGGCGGTGGCTGCGCTGGAGCTGCCTGCGGACGTGAGCCGCGGGATTGCGGCCAATGTGGCGGTGATCCAGACGCTGAACGCCGAGATCGGCAAACTGGAGGCACGGCTGCTCGAAGCGGTGCGCGCAGACGATCAATGGGCGCTGCTCAAGAGTGTGCCCGGCATCGGCCAGGCGCTGGCGCTGGTGATCTTGCTGGAAACGGGCACGATCAGCCGCTTTCCTGGCGTGGGTGCCTTTGCTTCCTATGCGCGCTGCGTGGACAGTGTGCGGCTGAGCAATGGCAGAAAGAAAGGCGCGGGCAACAGCAAGAACGGCAATAAATACCTGTCGTGGGCGTTTATCGAGGCGGCGCACTTTGCCGCGCGCTTCAGCCCGCAGGCGAAGCGCTTCTACGAGCGCAAGCGCGCGAAGACCAACGCGGCGGTGGCGGCCAAGGCGCTTGCGCACAAGCTCGCGCGCGCCTGCTACCACATCCTGAAGAGCGGGCAGCCCTTTGATGCCGGGCGCTGCTTTGCGTAACACGGTTCAAGGCCGGCGCTGCGCGAGCCCGAAATGGGGTCTGGCGCAAAGCCACATGTCTGGATGGACGCGCAGCACCTGCCGCCCTTGCAAGTTTCCGCATCGCCCGCGCGTCGAGCCCGCAGGGGGACTGGAGTCCGCCTTGGCGGACAGCCACACCATCTGTACGCAACACACTTTGGACGAAGCGCGGTACCGACATTCTTCTGGGGTGGAGTAGCTCCACCAGGGCGGCTGCAGCCTCATCGCAGAACCGCTTGATCCTGATGGGTGACTGGCGCGATACGGATTCGCAGCCAATGGTATGGAAGTAACGGGCGCGACGGTGGAGCTTGAAGGCTGGAAGTGCGGCAAGTTCCAGATCGCATCAACAGCGAGAACTCTTATCGCTCAATTGACACCGGCCAGCTAATGGTTGACCCCATTAATCCATTGTCGCTGAATGCAGGGGCGGGTCATTTTTTGCCCACAATAGTACACTAGGCCATTCGCGGTCCCGTTGAAATGGAAATCGCCCATGAGCAATATTGAAGTCAAGCCGGTGAAACTGGTCAAACCCGGTGAAGCTCCGCCCGAGGTCGAGCAGATCTATGACGAAATCTGCAGGGTCAAGGATCCGCGCTGGCTCGGGCCGCTGTTCGGGTTTTTTGCGGTGGTGCCGCCGCTGCTCAAGGCCTGGTGGGAGCTGCAGAAGCAGCTCGAGCTGCTCAAGGGCCATGTGCCGCGCGAACTGATGAACCGGATTGCGATGGTCTGCGCGGTGGCGACCGACTGCCCGCGCTGCATCAATTTCCACAAATCCGATCTCATCGATCGCCTGCAGTTGAGCCCTGCCGAGATCGAAAAACTGCATGATTTCGAAAACTCGGACCTCCCCGAGGCCGAAAAGGCGGTATTCCGGGTGGCGCGCAAACTCACGCTGAACGAGGCCATGACCGATGCCGAGTTCAACGCGCTGCGCGCAGCCGGCCATGACGACGCCGCCATCGTCGAAATTGTCTCCGTGGCGCTGATGGAAGGTGGGTTTGCCCGCCACGCCAGCGTTTTTGCGCGATTCGAGGATGGCGTGAACTGGCCCGCCCAGCACACGCCGTCCCCCGAGTACCGCAAGGTCGTCAACCGTTAATGCACTGCAGACAGGGGTGAAATCGCAATGAATGCCGACAGGGTCCGGACCGGAACAGGTACGATGGTTGCGCTCAACGCGCGCCCGCAGGAAGTCGAAATCGACATCCAGCGCACGGCCATCGTGGTGGTGGACATGCAGAATGCCTACGCCAGCAAGGGCGGCATGCTTGACCTGGGCACCGGCATCGATGAAGCCCGTATCGGCCCGGTCATCGCGGCCAACCAGCGCCTGCTGCCCGCGGCCCGGGCCGCGGGCGTCAAGGTGATCTACCTGCAGTTCGGCTACAAGCCCGACCTCAGCGACGCCGGCGGTCCGCAATCCCCCAACATCCGCAAGCAGATGGCGTTCCGCATGATCCGCGAGCGCCCGGCCGACCGCGACAAGCTGATCGTCCAGGGCACCTGGGGCTGGGAGATCATCGATGCCCTCAAGCCCGAGCCCGGCGACCTGGTGGTGCAGAAATCCCGCTACAGCGGCTTTGCCGGCACCACGCTGGAGAACCAGCTCAACGGCCTCGACATCCGCCACCTGCTGTTCACCGGCGTGGCGACCAACGTGTGCGTGGAGAGCACGGCACGCGAAGCCTACTTCCGGGAGTTCTGGCCCATCCTCATCGAGGATGCGATGGACCACACCGGCCCTGACTTCGTGCGCCAGGCCACGCTCTACAACTTCGAGTCGAAGATGGGCTGGGTCACAAAGACGGACGACGTGCTGCGCATCCTGAAGGGTTGAGTAACACCCGCATCCCGGCGCGGTCGCGACACGCAGCCACGCCGGCGGGGATGATGCCGGGTCATGCCCGCCCGATCTGACGGCTGCACGCCACCGAGGCACACCGCATGAGCTGGAAACTGCCCGAGAACTCCCTGTTCGCCATCCTGATGCGCAAGGACTGGTGGGTGAGCGCGCTGTGTGCGGTTGCCACCTACGCGCTGGTGCAGAACTTCATGCCCTGGGGTTATGCGCTGTTCGCCACCACGCCCTTCACCATCATCACACTGATGGTGATCTGGAAACGGATCCGTGTGCCCAGCGGCGCGCGGCTGGAGCGCATGCTGGAAAAAATCCGCACCCTGTCGTGGGAGGAATTCGCATCGAAGCTGGAGGCCGCGTTCAGGGCCGAGGGTTTCAACGTGAAGCAGATCAAGGGCGCGGCGGATTTCGAGCTGGAGAACCTGGGTTACGTGACGCTGGTCAGTGCGCGGCGCTGGAAAGTGGTGCGCACGGGTGTCGAGCCGATCAAAGAACTGGTGGAGTACGGCGAAAAGCGCGACGCGCGGCAATGCCGCTACGTGGTGGCGGGCGAACTGACCGGGCAGGCGCGGACGTACGCGAAGGAGCAGGGCGTGATGCTGGTGGAGGGCGCTGAATTGGTGAAACTGATTCGTTAATGTTAATTTATCCAGCAGCAAATCTGCGTGGGCAGCCTGTCGGCATTGCCGAGTCGACCAATTGAAAATGGTTTTCTGAATCCCGATGAACACGGCACATAAAATCGGCAGGGGCCATTTCAATGTGGCTCGTGAACAGGCCGATATTCCGTTTTCAACATTCTGCGAGCGATATTTCGATACGGAAACACCGGTTGTCATCGAAAAAGCCGGGGCAGACTGGCCAGCCGGGAAAGTATGGACCGAAAAATACGTGCACGACCAGCTGTCAAGGGATCCCTCGGCCAAATCGGCTTCGCTGTGGTACTGGATTGAAAAAGGAACGCTGGAAAAAGACTACGAAACACCCCGGGTGGTGAGCGGGTTTGCCGGGCGCCCGGATATTTTTCCGCGCAACGAACTGATGCGGATATGGATACACAGGAGGGGCAACGTATCCAGCTGGCACTATGACGCCAACATGGTGAATGTCCTGACCGTCCAGGTCATCGGGCAAAAGGAATGGTTTTTGGTGTCTCCGGAAACCCCGCTGGACTGCTATCCGTTCACGAATTTTGCGATTCTCGACGGCAACGATGAAAAGATATTCCGCCGGAGCATTTATACGAAGGTAATCCTCAACGCAGGCGACCTGCTGTATGTTCCCCCGCTCTGGTTCCACAAGGTTTATTCCCTCGGCGAGGAAAACATCAACCTCGACTGGATCTTCACAAAAAGGGAAACCGCGGTGTGCACCCGGACCCTGACCCGGGAACTGGAAAGATATTCGATCGAGGACTATTTTTCCCGGCACCGTTTCCGGTTTGTGCGCAATGCCTTCCAATTCATCAATTCAAGAATCCCGGGATATCTGCGCTGGAAGTGGCGTTATCCGGAAATGATCCGGACGCCGCTCACCCCCCGGCGCCTTGGCGGAGTCCGGCGGACTCTCAGTGAAATGGCCGTGCTGGGGAAGGTGTTGTGGCACGCCCAAAAAATTCGCCCCTATATCCGCAACCTGCGGCCGCCCAGGAGGCTGGAGGGCAGATAACAGTTTCGCGGCATGGCCCGCCGGCACGGACAGGCACGCAGCGGATGTTTTCGACGTGCAGGCCGGATTCACATGATCCAGAGAAAAGCCGCGACACCGAGTGATATGAAAAACACGCAAAGGTGGAGCAAGGTCAGCAACCGGTAGCGCCGCGCCGGTCGCCTTGTCGTTGACCCAGAACGGCGCAACGCGCTTCCGGGCATCCGCCCGCGGTACAGCGTCATTGCCAGCTTCAGCTTTGGCGGCACCCTTGAATTTGCAGTAGGCAATGCCGCAAGACGGACATTGCCACGCCGGCGCCGTATCAGCGGCAGTGCGTGCGTGGCCGCACTTGGGGCGGACCGTGGGTGATGCAGCGTTCATCGGCGCCGGAATATGACCATAAAAAAGGGGATAACCAGGAGTTCGTTCCAGGTGGATGGAGAACTGGAGAACGTGGTCAGTCCCCTGTGGCGACGCGTTCCCGCGGCCGGTGCGCGTGATCAGCGTTTGTGCTTGCCGACCGACCAGCCGTGTTGCGTGATGTGCTTTTCGGCTTTCTCGACGGGATGATCTTCCAGCGGGGTCGCCATGGTGTCGTTCCAGCGGTTCATGAAACCGAAGTACGATATCAGCGCGGTAATCTCGACGATCTGGCCTTCGTTCCAGTGTTTCTTCATTTGCTCAAACAGTTCGTCGCTGACGTCATTGGGTTGCGACGCCGCGGCAATGGAAAACTCCAGAGCGACACGTTCCGCATCGCTGAACAGCGGGCTGGTGCGGAATTCCCATACTTTTTCGAGTTTTTCCGCCGGTATGCCTTGCTGGAGAGACCCCCCAGCGTTGTGCGCCATTCAGTAATGGCAGCCGTGCGTGCGCGCCACCACATAGGCGAGCAGGCGTTTCAGGCCCAGCGACACTTCACCTTCGGCATCGAACACGGCGGCGGACAGGCCGCGCAACGCCATCACCAGCTTGGGCTTGCGCTGCATGATGAGCTGGCTGTTGGCAACATAATGATTGGCAGCGAGCTGCTTTTCGAACATCTCTTTCAGTTCCGGTGCTGCGCCGATGGGCAGCGGTTCAAGTCGGGCCATTACAATCCTTTGATCGGTGGGGTTGAAACAGTGTGGTATGAGTCATTGGCCAGCATACAACAGAACGTTTAGGCAATGTGAAGGGGGACGAATGGCCAGGGATGAAAGCGACGACGCGGCCATAATACTGATCGAGGGAAACCTCGAAATTTCCAGGGTCGAATTGTTGCGTAAAAATCGATCCCGGTGACTATTGAACGGACATGTCTCGCTGCCGCGCGGCATTGCGGTCGAAATCAACGGCGAGTTTGAACTGATCTGAAGCAGCGAATCAGGAAAAGCCAGTGTTCAAAAACAGGGGCTGGCCCCCTGCTTTTGTTTCCGCAGTTAACGCTTGATATTCGCGTCCTTGATCAACTGCGTCCATTTGGCGATTTCGCTGGCCACTTCAGCCTGCAGAGCTTCCGGCGTGCTGCCGGCGACGTCGATGCCCAGGCTTTCGAGCTTTGCGCGCACGTCAGGCAGTTGCAGCACCGGAATCACTTCCCGGTTCAGCGTGGCGACGATGGGCTTCGGAGTGGCGGCGGGCGCGTAGAGCGCATAGTCCGTATACGACTCGAAGCCCTTCAACCCGGCCTCGCTCATCGTCGGCACCTGGGGCAACTGTGCCGAGCGATTTCGGCGCGCCACACCGAGCGCGCGCAGCCGCCCGGCCTTGATATGGGGCAGATGCGCCGGCAGGCTGTCGATGGCCAGCGATACCCGGCCGTCGATCAGGTCGGGCAGCAATTGTGACGAGCCCTTGTAGGGCACATGCAGGATATTGATGCCGGCCATCTGTTTGAACATCTCGCCGGTGAGATGGATGAGTCCGCCGATACCGGATGACGCGAAACTCAACTGGCCGGGTTTGGCTTTTGCGAGCGCGACCAGTTCCTGCACCGAACTCACGCCGAGGCTGGGGGGCACTACCATCACGACCGTCCCGAAACCAATCTTGCTGATCGGCGCCAGATCACGGCGCATGTCGTAGTTGAGCTTCGGGTAATAGGCGTGGGCGATGGCGAGGCCGATGACGGGTGCGGTCAGCAGCGTGTAACCATCGGGTGTGCTTTTCGCGGCAATCGAGGTGCCGAGCGTCGCGCCGGCGCCGGGGCGGTTGTCCACGACCATGGTCTGCCCCAGCCGGGCGCCGAGCTTTTCGCCGACGGTTCGTCCGACGATGTCGACACCGCCGCCCGCCGGGAAGGGCACGATCAGGCGTATGGGTTTGGTCGGATACTTCTGCTGGGCGTGTGCGCCGCCTGTGACAAGCAGCAGTCCAAGCACTGCGGAAATCAGCCAGTAAGCTCGCATTGCATTCCCCCCCGGTTTGCATTTATTTTCTGACGTTATTGGCCGGGAAGGTCGATTAACCCCTGCACCAGCCACGCTGCACCATCATAACCCGTTCATCGCGGCACCCGAAGCACTTCTACCGGCACAGACCTGACAGCGCGTATCCAGGTCATTTTTTCCCGGATTTTCCTGACTTTTTGTTCTTGGTTTTAGCCGGACCGACGGTATCCAGTTTCCCGGTGACCTTGACCTGCACATCGGTGACCACGCGGCGCAGCCAGTCGTGGTACAGGGTCATATCGGTTCCGGCAATGCCGCTGTCTATCCATTGAAGCTTGACGACGACTTGGGTGCCGGGCGATTTAAGGTCGTGATTCGGATACGCACATTTGATCTCGAACATGTTCTCCGGGGTGTTGTGGTGTAGAACCTGAGCCTCGATCTCGACTTTGCCGCGCATTTTCGGGAAATAGAATTCCACTGCGCGGACATGGGCCTCGGATTCTTCAATCGTGTGCCCTGTCGACTTGAAGACCACTTAGTCTCCGACATGGAAACCGATGTAGGGAGGGACCCCGGGAAATTGCGGAAACTCGTTCTTCGC
>JBFWOE010000006.1:0-62617 GCA_050250695.1 Burkholderiales bacterium
AATTCGATCAGCACCGAACCTTCCGCGTGGCAGGTGTAGTTGCGGGTTATGCGGATGGTGCGCAGTTCGTCGGGATTGCGCTGGCTGGGTCGCACGGGATTCCTTTGATATGCTATGTTCTTCGGCCCATTCATTATAAAGCCCGCCGCAATGATCCACAGCATGACCGGTTATGCAGTCGCCTCCCGCGAGCTCGACTGGGGTTCGGTCAGCGTCGAATTGCGCTCGGTCAACCACCGCTACCTCGACGTCTCGTTCCGCATGCCCGACGAACTGCGCCCGGCGGAACCGTCGCTGCGCGAGGCCATCGCCGCGGCGGCAACACGCGGCAAGATCGAATGCCGGGTGGCGTACGCGGTGCGCGGCGGAGCGCGCGACGGAGCGGAAATCGACGAAACGCTGCTCGCGCAGCTGCTCGCGCTCAATGCACGCGTGCGTGCGGCGCTGCCCGAGGCCCGGGCACTGGGCATCGCCGACGTCCTGCGCTGGCCTGGCATGCTCGGCAGCGAAGAGTTGCCGGTCGATGAACTGCGCGCGGTCGCCGGCGAGCTGCTGCGCGATGCATTGCGCGAATTCACCGCGGCACGGGTGCGCGAGGGCGAAAAACTGGCTGCGGTGATCGCGGAACGCGCCGCCGACATGCGCGAGCGCATCGCGCTGGTGCAGCCGCGGATGCCGGCGATCATCGCCGCATTCCAGGAAAAGCTGAACGCGCGGCTGAAGGAAGCGCTGGTTTCGGCGGACGATGAACGGGTGCGCCAGGAAATCGCCCTGTTCGTCAACAAGATCGACGTCGACGAGGAACTGTCGCGGCTCGCCGCCCACCTCGACGAGCTGCAGCGCATACTCAAGAAAGGCGGCGCCGCGGGCAAGCGCCTGGATTTCCTGATGCAGGAGCTGAACCGCGAGGCAAACACGCTGGGCTCGAAGTCCGCGGACATGACGGTCACCCAGGTGGCGATGGACCTGAAGCTGCTGATCGAGCAGATGCGCGAGCAGATCCAGAACATCGAATAACCGCGGCCACCGACGCATGTCCGGCAACCTTTACATCGTCAGCGCGCCTTCCGGCGCCGGCAAGACCAGCCTGGTCATGGCGCTGCTGGAAGCGGACATGCGGATCCGCAAATCGGTGTCGTACACCACGCGCGCGCCGCGACCCGGCGAGACCGACGGGCGGCATTACCATTTCGTCACGGCCGACAGCTTCGAAAAAATGGCGCAGGCGGGTGACTTCCTGGAATCGGCGCTCGTGCACGGCAACCGCTACGGCACTTCCCGGAAATGGGTCATGGAACAGCTGGCCGCGGACACCGACATCGTGCTGGAAATCGACTGGCAGGGCGCCGCCCAGGTGCGCCGGCTGATGCCCGGCGCAATCAGCATATTCATCCTGCCGCCGTCGTTCGAGGCTCTGCTGCAGCGGCTCAACGCCCGCGCCCAGGACGCCCCGGACGTGATCGCCGGGCGCCTCGCCAATGCACGCGGGGAAATCGCCCACGTCCATGATTTTGAATATGTTATTATCAACAGCGATTTCCGGGTCGCGGCAGGCGAATTGCAGGATATCGTGCGCGCGGGACGCCTGCGCACCGCGCACCAGCTGGCCCGGCACTCCGCATTGATCAACCGACTCAGGTAAGGCACCCATGGCACGCATCACCGTAGACGACTGCATGAAAATCATGCCCAACCGCTTTGAAATGTCCCTTGCCGCGACTTATCGCGCACGCCAGCTGGCCAACGGCGCACAGCCGATGATCGATGCGACCCGCGACAAACCGACAGTCATTGCCCTGCGCGAACTCGCGGCAGGAAAATTCGGCCCCGAAATCCTCAACAAGAGCCCGACGTAACAGGCGGCGTCCCGGCGCGGCCGGGCGCCACTCCTGAACGCGTACGGCACACATCACCGGACGCATGAGCACGCCTGTTCCAAGCACCCCCGCAGCAATGCCGGCCGCCCCGGTGCTGTTCGGTGAATGGGCTGCCTACCTCAAACCCGAGGACCTCGCCCAGCTCCAGGCGGCATACCATTTCAGCGAATCGGCCCACCAGGGGCAGTTCCGCAAATCAGGCGAACCCTACATTGCGCACCCACTCGCGGTCGCCGGTATCCTCGGGCAGTGGCACCTCGATTCGCAGGCGCTGACCGCGGCGCTGCTGCACGACGTCGTTGAAGACACCGAGGTCACCAAGAATGAAATCGCCGAGCTCTTCGGCAAGCCGGTGGCCGAGCTGGTCGACGGCGTCTCCAAGCTCGACCGCATCGAATTCGACACCCAGGAAAAGGCGCAGGCGGAGAATTTCCGCAAGATGCTGCTGGCGATGGCGCGCGACGTGCGCGTCATGCTGATCAAGCTGGCCGACCGACTGCACAACATGCGCACACTGGACGCGGTGCACCCGCAGAAGCGCCAGCGCGTCGCCCGCGAAACCCTCGAGATCTATGCGCCGATCGCCAATCGCCTGGGGCTGAACAGCCTGTACCAGGAAATGGCGGACCTCGCCTTCCAGCACCTCTACCCCGACCGTTTCCGCGTGCTGGCCAAGGCGATCAAGACCGCGCGCGGCAACCGTCGCGAGGTCGTCAGCAAGGTGCTCGACAGCATCGAGCGCAGGCTGGTCGAGTTCCGCGTCGATGCGCAGGTCCAGGGACGCGAGAAACACCTGCATTCGGTTTACCGCAAGATGCGCGACAAACACCTGTCGTTCGCGCAGGTACACGACGTCTTCGGTTTCCGCATCATCGTCAGGGATCTGCCCGCCTGCTACGTTGCGCTCGGCGCGTTGCACTCCCTCTACAAGCCGATCCCCGGCAAGTTCAAGGATTACATCGCGATCCCCAAGGCCAACGGCTACCAGTCGCTGCACACCACGCTGTTCGGCCCATTCGGCAGCCCGATCGAAATCCAGATCCGCACGGCGGACATGCACAAGATCGCCGAGGCCGGCGTCGCCTCGCACTGGCTCTACAAGAGTTCCGACTCCTCGCTGTCCGACCTTCAGCAAAAAACCCACCAGTGGTTGCAGAGCCTGCTCGAGATGCAGTCTGAATCCGGGGACTCGGTCGAGTTCCTCGAACACCTGAAGGTTGATCTCTTCCCCGACGAGGTCTACGTGTTCACGCCGAAAGGCAGGATCATGTCGCTGCCGCGCGGCGCCACCGCGGTGGATTTCGCCTATGCCGTGCACACCGACATCGGCAACCGCTGCGTCGCGGTCAAGATCAACCAGGAACTGATGCCGCTGCGCACCGAACTGCGCAACGGCGATCGCGTCGAGATCATCACCGCCTCGCACGCCAAGCCGAATCCGCTGTGGCTGAATTTCGTCGCCACCGCCAAGGCGCGCGCACACATCCGCCATTTCCTGAAGACCATGCATTTCGCGGAGTCGGTGCAGCTGGGGGGCCGCCTGCTGCAGCAGGCTCTGGCCAATTTCAAGGCCGGCCTGCCCGACGTCAGCGACTCGCAGTGGGACCGCCTGGTGCGCGATTCGAGCGCAAAGTCCCGCGACGAAATCCTCTCCGACATCGGCCTCGGCAAACGCCTCGCCGTCATCGTCGCCCACCAGCTGCTTGCGCTGGGTGAACCGCTGCCGGCGGAAGCACGTCCTGCTGGTGCCGTCGTGGTACGCGGCTCGGAAGGCCTCGCCGTGCAGTTCGCGCGCTGCTGCGGCCCGATACCCGGCGATCCGATCATCGGCATCATCAGCAAGGGACAGGGCATGGTGGTGCACACCCACGACTGCCCGGTCGTCGCCAAGTCGCACCGCGACCCCGAACGGGTGCTCGACGTGCAATGGGATGCCAACCCGCGCAAGCTGTTCGATGTCGGCATCCGCCTGGTCGTGGCCAATCAGCGCGGCGTTCTGGCAAAGGTGGCCGCGGAAATCGCAGCCGCCGAATCCAACATCCAGAATGTCGCCGTCGATCCGGAAGACGGCGGCACCTACACCGGCATGCGTTTTACGGTGCAGGTCATGAATCGCATGCATCTGGCGCGCATCGTGCGCGACCTGCGCAAGATTCCCGAGGTCGTCCGCATCAGCCGCATCAAGGGACCCATAAAAGATAATTAAAACAAAGGGTTGCGGCCACCATTATTGCCGCCATGCCGGCCCGCGCTGCGATTTCTCAAGCTTGTCACGCATTTGGCCGTAACTGGCAAACACGGCATCCTTCGCGCGCGTCTTGCTGACCGTTTTTTTGTCGCAGTCGGCAATCCGGCTGCGGCAAAACCGGAACAGGGCCGGAAACGGCGGCGCACGCACGGCTTGCCGCAGGTAACCGCCGGCAACCAACGTGACCCCTGACAGCGAACAAACACTGACTCCGGAACAACATGTCCGAGTGCTGCTGATCGAAGACAGCGAGGACGATGCTGCGCTGGTACTTGCCGTTTTGCACCGCGCCGGCCTGAAAATCGAGCACAGCCGGGTATGGAGCCGCACCGGACTCAACGATGCCCTGGGACGCGGGCCGTGGGATGCCGTGTTGTCCGACCATAACATGCCGCAGTTTGACGGACTGACCGCGCTGGCCATGGTCAAGGCCTGCGATCCCGACCTGCCATTGATCCTCGTTTCCGGCGCCATAGGCGAGGAAATCGCCGTGAAAGCAATGCGCATGGGTGCCCAGGATTTTGTGATGAAGCAGAACCTGACACGCCTGGGTGCGGTACTGACCCGAGAAATCCGGGAATCCCGTGTCAAAAAGGCCGCCCGCAAGGCTGCCCGCGACCTGCAGGTCAACGAGGCATTGCTCGATTCCATCGTCAATACCGCCGCCGACGGCATCGCGGTGATCTCGATGGGCGGGCTCATCGAATTCGCCAATCCCGCGCTGTGCCGGATGATCGGATGCGAACGCGCGGATCTGGAAGGCACTCCGATAGAAAGCCTGCTGCTTGACGACGCTTCAGCCGCCGAATTCTGGGAAACGTTGTTCTGTGCCCAGGAAAGCGAACCGCCCGCACCGGCCACGCTGCAGGCCCAGGCCCGTTCACGCAGCGGCGCGATCATTCCCGTCGAAATCCGCGCCGGGCGCATGCGCCTGAATGATTCCCGGCGTGCAACCGTCGTCGTCCGCGACGTCACCGAACGTGCGAACAGCCGCGAGCGCATGTGGCGCCTGGCTCATTTCGACGAACTTTCCGGTCTGCCCAACCGGATGCTGTTCCGACAATTGCTGGAGCAGGGGCTGCGTGATGCCAGTCGCGACAAAAAGCCGCTGGTTGTGATGTTCATCGACCTCGACCGGTTCAAGCTGATCAATGACACCCTGGGACACGATATCGGTGACGAGGTGCTGCGCCAGGTGACCGCCAGATTGCGCAGGAGCCTGCGTGAATCAGACATCATTGCGCGTTTTGGCGGCGATGAATTCGCGGCCATGATGCGCGACATCGAAGATGCCGACGCGGCGCGAGCTGCCGCCAAACGCGTATTATCGGCGGTCGATCAACCCTACTCGCTGGATGGCGAGGAGTACCACATCTCGGCGAGCATCGGCATCAGCATGTATCCCGGCGACAGCGCTGATGCAACGGCCCTGCTGCGCAACGCCGAACTGGCCATGTACCGCGCCAAGGATCAGGGAAAGAACAACTTCCAGTTCCATTCGCCGCAGATGAATGCCCGCTCCTTCGAATACGTCGTGCTGGAGCGCTTCCTGCGGCGCGCCATCGAACAGGACGAGTTCCTGATCCACTACCAGCCCCAGGTCGAAGTCCCCACGGGCCGCCTGGTCGGTGCCGAGGCGCTGTTGCGCTGGAACCACCCCGGCATGGGCATGATGCAGCCGGCCAAGTTCATACCGCTGGCCGAGGAAACCGGGCTGATCATCCCGATAGGCCGTATCGTGCTGACGCAGGCCTGCATTGCGGCGAAACGCTGGCAGGACGCCGGCGCACGCGATTTCCGCATTGCAGTGAATCTTTCTCCCAGGCAGTTCGCACAAAACGGCCTGTCCACTGACGTCATCAACATACTCGACGACACCGGCCTTTCCCCGGACTGCCTCGAACTCGAGATCACCGAGAGCATGGTCATGGACAATCCGGAACGTTCGGCGGCCATCCTGCAGGAGCTGCGGGATGCCGGCATCAAACTTGCCATTGACGACTTCGGCACCGGGTATTCCTCACTCGGCTATCTCAAACGGTTCCCCGTTGATACGCTGAAAATCGATCGCTCCTTCATCAAGGACATTCCGGCTGACCAGGATGATGTCGCAATCACGCATGCGGTCATCGCCATGGGACGCAGCCTGCGGCTGAATGTTGTCGCCGAGGGCGTCGAAACCGTTGAGCAGGTTGATTTTCTGCGCGCCCACAACTGCGACCTGATGCAGGGTTACCTGATCAGCCGCCCGCTGCCGGCGGAGGATATTGACCGCTTCCTGGAAAAACGCGGACTGATCAACCTGCATCAGCCCGCCTGAATTCTGGATTCCTCTTCTTCCTGAAGACCGGCTGGATGGAAGGGAACAGGCCCGCTACAGCTGCCCTGCACCCGCCTGCCGGGAAAGCGGGGCGCAGGCGGGCCGGGAACGAAGCGTCCCGCCGTCCATGTACGCATTGCCGCCGATTTCGTGGGCCGCGAAATTCCGGGAAAGGCAGCAGCGAAGGTTTTCGACAAGCGGCTTCGGCAGCCTTGCTAGGACAATCCGCGTTTAACCTGATGCCGGCCCCTGATCCAGCGGGAGGACACCCAAGGCATCCGTCGCGTTGTGCCCGAGCTGAAGTGCCCGCGCCGCCTGCGCATGCAACCGTTCGCGCAAATTCTCCACGGCACTTACTGCATCACCCATGCACGACTGGATTTCCGCGGTGATGGCCGCGGCATCCAGCAGAATCCGCTGCAGTTCATCAGTACTGCAAGGGCGATCGTCCACCCGGTCTGTTCCCAGCAGATGGACGCGCACCTGAAAAGCCATCTCGTCGATCATGCCGGCGACGCTGACCAGGTCAGCCACATTGAGCTCGGCACGCCGCACCAGAACGGGCGCAGCTGCCATCAGATCCCTGCAGGCGCCCTGCAGGGTTTCCGCGGTCATGCATACATCCCGCGGCGTGCTGACCGAACGCAGCAGCGGGACAGTGGCGGACCGCGTACCTGTCCTGCGGAAATCGCAGAAATACACGTTCCCCGACACCATCAGGGATCGTCGCCCTGCTTCCGTCATGTTTTTTCTTCCTCCGCTCGCCATCCTGTACGGCATTCCGCTCCTGGAATGCCCAGGCAAGCGATGCCCCCCGATTACGGCAGATCCGGGGACTTGCTTTAGCGCCCGGTTCAAAACACCAGCATCCACTGCACCTGCCACAGACATGCGCAACCCCTTGAAACAAGAAATGATTTTCCGGTGACCGCAGATCAGCCGCGCACCCCCATCGGGTACGCTTACCGCTGGCGGCGAGTTGGTTTATCATGGTTCAGCTGATTGAATTTCGCCGGCCGGGTGTGCATGCTGTCCAACACCGCCGTAAACAATAACTTCCCGACCACCAAGAAAAACCCGACAGTTGGCACTTCAACGGATGGCTGTGTTCCAGTGCATGGGTTTCCGGATGCGTCAGGGACAACCATGCCGCACACGTTCAGTTTTTCCTGCGCCGAAACCTGATAGCGTGCCGAAAAAGCCAGTTTCATCAATCGATACAGAAGCAGCAGATTTTCAATGCGCATAAAATCAACAACCTGTGAGCGCGTGCGCCTGCGCATCACTTTTTCAGCCTCCCGCCAACCGATCCGGTAATTATCATGAGCCGCGCCCTGAATTTGCTGCTGGTTGAGGATTCAGACGATGATGCCGAGCTTTTGCTGGTGCTGCTCCGGCGCGGCGGTTATGAAGTGACCGTCACGTGCGTCAGCGATGCGACCGGCATGAAAGCCGCCCTGGCCAGGGGTGGCTGTGATCTGGTCATTGCGGATTATTCGCTGCCGAAATTTTCGGGGCTTGCTGCGCTGGAGCTTCTGCGCGCCAGCGGGCTGGACATACCTTTCATCATCGTTTCGGGCCATATCGGCGAAGACGACGCCGTTGCCGCAATGCGTAACGGCGCGCATGACTATGTCATGAAGCACAACCTGTCCCGCCTGCTGCCCGCCATCGAGCGTGAACTGGGTGACGCCGCCAGCCGTGAAGCACGGCGCACTGCGGAACAGCGCCTGCGCGAACAGGAACTGCGGCTCTCCGCCATCATGTCCAACATTCCGGGCGTGATTTTCCAGATGCTGCAGTCCCCCGATGGACAATGCCGGTTCAGCTATGTCAGCGAGGGCAGCGAAGGACTCCTGGGCCTGTCGCCGGACCATCTGATGTCCAATGCGCAGCTTCTCTTCGGCCTGATTGATCAGGATGACCTGCGCGAGCTCAAGGCATGCATATCCCGGGCCGGTGCCACGATGACCACCGCACACTGGGAAGGCCGCATACGTCCCGGCGGATCCGGCAGCATCCAGTGGATAAACCTGCGTTTTTCACCAACTTTCTCCGACAGCGGCACCGTGCGAGGCGAAGGATTGATGACATCCATCTCCGAGATCAAACGCGCCGAGCAGGAAATCAGGGAATCGCGCAGCCGGCTTGCCGAACTCTCCTCGCACCTGGAACGAGCCAAGGAACAGGAAAGGGCCCGGGTATCCCGCGAAATCCATGACGATATCGGAGGCAACCTGACCGCCATCAAGATCGATCTGATGTGGCTTGCCGGCAGGCCGGAATCCGCCAACCCCGCCATCGCCGACAAGATCAGACAAATCGATGCCCTGGTGGATGAAACCATCCAAACGACTTCGCGTATCGCCCGCGACCTGCGCCCCGGGGTGCTTGATCTCGGCCTCACGGCAGCAATTGAATGGCTGGCCCGTGAATTCTCCAACCGCATGAACATTCCCTGCCGCCTGAACTTGCCGCGCGAAGATCCTGAAATCGATCCGGATACCGCCACCGCGATGTTCAGCATTTTCCGTGAAACCCTGACCAACATCACCAAACATGCCGCCGCGACCCGCGTTGAAGTTGAATTGCGAAGCCAGAATGACATCGTCGTCTTGCGCGTCAGCGACAATGGACGGGGCATTTCAGCTGCCGACCTGGGCAAAACCGGTTCGTTCGGGCTGCGCGGCATGGCCGAACGTGCCGAACAGCTGGGCGGCACCGTGAAAGTCGACAGCAATGCAAGCGCCGGTTCCATGGTCACAGTGACCATACCGAGAACACCCGGCCGCACTGGCGCTGCCCTGCGTTCCGGGGAAGCAGAGGCCGCATGATCAAGGTCCTCATTGCCGACGATCACGCGATCCTGCGCCGCGGCTTGCGCCAGATCATTGCCGAAACCTCGGATCTTGCGGTCATCGGCGAAGCCGGCAACAGCGCAGAAACCCTGCGCTTCATCCGTGAACAGCCCTGCGACGTCGTGCTTCTTGACATTTCGATGCCCGACCGCAACGGCATCGAGACACTGAAACTGATCCGCAAGGAGCGCCCCAAGGTGCCGGTGCTGATGCTTTCCATGCACCCTGAAAACCAGTATGCCGTTCGTGCCCTGCGCTCAGGTGCCTCCGGCTATCTCAACAAGCAAAGCGCACCCGTGCAACTGGTATCGGCGATCCGCGAAGTCGCCAGGGGCCGCAAATACCTGACGCCGGAAGTCTCCGAAGAACTGGCCAATAACCTGGCATACAGGGAAGAGCAGGAACCGGATCACCGGCTGCTTTCCAACCGTGAATTCCAGACCATGTGTCTGATCGCTTCCGGCAAGACCCCGACAGAGATCGCCGCCATGCTGTCGCTCAGCGTGAAAACCATCAGTGTTTACCGGGCACGGATTCTTGAAAAGCTGCGTCTGCGCAGCAACGCCGAAATCGCGCACTACGCGATAAGAAACAACCTGGTCGAATAGTTTTCCCGGGTTGCCGCGCCGCTCTCGAAGTAACCCCTGTCGCGACCTTGCCTGACCGGCACTCAAGCCGCGGCCCCAACCGGTCGTTATATGCGGGGCTGCCGCCGGCAACGGAAAACCGGACAGAAGGCGCCCGAAAAACGTAACAGGCCCGAGAAAACCCCGATACGATGCCCGTAACACCCGATCAGATGACGAAAGTCCCGCCCCCCCGGCACATAACCATTTCTGCCATGGTCTCCGAAGGGCATGCCCTCCCGCGGACACGGCCTGATCGCACCGTTGCGATACCGCAGCCGGTCGCAAACAGTCCGGTTTTTCCCGCGCTTCACGCCGGAACGGCATCGGTGCCTTCCATGAAGCATGGACACCCTTGAGATCACTCCGGACTTTTACCCACCGGCAACAAGTATGGACTCCTCCAGATCAAACCCCGCCAGCCCGCTTGCGACCGCGTCCCCTCATGAAATTGCACGCGAAACCCTGCGTCGCATGGCAACACGGCGGGACCAGCCCACGCCGCTTAACTTCCAGCGCGTCTATTGCGAAGTATCCGGCCGGCCCTATGTGGAGCCCGAGGCCCAGGACTGGCCCGACCTGCTGAAAGCGCTGCAGCGCCAACTGGGACTGTCACACCAGGGCTGCTCTGCCGCGCAGAAAAACAAAGCCATCGAAAAACTGCTTCATGCAGATGGCGAACCCGCCGACCCCGCAAAAATATACGAAAAACTGCGGCGCCTGGTGCAGCGCTGGTCACGGCTGCCGATCGCACTGGATATTGCCGCCGGCGGTTCGTCCTCCGCCAACGACACCGATCTCGTCATCGCGCTTGCCCAGTTGTTCGCGCAGGCGCTCGAGCGGGGCGTGATGGCCCGGCTGAAGAATGCGCCCGAACTGATCGCCGAAATCAGCGATATCGCCGCCAGGCTGCGCGCCGCATCGGGCCCTGCCGATGTCTCGGCGCTTGCCGTGCCTCTGCGCCAGGTCTGGTACAAATTAAGCCTGCACGATGATGATGACGAGCGCCTGCGGCAGGGCCTGCTCCGCGTCCTGCACCTGCTGATAGATAACATCCAGGAAATCACCACTGACGACCAGTGGCTGCACGGCCAGCTGGCCGCCGTGAAAAACGTGATCTCTTCGCCGCTGTCACTGGAGTCGCTGGAACAGATCGAACGCTGCCTGCGCGAAACCATAGTCCGCCAGGGCGTGCTGAAACACAGCCTGTCCGAAGCCAAGGACCGGCTCAAGGAAATGGCCGGCACTTTCATCCAGAACATCGGCGAACTGTCTTCGGTAACAGGGTTTTATCACGACAAGATAGGCTGTCTTGCTGACAAGCTGCAAAATACCAACGACATCGGCGAACTGGGCGGCCTGCTAGATGAAATCATGCGCGAGACGCGGCACATGCAGATCCAGGCCATCGCCTCGCGCGATTCCCTGACCGAGGCCCGGCGCATGGTCGAGCTTTCCGAGCAGCGGATACGCGAACTCGAAGCCGAACTGGTGCAGGCCGGCGAAAAAGTCCGGGAAGACCAGCTGACCGGCGCCCTGAACCGGCGCGGACTCGATGAAGCCTTTGACCGGGAAATCGCAATACGCACACGCAGCGGCAAGCCGCTGGCCATCGCCCTGCTGGATGTCGACAATTTCAAGGTGCTCAACGATACCCATGGCCACCAGGCCGGTGACAGCGCACTGATGCACCTGGCGCGCGTAATCCGCCAGACCATGCGCCCCAACGACTCCGTGGCGCGTTTCGGAGGGGAGGAATTCCTGATCCTGCTGCCGGATTCGACCGCGGACGAAGCGGCTCAGGCCATCGTGCGCCTGCAGCGCAACCTGACCAAGCATTTTTTCCTGCATGAAAGCGAGCACCTGCTGCTTACCTTCAGCGCCGGGGTCACCGAGCACGGCGAGCAGGAAACACAGTCCGATGTTATTGCCCGTGCCGACAAGGCGCTGTATCGCGCCAAGGCCGCCGGCAAAAACCGCGTGGTCACCATCCTGCGCGGGGATCTGCCGGCCGCGGGCGGCAGCACCCAGCCCCAACCGACCGGCAAATAAAAACCTAAAGTTCGGATTATCCGTTGACGTAACTGCTTCTACGACGCGGGTTTCGGCCCTGAAGCAGACCGCGTTCCCGGCAAACGAGCCGTTCAACTTAATCCTCAAGCAAGGAGAAACAAATGCCTCAAGTCATCAATACCAACATCGCCTCGCTCAATGCGCAGCGCAACCTGAACGGTTCGCAGTCGTCGCTCAACGTGGCCCTGCAGCGGCTGTCCACCGGCCTGCGCATCAACAGCGCCAAGGACGACGCAGCCGGCCTCGCGATCTCGGAGCGTTTCACCACCCAGATCCGCGGCCTGAACCAGGCCGCCCGCAACGCCAACGACGGCATTTCCCTCGCCCAGACGGCGGAAGGCGCCCTTTCCGAAATCACCAACAATCTGCAGCGTATCCGTGAACTTGCCGTGCAGTCCGCCAATGCCACAAACAGCACGACCGATCGCGCGGCCCTGCAGACCGAGGTAACAGAACTGATTGCCGAAATCGACCGCGTCGCCGCACAGACCGGCTTTAACGGCGTCAAGCTCCTGGACGGCACTTTTTCTTCACAGGCTTTCCAGGTCGGCGCCGACGCCGGACAGACCATTTCGATCTCGTCGATTTCCAGTGCCCGCACCGCCTCGCTCGGCGCAAGTTTCTCGGCCTCGGTTACCGGCGGCGTGGTGACGGCCAACGCCATCGGGGCCGGAGACCTGGTCATCAACGGCGTCGACATCGGCGCGATCGGCACCAACGACGCCCGTTCAGTGGCCTCCGCGATCAATGCCGCGGGCGGACACGGTGTCACTGCGACCGCAAACAGCCTCACCGTTTCCGGCGGCACCACCGACGGCGGCACGGCCGGTACCGGCACGCTGACGATCAACGGTTACACCACAGGCACAATCACCATAGGCGTAAGCGCCGCAGCCGACCGCGCGGCCGTCGCCTCCGCAATCAACGCCATCAGTGCAGCCAGCGGAGTCACCGCCGTTGACGACGGCACCGGCATCGACCTGGTGGCCTCTGACGGCCGCAACATCGTTCACTCGTTCACCCAGGCCTCGGGCACCTTCAACGCGACCCTGACCGGTGTCGCGGCAGCAGCCACGACCCGCAGCACGGTCTCGCTGTCAGCCAGCCAGAGCATCACCATCAGCGGCGTTGCGCCGACGGATGCCGGTTTCACCGCGGCCACCACGGCTGCATCGCTTTCCGGCACCGCCATCGCGAACATTTCCGTTGCGACGGTGAGTGGCGCGAATACGGCTCTGGCCTCGGTCGATGCCGCGCTGACCTCGATCAACTCTTCGCGCGCATCGCTGGGCGCCGTGCAAAACCGGTTCTCCTCGGTGGTATCAAACGTGCAGACGACGGCCGAGAACCTGGCTGCGTCGCGCTCGCGCATCCAGGACGCCGATTTCGCGGCGGAAACCGCTCAGCTGACCAAGTCGCAGATCCTGCAGCAGGCGGGTGTTGCCATCCTGGCACAGGCAAATGCACTGCCCAACAACGTGCTGTCCCTGCTCCGGAACTGATCCAGACCAGCAACTTGAAACCGGCCGGCAATTTGCCGGCCGGTTTTTTTTGAGACCCGGTCAACGGTGCGCCGCCATGCATACAGGCATAAAGTTTGCTGGTGCAAGGCCGTAACTCATTTATTAACACAGGGTTAGCGGTCCTATGGCACTTTCTTCTCCAGGAATTGGCTCCAATCTCGACGTCAATTCCATTGTTACCCAGTTGATGGCGCTGGAACGGCGTCCTCTGACGCAGCTCGACAGCCGCGAAGCCAACTACCAGGCGCAGTTGTCGGCCTACGGGGCATTGAAAGGCGCGGTCTCGACCTTCCAGAGTGCGCTGGCAGGACTGCGCGACCCTGCCCGCTTCGACGGGGTTCGCGCGCAATCCGCCAATACGGCAATAGTTGCCGCCACGGCGGCAAGTACGGCCGCTGCCGGCACCTATACGGTGACGGTCAACACACTGGCGGTTCCCCAGGTCCTGCAAAGTGCCGGCCTGACCAATACAACAACTGCGGGATCCACCGGTACCATAACCCTGCAGGCCGGCAGCGGCGCCGCACATGTGATTGCAGTGGACGCCGCAAATAACACCCTGGAAGGCGTGCGCAATGCCATCAATGCCGCGCAGACCGACGTGCAGGCATCCATAGTCAACGATGGTTCTGCAACACCGTACCGCCTGGTGTTGACCTCCGCCAACGGCGGAACCGCCAATACCCTCACCGTTACCAACACGCTGACGGCCGGCGCCGTCAAGGATGCGCTGGACAGCCTCACCGAAGCACAGGCGGCGGTGAATGCCGGCGTCACGGTCAATGGCGTCAGCATCACCGGGGCAGGCAATCAGCTGACGGAAGCCATCCCGGGAGTAACGCTTACCCTCGGCAGCACCGGCACCACCACCGTAAACGTCAATCGCGACACCTCGGGCATCCAGTCCGCCGTCCAGTCCTTCGTAAAGGCCTACAACGATCTGACGGGAACCGTGAGTGCACTGACTGCTTTTAACCCCACGACACGCCAGGCCGGTCTGCTTGCCGGCAACTCGGCCGCAATCGGCGTCCAGACCCGGCTACGCGCCATAGTCGGCGGCGACCTGGCCGGTCTTTCAGGAAACCTGACCCGGCTGTCGCAAATCGGCGTCGAGTTTGACCGCACCGGAAAACTGACACTGAATGCCGCGACCCTGTCCTCGGCCATAGAATCATCGCCCGCGGATATCGGTGCCCTGTTCACCACGCGCGGGCGGTCGGACAACATCCTGATCGAATATGCCGGGGCCGGAACCGGCACTGCCGCAGGCACCTATGAGGTCGATGTAACCGCTGCGGCGACCAGGGCGCAGCTGACTGCCACCACGGCCCCGGCCGCAAGCACCGTGATCGACGGCAGTAACAACACGTTTTCATTCACGCTCGACGGGGTGGCCAGCGGAAACCTGCAGATCGCCAGCGGCACCTACACCCCGGCACAACTGGCCGGCGCGCTGCAGTCGGCAGTCGACAGTTCACCCGCATTCGCCTCGGCTTCGATAGCCGCAACCGTCGCCCTCGAAGGCGGCAGGATCGCGATCACCAGTGCCCGCTACGGGGCGGCCTCGAATGCCAGCCTGGCAGCGGGCAGCGCAATCATTGCGCTGGGATTTACCGGCAGCGAAGCCGCCACCGGGGTGGATGCCGCCGGGGAGTTCCGCCGCGGCGGCACCACGATTGCAGCAACCGGCAGCGGCCGCAGCCTGATCTCCACTGATGGCCTGGCGGTGAAGTTCAACGGGGACGCTGCCCAGTTGCAGGCAGGAGCGGAAGGCAACGTGACTGTATCAAGGGGTTACGCCGTGCTGCTGGACGAACTGGCCACCCGGCTGCTGGATGCGGATGGCGTACTGGAAAACCGTTCACAGGGCGTCACGAAATCCATAGAGGATATCGGGAAAAGGCGCGCAAGCATCAATTCAAGGCTGATCGACACCGAGAACAGGCTGCGCGCCCAGTTCGCGGCGCTCGATACGCTGATAAGCCGCCTGAACTCGACCAGCAGTTTCCTCACCCAGCAACTGGCCAATCTGCCGGTTATCAATTCTTCCAACAACTGATCCAGGAGGCAGTCATGTACGGTACCCAGCGGGCGCTCAGTGCATACAAAATGGTGGGCGTCGAAACCGGCGTCGCGAGCGCCGACCCCCACAAACTGATCCTGATGCTGTTCGACGGCGCACTGATAGCGGTGGGTGATGCGCGGCGCCACCTGGCCGAATTCCGGACAGCCGAGCGCGGAATCGCCATATCCAAATGCATCATGATCATCGAAAACGGTCTCAAGGCCAGCCTGGACCGGCAAAGCAGCGGGGAGCTTGCCGGACGCCTGTCCGACCTCTACGACTACATGCGCGACCGGCTGCTGCAGGCCAACCTGCATGTACAGGATTCCTCGCTCAGCGAAGTGCAGCAGCTGCTGGGCGAACTGCGCGAGGCCTGGTCCCAGATGCAGCCTCCGGCCAATGCACACGAACTACGCAACATGAAAGGCGCAGCATGATCGATCAGGACGAACGGCAAAACTGCGCGATATTTGAGCGCATTGCCTCGCTTACCGCAGACATGTACGCCGCGGCACGGAATGCCGACTGGAACCGGCTGATCGAACTGGAAACCCTGTGCAGGTCCGAATTCGAGGCCGCACACTCCGGCCAGCCATTGCCACCGCACTCGGCGGAATTCGTCAGGCGCAAATCGGCGCTGCTGCGACAGATTCTCGCTGACGATGCCGAAATCCGCAGGCTGGTCGAGCCGCGCATGGAAGAACTTGCCGTCTGGCTGGGCAGCGCGGGGAATACCCGGCAGCTGAATAACGCCTACCGGCCCGGCATCTGAAGCCGCGCGGACATGACCGGCGATTGATTGGCTTCCGCATTTTCATATTAAGTATTTGATTTTATTGAATTTTTATAAAATCATGCCAGCCTGCGCTGGCGCGAATCTGCGCCGATCTGCCGACCGCCGCACCCTCCGCAACCCCGGAATCGATCCCGGTGTTCCCGGGCTGTTTCCGTACCCGGAAGGGATCCGGCCGGCCCCGACCGGAAGCGACCGGAACCGGGCGGGAAGCTGAAGCAGAAAAACATGCGCAACAGCCAGTCCGGTGAACTTAAGTTCGAGTTGATGAGCGCTGCGGATGACAGCCGCTACCACGTGCATTCGCGCCTGGAAATCGCCTCGATACTGCGTTCGGTGATGACCAGCAACGTGCTGGTAACCATGTTTTTTGACGAGGGCAATTCCTCGATAATCACCGCCCTGCTTGAAGTCGATGCGGAAAACGCGAGGCTTTATTTTGACCGCGGACCCGATGAACAACACAACCGGAAACTGTTCCAGGCAAAGCGCCTGATATGCGTCACAACGCTGGACAAAATCAAGATCCAGTTTGCCTGTTTTTCCCCCAAGCCCGCCACGCACGACAAACTGGATGCCATCCTGCTGCCTTTTCCAGAAAAACTGCTGCGCCTGCAGCGTCGCGAATACTTCAGGCTTGCGATGCCCGTGATCAATCCGCCGAAATGCACACTGACCCTTACCGGCGACAAACAGGATGGCGGCCGGCAGCTGGGCATAGCCGACATCAGCTGCGGCGGATTTTCCATCAATTCCGTTCCTGGAACCCCGCTGCCCGACCCGCTGACGCGGTTTGACTGCGTAATCGAACTTGCGGAAACCGGGACACTGCGCACGCTGGCGGAACTGCGCAACACCTTTGAGGTCACCTTGTCCAACAACCGCAAGGTTCATCGCTGCGGATACCAGTTTGTCAATCTCTCGGAGCAGGAACGGATACTGCTGCAGCGTTACATCATGCTCCGGCAGCGCAGCCTGAAACTGCGTAGCGGCGGCATGCTCTGAGGCGCGGACTTGATTTACCTGCCCGTCCTGCCTTTCGAAGCACCGCGCTTCCGCGCGCATGCCGTTTTTCTGCGGCCAGCTAGACCTGCATGTTCATGATGTCCTGGTAGGCGGCCACAAGGCGGTTGCGCACCTGGACCATCTGCTGGAACGAGATGTTGGCCTTTTGCAGGGAAACCATCACGTCGTGCAGCTGCACATCCTTGTCGCCGGTTTCGAAACGGCGGGCAAGGGCCTGCGCACCGTTCTGGGTTTCATTGGTCCTCACAATCGCCGACTGCAAGACATCGGCAAACCCGCCGGACTGCACCTGCTGCTTCCTGGACGCGAGGTCGGGTCGCCCTGCCGCAAGGGCGGCAGCCGTACGCATCTGCCCCAGCAACTGGTCAATATTGTTGCGCGTATCCATGCATGCTCCTCAGATTGCGCCTGCAAGCCGGTACTGCTGCAGCTTGTAGCGCAAAGTGCGTTCACTGATGCCCAGCCTTTTCACGGCAAGCTTGCGCGAGCCTTTCACGGCCTCCAGCGTGCGCAGGATCAGGTCGCGTTCGGCGACCCGGATATTGCCGCTTTGCTTCGGCAATGGCGCATGCAAACGTGCCGACGCCTGCCCCCCGGGCAATGGGTGCAGATGTTCTTCATCGATCATCGAGCCTGGCGCAACAATCAGCGCCCTTTGCACCGCGTTGGCCAGTTCCCGGACATTTCCCGGCCAGTCCTGGGTTTCCAGATAGGCCTTGGCGCGGGGATGAAATTCGGCGTGCCGCCCGCCGGCCTCGCGCGCAGTCTTGCGCAGCAGCGCTTCGGCCAGCGGTACGATATCGGCGGGGCGTTCCCGCAAGGCCGGCACCTCAAGCGGGAAAACGTTGAGCCGGTAGTACAAATCTTCGCGAAACCGGCCTTGCGCGACTTCTTCCGCAAGAACCCGGTTGGTCGTGGCAATGACCCGCACATCCAGGGCAATGATCCGGCTTCCGCCCACGCGCTCGACTTCTCGCTCCTGCAAAACCCGCAGCAGCTTGGCCTGCAATCCCAGCGGCATTTCCGAAACCTCGTCCAGCAGCAGGGTTCCGCCCTGCGCCTGCTCGAACTTGCCGGCTTCAGCGCGCAGCGCACCGGTAAATGCGCCCTTCTCGTAACCGAACAAGGTTGCCTCCAGCAGCTGTTCCGGAATCGCGGCACAGTTGATGGCGATGAAAGGTCTGCCGTGGCGCGGGGAATGCCGGTGAAGGTAGCGGGCCAGTACCTCCTTGCCCACCCCGCTTTCCCCGCTGATCAGCACTGTCGCCGCACTGCCTGACACCCGGCGCGCCAGCGCCAGCAAATCCTGCATGGACGGATCAACCGCAACAACGGCGGCGTCGGAGCCTTCCTGCCGCGGCAGGTGCCGCGAGACCACCTGCATCAGGCTGTCGGCGTCGAAAGGCTTCAGCAGATAATCGGCCGCCCCTTCCCGCATTGCCCCAACAGCGCCCTCCACGTCACCGTACGCCGTCATCAGGATTAACGGGATTCCCGGCCGCACCCGGGTGACATGCTGCAGCAGCTCGTAACCACCGACAGGCTGCATCTGCACATCGCTCAGTATCAGCGCGGGATTGACATCTTCCAGCAGACGTATTGCCTCTGCGCCGTCGGACGCACGCACCGTGCTGGCGCCAGCCCCCTGCAGGGTTGCGCACAAGGCATCGGCCAGCGACGTGCTGTCTTCAACCACCATTACCGGCTGCATGGACCGCTCCTCACTCGACACTCTCCGACAACGGCAGTTCCACGGTGAAAGCCGTGAAACCGCCCCCTGACTCCACATCAATCCGCCCGCGATGCGCTGTCACCACGTTCAGCACAAAAGCCAGGCCCAGACCGTGACCGTCGGGGCGGGTGGTGAAATACGGCTCGAAAAGATGCCGGCGGATTTCTTCGGTCATTCCGCATCCACTGTCGACAACGCGTATCACGGCATGCGCCTGCGCACGGTCAAGCTCGACGGTGACTGCGCCACCGCCGGCACAGGCATTCAGTGCGTTGTCCAGCAGGTTGATCAGCATCGACAACAGGGCGGTACGGCAACCGGCTACGGGCAAGGTATCCACCCGCGCCGACACTGAGAGGCCGGTCTCCATTGAACCCGGCCGTGACTTCATCATTCTTGCCGCGTCGGCAGCAAGCCGCACCAGATCCACAGCCTCATCCCACGCAGCCCCGCCCCGCGCGAAAGCAAGGCTGTCATGGATGAAAGACTCCAGTTCCCGCAACTGGCCGACCACTGCAGATGCCATGCGCATGACCGGTTTTTCCTGATTTGCGCCCTGGACCAACTGGGACGCATACAGCATGGCCGCTGCCAGCGGGGTACGCAGCTGGTGTGCGAGACTTGCGGAAGTTGCCCCCATGCCGGCAAGCCTGCGGCTGCGCTGAAGCGCATTTTGCGCAGCATGCGATTCAGTGACATCGACCGCCACCACCAGCCGGCCGCTGCCGGACTGCAACGGCCGCACCGTAAAAGAAACGATCCTTCCGGTCGTGCCGCACAGCCAGTCGTTTCCGCCCCCCGCAACACCCCGCATGCCGCTCCTCAGAGCCTGCCAGTGTTTGCCCGCCAGGGTATCGCCCAGCATGTATTCCGCGGCGGCATTGGCTTCGGTAATCACGCCATCCCCGTCCAGTACCAGCACACCCACCGGCAACGCCGCCAGCAATTCGGTCAATCTCCCTAACAAGGCGGCCTTTTCGTCAAGCTGCGCATTCAGCCTCGCATTGGCAGCCACGAGTTCCATGCCCAGGCGCTCGACCTCGGTCTGCAGCTCCTGGTAACTCCCGGCCAGGTGGCGCGAGGCGTTGTCGAATACCAGAAATGCCTGCCGCAGATCACCCGCGCTGAGCTGGGCGGCGGATATTTCAGGAATGTTTCCGGATCGGGCTGAAGAAATCGACATGCCGCAGGAAGTTAGCACCGCACCCGGATCACGGAGCGCGCAATTACGGGCCGAATTCCGGCCTTATTTGAAGCTTCCCGGTCCCGGTGTTTCCACATAATCCACGCCATGCAACCGCGAATACCCGTGCACCACCCACATCAATCATCCGGCTACCGAGGAAACTGAAACTTGGAACCACAACCGATGGCCATGACACCCGCCGCAACCGGTGCGGCAGGCATGCAGGCAATTTCGCAGATACCCCTTCAGCAGAAAATCAATCTGATGCTGGTCGTGGCCATTGCGATCGCATTGGGTTCGGGTGCCTGGCTCTGGGGCACCACGCCAGACTACCGCGTACTGCATGCCAATCTTGCCGAGCGCGATGGCGGCGCAGTCATCGCAGCCCTGCAGCAGATGAACATCCCCTACAAATTCATCGACGGCGCGCTGATGGTGCCATCCTCGCACGTTCATGAAGCCCGCATGCGTCTGGCGGGCCAGGGCCTGCCGCGCGGCGGCATCGCCGGATTCGAACTGATGGAGAACCAGAAACTCGGCGCAAGCCAGTTCATCGAGCAGATCAATTACCAGCGCGCACTCGAAGGCGAACTGGCCCGCTCGATACAGGCAGTCGGGGGAGTGCAGAACGCCCGGGTGCACCTGGCGCTGTCCAAGCCCAGTGCGTTTGTGCGCGACCAGCCCAAGACCAGCGCGTCGGTACTGGTCAACCTCCATCCGGGACGCTCCCTGGACTCGATGCAGGTTGCGGCCATTGCGCACCTCGTATCCCACAGCGTCCCCGGTTTGCCTGCAAAAAACGTAACCATTGTCGACCAGAACGGTGTGCTGCTTTCCGGGGAAACCGAATCCGGAAACAAACGCTCGCTTGATCCCGGACAGCTCAAATACCGGCACGACCTGGAACAGGCTTACGCCCAGCGCATCGAAACGCTGTTGCTGCCGGTGGTCGGCGCCGGCAATGTACGGGCGCAGGTTGCGGCGGAAATCGATTTCACTGAAACCGAACAGGCCGATGAAATCTACAAGCCCAACCAGAAAACCGAGGAAGCCGCGGTACGCAGCCAGCAGACCAGCGAAAGCACCGGTCAGGGCCTGGCTGCAGGCGGCGTACCCGGTGCGTTGACCAATCAGCCACCGGCAAACGCAACGGCAAACGTTGCCGCCAATGCCGGCCAGAATTCAACTGCCGCAGCCGGCATGCCGCCAGCCGCCAAACGTGAATCCACCGTGAATTATGAAGTGGACCGCAGCATCCGCCATACACGCCAATCCACAGGCCGGGTCAAGCGGCTCTCGGTCGCCGTCCTGGTCAACAACAACATCACCAGGAACGCCAAGGGCAAACCGGTATCGCGCCCGTTGACCACCGCCCAGAAAACCCAGCTGACCGAGCTGGTGCGCGGCGTGATCGGCTACAGCCAGGAGCGCGGCGACACCATTTCGGTCGTCAACAGCGCGTTCAAGACAGAAGAACCCGAGACCCTGCCCGAAATACCCGCATGGAAAAACCCCGAATACATCGAGATGGCCAAAGCGGCGGCAAAACAGTTGCTGATCGCGGGACTGGCACTCTACCTGCTGCTCGGCATCGTCAGGCCCGCGATGCGCAAACTGACCCAGCTGCCCCCGCCCCCCGCCCTGCCGGGCGCGGATGGCACCATTGCAGGCGGAAATACCGCGCGCCTGGCAGGCGCACAGGCTTACGAACAGACCCTGCAGAACGCCAAGCAGATCGCCAGGCAGGATCCCAAGGTGGTTGCCAATGTCGTCAAGGAATGGGTGAGCAGCGGTGAGTGACGGGGGCATACAGAAAAGCGCCATCCTGCTGATGTCGCTGGGGGAGGATGAGGCGGCAGAAGTGCTGAAACACCTCGAGCCCCGAGAAGTGCAGAAAATCGGCGCCGCCATGGCCACCATGAAAAACATCCCCCGTGAACAGATCGCCGCCACGCTCGATGAATTCTGCGGCAACGCCGGCGAACAGAGCGGCATCGGTCTCGATTCCAATGAATACGTGCGCTCGGTCCTGCGCAAGGCCCTGGGTGAAAACCGGTCCGCGAGTCTTATCGACCGCATACTTCACGGCAGCGACACCAGCGGCATAGAGGGGCTGAAATGGATGGACGCCGACACCGTTGCAGAGCTCATCGGTTCCGAACATCCGCAAATCATCGCCACCATCCTGGTCCACCTGGAGCGCGACCAGGCCGCGGCGATCCTGCAGAAATTTGCCGAGCACCTGCGCAACGACGTGATTCTGCGCATTGCCACCCTGGACGGCATCCAGCCTGCTGCGCTGCGGGAACTCAATGATGTGCTGACCACGATCCTGGCCAGAAACTCCGGGCTCAGGAAAGGATCGATGGGCGGGACCAGGACCACCGCGGAAATTCTCAACTTCATGCCCAGTTCGCACGAGGGCGCCATTATCGAGTCAGTCAAGGAATTCGACAATGATCTGGCGCAGAACATCGTCGACCAGATGTTCGTCTGGGAAAACCTGATGGCACTGGAAGATCGTGCGATCCAGGTTCTGCTGCGTGAAGTTCAGTCCGAATCCCTGATACTCGCACTCAAAGGCACCTCGCAGGAAATGCGCGACAAGATCTTCAAAAACATGTCGCAGCGTGCCGCGGAAATGCTCAAGGAGGACCTCGAAGCCAAGGGTGCCGTGCGGGTATCGGAAGTCGAAGCCCAGCAGAAGGAAATCCTCAAGATCGTGCGACGCCTATCTGACGAAGGCCAGATCACACTGGGCGGTGCCGGTGGAGAAGCCTATGTCTGAACGGACCCCGGCGGGCATCGGCCGGCTGCCGGCCAGCGCACTTGTCAATTCCCGGACAGTCACCGCCCGTCAACCGGGCCACGGAGGGTAGGAACATGTCGAGCACGGTGATTCCACGTGAAAAGCTATCAGCCTACCAGCGCTGGGAACTGAACTCATTTGAGGCTGCCGATCAGCAAAAAAACGGGCCGGGCGCGGATGCCGTTCGACCGGACCCCCGCAGCCAGCGCGAAGGTTATGAGGCAGGTTACCGGGCAGGCGTCACCGCGGCGCATGCCGATGTCGGCCGTGCCGCGGCCGCACAGGCCGCGCAGATTCAGGCCCTGATTGACGGTTTGGGCGCAGAGATTTCCGCGCTGGATGAACAGCTCGCAACGCATGTGCTGGATCTTGCGCTGAGCATAGGCAAACGCATTGCCGGCGAAGCCCTGCGCGTCAGGCCGGAGCTGCTGCTCGCGGTGATCCGTGAATGCCTGCAACAGCTCGGCCACGCGCGCGCACCGACGCGACTGGTGCTGAACCCCGCCGATGCGCGTTTTGTGCGCGAGCACCTGGTCGAGCAGTGCGCTTCCGGCACCCTGACCGTCGTCGACGATGAGTCGGTGGCGCGTGGCGGATGCCGCCTTGAAAGTGCGGGCGGGGAACTTGACGCCACGCTGGATACCCGGTGGCAACGGCTGTTCGCGGCGTTCGGCCGCACCGGCGACTGGCTTGAATAAGCTGACGATCATGAATCGCACCGCGAGACTCCAGAAATTTCTCGGCGACTGCCGGCATGTGGCCGACGTTTCACCGGTAACCGTCAACAGCGGCAGACTCACACGCATGACCGGGCTGGTCATGGAAGCCACCGGCCTGCGACTGGCCATCGGCAGTTGCTGCACCGTCGAACTGCCCGGCGGGCAGAACGTCGAAGCCGAGGTTGTGGGTTTTTCCGATGAACGACTGTACCTGATGCCGGCAGCCGACACCTACGGCGTCACGCCGGGCGCGCGCATCGTTCCGCTGGAACTCGCAGCGGACCAGCCGCACCTGTCGGATCCGCCGCGACCCCGGCGGCGCGCTGCAGATCATGCCAAACATGTACCCGTGGGCATCGGCCTGCTGGGGCGCGTCATCGACAGCACCGGAAAACCGCTGGACAACCAGGGCCCGCTAAATGCGGAACGCACCGTATCCCTGCACAACCGGCCGCTGAACCCGCTGAACCGCGCGCCCATCAAGCACCCCCTCGACACGGGCATACGTGCCATCAATGCCCTGCTTCCGGTCGGTCGCGGACAACGCATGGGACTGTTTGCCGGCAGTGGCGTCGGGAAAAGCGTGCTGCTGGGCATGATGGCCCGGTATACCAGCGCCGATGTCATCGTGGTGGGGCTGATCGGAGAACGCGGACGCGAAGTCAAGGAATTCATTGAAACCATACTCGGCGCGCAGGGCATTGCCAGATCAGTGGTGGTTGCCGCACCGGCCGACGTCAGCCCGCTGATGCGGCTGCAGGGCGCCGCCTATGCCACCGCGATCGCCGAGCACTTCCGCGACCAGGGCAAACATGTGCTGCTGATCATGGATTCGCTGACGCGTTATGCCATGGCCCAGCGTGAAATCGCCCTTGCCATCGGGGAACCTCCGGTCACCAAGGGATATCCGCCCTCGGTGTTCGCGAAATTGCCGCAACTGGTGGAACGGGCCGGCAATGCCGGGGAAGGCGGGGGCTCCATCACTGCTTTTTACACCGTGCTGATCGAAGGCGACGACGCCCAGGATCCCATCGGCGACAGCGCACGCGCGATCCTGGACGGTCACATCATGCTGTCCCGCCAACTGGCCGATGCCGGCCACTATCCGGCCATCGACATTGAAGCCTCGGTCAGCCGGACCCTGCTCAGCCTGGTCAGCGAACACCGGCTCGAGCATGTGCGCCGCTTCAAGCAGCTGTATGCCCGGTTCCAGCGCAGCCGCGACCTGGTCAGCGTGGGGGCGTACTCCGCCGGCAGCGATGCCGTGCTGGATGAAGCCATCGCGCTGCACCCGCAGATGGAAAAATTCCTCCAGCAAGGCATGGATGAACACTCCACGCTCGACCACAGCCTGGGCGCGCTCGGACAGATGTTCGAAGCAACCCCGGCTGGCCGCGCAATCGACCACTGAATATCCCAGGGAAACCCGCCATGTCAAAATCTTTCAGGTTGCAGCCCATACTGGATCTTGCCGCCCGTGAAGCCGAAAAATCGGCCATGAAGGTCGGCTCCCTCTCCAGGCAGACCGCTGAATTCGAAGTCAAACTCGAATTGCTGCTGCAGTATCGCGAAGAATATGTCTGCCGCTTCCGCGAGGGCATGCAGGTCGAGGGATACAGCAACGGCCACCAGAATTTTCATCAATTCATGGACCGGCTCGATGCGGCGATTGCCCAGCAGCACGCCGTCGTGGCCGATGCGCGCCAGCAACTGCGACTGGCCCAGGCTGAACACCAGGACCGGGAGCGCCGGCTCAAGGCCTTCGACAAGCTTGCCGACCGGCACGCGGCTGCGGAACGGCTGAAGGCGGCACGTTCCGACCAGAAAGCCCTGGACGAAATGGCGGGAAATGCAATGCGCCAGCGCATGGGGTCTGCGTAGGCACAAACATTGCATAACTGACCGCGTTATTCATTGTGTAACTGATTGCGGTTGTTGCCGGTTCGCGCAACCGGACAGGTCAACCCGCCAACACCCGGATCTCGATACCGTTCATGGACATCGCCACGCCAGCTCCGACACCTTCCTCGGCTCCCTTGATGCCGGATGGCGCACCTGCGGCCGGCAGCGAAACGACGATAACTTTCGGCGACCTGCTCGCTGGTGTGCTTCCCGGCATGCAGGCTCCGGAATCCGCGGTGCCTGCCGGATTTTCCGGGGATGCCGACGAGGCATCCGGCGACGGGGAACGGTTGCCGGACCTGCAGGATGATTTTTTAACCGGGCTCGCCGACGCCCGTGCATCGGCAACACCCCCCGGCTCCGGAACGATGCCGGCCGTGCCCTTGGTGGCCGCCCCGGCCCTGCCGGTTGCATCCACCCCTGCGCAGACCGTTGCCGGGGACGAACCGCGGTCGCGCACAGAATCCGCCGCTGCGGCAATTCCTGCCGCCCCGTCGACCGAAAATCCTCACGCGACGCAAAACGCCCGTGCAGCAGATACGCTGTCCGGAACAAGCGCGGCGCCTCCGGCAACCGCCCCGATGCCGCCCTTTACCCAGGCGCCCGCGCAACCGCAGCCCGCAGCAGCCGTCGCGGAACAGCCCGTCATCGAGGTCCCTATACGCCATGCCGAATGGCCGGGGGCATTCGCGCAACGCGTTTCCTGGACCGTGCATGAAAAACTGCAGTCCGCGCAGCTGATCCTGAACCCGCCGGAACTGGGGCCGGTTGAAGTCCGGGTCACCGTGGACCGCGAGGAAGCCAGCCTGCTGTTTGTCGCCGCACAGCCCGCCGTCAGAAACGCAATCGAACAGGCACTGCCGGTGCTACGCGAAAGCCTGCAGCAGTCCGGCATTCAACTGGGCAACACCGAAATCAGCAGTGGCAACCCGCAGCACCCCCCTGAGGATGCCCCCGGGCAACCCGCACAGGGCGGCAGCGGCCGTGCGACTTCGATCCCCGGACCTGCGTCAATTGCGGCAGCGGGGACCATGCACCAGGGCCTGGTGGATACCTATGCCTGAGCCCGCCATCTGCGGAGATGGGACGGCTAACGCCGTCTTCTCCCGGCATGCCGCAGGGGCCAGGACTCCGATAATTTCCGCAAATCTTCCGGAGGTCACATGTCAGAAGCCCAAGAAACCAAACCTGCCGCCAAAGGCGGCATGAAAAAAACAATCATGCTGCTTGCACTGGCCCTGCTGATCGGGGGCGGAGGCGGCGCCGGCGCCTGGTGGATGCTGGGACGGGACAAGGGGGAGTCCAGCCCGCAGGCCGCGGCCGCAGCCGCGCCCGTAGTCCCGCCGGTTTTTCTGCCACTGGACGCTTTCACCGTCAACCTGCGCCCCGAACCGGGCGGCAGCCAGCATTACATACAGGTCGGTGTCACCCTGAAAATTTCCGGTGACGCCATGACCGAGAAAATCAAGGGGCTGATGCCGGAAATCCGCAACCACCTGCTGCTGCTGCTGTCCTCGAAAACCGCAAGCGAACTGCTGCACCCCGAGGGCAAAACCAGGCTGGCGCAGGATCTTCGTATCGCTGTTGCCAGTATCGCCGAGCCTGCCGCCGTACCCGCCAACCCCAAAAAGACCGCGGTGAAGGTCGCGGCCGCCGCCGGGGAAACCCGCAGCGATGCCGCGGAAAACGCCGCTGCCGAGGGGAACGGCAGCGAAGCAGAACCTGCCGAGACGGCCGAACCGCCGCAGGAACAGGCAGCTCCCGCCAATCCGGTGCTTGCCGTTTTATTCACTTCATTCATCATCCAGTAGGATCGCGTGAGCAAGGATTTTCTTTCCCAGGACGAAGTCGACGCGCTGCTCCAGGACGTAACCGGCGAGGACGAAGCGAATCCCGGTCCGGAACCGCTGGATGGCGTGCGGCCGTATGACCTGGCCGCACAGGAACGCATAGTCCGCGGGCGCATGCCCGTCCTTGAAACCATCAATGAACGCTGCGCGCGGCTGTTGCGTACGGGTTTCTTCAACCTGGTGCGGCTGACAGCCGAAATCTCCACGAGCCCGGTCAAGCTGCAGAAATACAGCGAATTCGTGCGCAACCTGGTAGTGCCGGCCAGCCTCAATCTGATGCAGGTCAAGCCGCTGCACGGCACTGCGCTGCTGGTTTTCGATCCCGTCCTGGTATTCCTGATCGTCGACAACATGTTTGGCGGCAACGGCAAGTTCCAGACCCGGGCCGAAGACCGTGACTTTACCCAGACAGAGCAGCGCATCATCAAAAAAATTCTCGGCGTGGTCACCGAAGGCCTGGAAAAATCCTGGGCGCCGGTACATCCGGTCACCTTCGAGTTCATGCGTTCGGAAACAAACACGCAATTCGCCAATATTGCAACGCCCAACCAGGTCGTGGTGGTCACGAAATTCTCGATAGAATTCGGCGCTGATGGCGGAGACATTTACTTCTGCCTGCCTTATTCGATGATCGAACCCATCCGCGAGCAGCTGAGCAACCCGCTGCAAAGCGAAAAAGCCGAAACCGACAAGCAGTGGACGCGCCGCCTGTCCAGGGAGGTGCAAGCGGCCGACATCGAAATCGTCGTCAATCTTGGCCAGGCCGAAGTATCCATACAGCAGCTGATGGCCATGCAGGTTGGCGACGTCATCGGGCTTGATATCCCCCAGCCGCTGACCGCGGAGGTTGACGGCGTGCCGGTCATGGAATGCAAGTGCGGAATACTCAACGGACAGTACGCGCTGCGCGTGGAGCGGATGCTCGCTGCAGGTGCCGAATAAAAGGAGTCTGACCAATGACGGAATCAACCAGCAGTGCCGCGGGCGGAGACTGGTCCGCAGCGACGGCCGAACAGGGTGCAGCAACAGCGGATCCGGCGCCGATGCGCGGAACCCCGGCGGCCATATTCGAGAAATTTTCCGGCAGCGGCGCACGCAGCGAAGCCCAGAACGACATCGATCTCATCCTCGACATCCCGGTTCATCTCACCGTGGAACTGGGACGCACCAAGGTCGCAATCAAGAACCTGCTGCAGCTTGCCCAGGGATCCGTGGTGGAACTCGACGGGCTTGCCGGCGAGCCCATGGATGTACTGGTCAACGGTTGCCTCATAGCGCAAGGCGAGGTGGTCGTGGTCAACGACAAGTTCGGCATCCGGCTCACCGACATCATCACGCCCGGTGAACGCATCCGCAAACTACGGCGCTGACGGCAGACATGTTGTATCCGATCAAATCATTGCGTTGTCCGGTCATCGTGTCCTTTTTGCTCCTGACCGGCGCGGCCGCGGCGGCGGAAACCCCGCCGGCGCCAACGGTGGGCATGGGCAGCTTGCTGCAGATGCTTGCCGGCCTGGCCATCGTCCTCGCGCTGGTGCTGTCGATGGGCTGGTTGCTGAAACGGCTTACCGGGCAGGCGTTTTCCCACAATTCCGCGATCAGGATCATCGCCGGCGCAGCGGTAGGCCAGCGCGAGCGGGTGGTGGTGGTGGAAGTGGCGGACAGCTGGCTGGTCCTCGGCGTGGCGCCGGGCAGCATCAATGCGCTGCATACCATGCCCCGCGGCGAACTGCCCGTGGAACGCCCGGCCGCGGGTGTGCCACCGTTCCCTCTCTGGCTGCGCCGCGTACTGGAGAAAAAAAATGCGGGCTAGCGCATGCATCGCATGGGGGGTGGCTGCGATGCTGGTGATGGTCGCGCCGGCCATCGCCCAGGGCCCCGGATTGCCCGCACTCACCAGCACCCCCGCCGCGGGCGGCGGCCAGACCTGGACGCTGTCTATCCAGACGCTGCTGCTGCTCACTTCGCTCACGTTCCTGCCGGCCGTGATGCTGATGATGACGGGGTTCACCCGCATCATCATCGTGCTCTCGCTGATGCGCCAGGCGCTGGGCACGCCGACGTCGCCTCCCAACCAGGTACTGATCGGACTGTCCCTTTTTCTGACGCTGTTTGTGATGTCCCCGGTCATAGACCGCATACACGCCGAAGCCTACCAACCTTTCTCCGAAAACAAGATCGACTTCAATGTTGCCCTCGCCAAGGGTGCGGTACCACTGCGCGAATTCATGCTGCGCCAGACGCGCGAAGCCGACCTGGCGCTGTTCGTCCGGCTTTCCGGCGATCAGGCGCCGGCTCGCGCCGTGGATGTCCCGTTCAAGGTCCTGGTTCCCGCCTATGTCACCAGCGAACTCAAGACCGCCTTCCAGATCGGTTTTCTCGTTTTTATCCCGTTTCTGATCATCGACATGCTGGTCGCCAGCGTACTGATGTCGATGGGCATGATGATGGTGTCACCGGTACTGATCGCACTGCCGTTCAAGATCATGTTGTTCGTACTGGTGGATGGCTGGAACCTGCTGATCGGATCGATGGCACAGAGTTTTTATGTGTAACCTTATAACCTGTTGTTTTTATTGATATTTATGACGCCGGAATTCGTCATCTCGCTCGCTCGCGCCGCCGTCGAAACCACACTGCTGGTTTCAGCGCCGCTGCTGCTTACCGCCCTGATCGTGGGACTGGCAATAAGCGTGTTCCAGGCCGCCACGCAGATCAACGAAATGACGCTGACCTTTATCCCGAAACTGGCCGCGGTTTTCATCGCCCTGGTAATTGCCGGACCCTGGATGCTGACGCTGCTCACCGACTTCATGCGCCGGCTGATCCTCAGCATCCCCTCGGCGGTCAGCTGACCGGCTGCGTGCCATGCTGAGCGTCACCTCTGCACAGCTGTCGGAATGGCTGGCGCTTTTTTTCCTGCCACTGGGCCGGGTACTGGGCTTGTTGATCGCCGCCCCGGTGCTTGGCAACCAGCGCTTCCCTCTGCGCGCTCGGGCAGGGCTGGCGCTGATGATCACTGCTGTGATCGTGCCGGCACTGCCGCCACTCCCCCCTGTCGCACCCGACTCCCTGGCTGGTCTGGGCCTGTTTGCCCAGCAACTGCTGATCGGTCTGGCGATGGGCTTCGCCGTGCGCCTGGTGTTTACCGTGGTGGAAATCGCCGGCGATTACATCGGCCTGCAGATGGGCCTGGGATTTGCGCTTTTTTTTGATCCCCAGCAGTCGACCCAGATGCCGGTCGTCGGCCAATTCCTGGGATTGATCGCCATGCTGCTGTTTCTGGTGCTCGACGGCCACCTGATGATGATTTCGGTCCTTGCCGACAGTTTCCGCTGGGCACCCATCGGCGCCGGAATCCACCATGGCATCTGGCAGGCGATCGCCGGCTGGGGCGGCAATATCTTCCATGCGGCGCTGCTCTTATCGCTGCCGGTTGCCGCGATCCTGCTGACCGTCAACATCGCCCTCGGGGTCCTGACGCGCGCCGCACCCCAGCTGAACGTGTTTGCCATCGGTTTTCCGGTGACACTGGCCGTCGGTTTCGCCGCGATGCTGCTGTCCCTGTCCCACTTTGCCCCGCAGTTCGAAGGATTGCTGCGTGACGGCATGACACGCATGCAGATATTTTCACACTGAGAACGGATAACCAGGTTACCGCAGCTCGACTACGGCCCGCGCCACCCTCCTGGCCACCGGCACGGTGGACTCGACGCCCTCGCTGAATTCGGTGACCGAAAAAATCGCCGCTCCATGGGCCTCGCGCAGCCTGTCTGCGGCACGCAACAGCACCGGGTAGGCTTCTCCGTCGCCGCCGGTGGTAAACCGTTTCATGGTCAGCGTGATCCGGTAGCGGCCGGAACCGGCGCCACGGGTTTCAACCTCCCAGTTCGGCGCCAGCGGATCAATGACGACGAACAGCAATGCACCGGCCGCAACGGCTTCCAGCGGCAACGAAACGGATGGCGCAAGCTTCAGCGTCCTGTCAGGCAGCAGCGGTGACCGCGTTGACTCGGCGCCCGTGCCGACGCATCCGGCCAGCGCCAGGGCAGCCACGAACCACGGAACGACGACAAGATAATCGACTCGACGCATGGCCGTTCAGATGAAATCGAACAGCCGCAGGTTGGTAATCTGGACAAACGACTTCTGCGCGGCCTCGAGCTGGATCTGCCGCTGGGCAATATCGGAAATCGCCCGGGCATAATCAAGATCCTGCAACCGCGACAGGTTTTGATCATGGTTGAATTGCGCGGTTTCGGCAGCCGCCTGGGCGCCATCCAGCTCAGCCAGGCGGATGCCGGATGCCGCACGGATCGTCAGTACATGATCCAGTGCGTTGTCGATTTCGGTCATCGCGGCATTGAGCCGGTTGCGGTAAGCGGCCGCCCCCGCCGCGCTGCCGTCATGGCCATCACGCAGCGTGTCGGCCAGGCCGTCCATCACGCCGAAAATATCCCGCTTTCCCGCCGCCCTGATGCTGAAACCGTCGCCGTCCGCAGGCGCTCCCGTAATCGTCACCTCGGCCCCGAAATCGAAAGGAGTCGGATTGCTGTCCCCCGGCTGGGTCTTCAGCACGATGGCCGCGCCCGGAACATGGACGCGCAAATGCGGGCCGGCGGCAGGTGCGGCGCCGGTCAGCATGGACAGGTTGTTGACGGTGTCCACGATGTCGTAGGTGGCGACCGGCGGGGTCACGCCCGAATCGACATGGAAGCGGATTTCGAATGCCCGGGGATTGGCCGGATCGCTCCAAGACAGGGCGTTGGTCACCACTCCGCCGTCCACCACGCCGGCGCCGGTATTGCCTGCCGCGGCGCCCGGCACAAATGAACCATTGCCTTCGCGTACCGACTGGAAGACGGCGGATCCCGAATTGCCGGTCGCGATTTGCCGGGCATCGCCGATCTGTACCAGCCTCTGGCCTTCGTCGCCGTGATAAATCACCGAACCCGAAGCCGTTTGCGCGAACGGACGGGTGTTGCCGTGATAACCAGAGAACAGGAATCCGCCACTGCCGTCAGTGCGGTTGGCAATGCCCAGAAACTCTTCATGTCGTCCCTGCAATTCAGCTGCGAGTGATGCGAGCTCCTCGTTGCGCAACGCCGGATTGCCGGCGCTGACCGTGAGCACCTTGATGTCCTGCAGCAGCCGTGTTGCATCACCCAGCGCCTGTTCTTCCAGCAACAGGACCGCGCGGGCATTTTCAATGTTGGTCGCATACTGCGCCTGCCGGCTCCGTGACTGCGAAATTTCCAGTACGGCGGCGGCAGCAACCGGATCGTCGGAAGGCGCCAGCAGGCGCCGGCCGGTGGACACCTGCTGCTGCAGCCGGACCTGCTCCTGCTGCAGCCGTAGTATCCCGGCAAGTCCCGATTCATAAAGGCTGTTGGTACTGATGCGCATGCCGGTTATCTCGCGCCCACGCCCAGCAGCGTCTCGAACAGCCGCGAGGCCACCTCGATGACCTTGCTGGAGGCCTGGTAGGCCTGCTGGTAACGAATCAGGTTCGCGGCCTCCTCATCGAGGTTCACGCCGGACAGCGATTGCTGGGACTCCCGGGCATGCGCGCTCAGCGTCTCCTGCGCGGAAGCGGCAATCTCGGACTGCCGTGTCTGCTCACCCATGCGGCTGACCAGCTGGCTGTAGGCGCTCTGGTAAGTAGCCGTACCGTTTGCCAGCGTGTTTGTAACCTGCAACTCCGCCAGCAAGGCCATGTTGCGGTTGTCGGACACGCCGCCGGTGTTCGGCACGATCGTGAACGTGTCACCCGCCGCCGGAATGCCGCTGATGCGAACGGTCCAGCCGTTGTAGCTTATTGCATTACCGGCCACATAAACCACGCCTGCCGGATTGCCGGTTCCGCTGCCGCTCACGTCGAAAGTGCCTGCCCCGGTGAAGGTAATGGTCACGGGTTGCTGCAAATCGGCATTGACCGGCGGCGGGCCATTGACTTCCCCGGCGCTGATGACTGCCGAGCCGGTGTTCAGGCCGCCCGCGGCGGTACGGATCGGCGCTGCCGCCGCTATCTGTGAAATGCCGGTCAGCACCAGGCCGACATTCCTCGCAGCATAACGCACCGGTTCTATGAGATAGCTGTCCCCGGCAGCCGGGGTGCCCGATGCCAGCGCCAGGCTGACGCCATCCACGGTCTGCGGCAGTGTGGCATAGGTGGTCACCGTGTTGTCAGCAAGCCGCGTCAACTGGTAATTGCCGCCCGTGTAAGTCAGCCGGTAGCTGGATGCGGCCAGTGCCGCAGGATCGGCAAGTGTCGCCTGCACCACCCCGTTACCGGTGTTGCCGGTACGCGAAGTCACCTGGGGCGGCGGCACGCTGAAAAAATCACCCCCGATCAAACCATCAAGGTCCTGGCCCAGCCGGTGCTGCGCGTTGAAGGTATGCACCAGCCCCGTTGCCACAAGGCCCAGCATGTTCTGGGCTTCAACCAGGCTCCGGTCGCGGAAGTTCAGCAGCGCTCCGAGCGTTCCGGTCTGCAACGACGCCGAGGCAATCGGCACGATGCTGCCGTCCTGTTGATACCCGACATCAACCCGCGTCGGATCATCGAGTCCCGCCGTGGCGGACAGCGCAACCCATTGAGCGCCCACCACCAGATTCTGCCCGCTGCCGACTGCCACGTTGATCATGCCATCCCCGCGCTGGACCACGGTTGCGCCCACCAGTTTGCCCAGTTCGGCGACCAGATGGTCGCGGCGATCCAGCAAATCGTTGGGCGGCTGTCCGACCGCGTTCTGCGCCATGACTATGCGTTCGTTGAGATTGGCGATTTCGCGGGCATGGGCATTTATTCCCGAAACCGCGGCAGCCACCTGGCGGTTGGCGGCGTCCCCCAGTTCGGCAAAACGCGCGTCCATGGTCCTGAACCGTGCAACCAGCGATTCCGCGCCCGAGAGCAAGGCCTGGCGCGATGGCGCGGAAGCCGGGTGCGCAGCCACGTCGTGCACTGCCGAAAAAAACTCCTGCAGCGAGGGCGAGAGCCCGGCATCTGCATCAGCCAGGAGATTGTCGATCTGGCCCAGCTGCGCGGCAAAAGTGGAAAAAAAACCTGCCCGGGCCTCGCTGTTCACGATCTGCGATTCCAGGAACTGGCTGTAACTGCGGACCACCGTATCGACATTCACGCCCTGCCCGAGAAAACCGGCGCCGGTGAATGCCGGCGGTGCCGCCGATTGCGTGATCGACTGCCGGTGATACCCGGGCGTATTGGCATTGGCAATGTTGTGGCCGGTGGTTACCAGTCCGGCCTGCGCGGCATTCAACCCGCTGATCGCAACTCCGAAAACTCCGCTGGCCATGATTTATCCGGTTGTCCCTTTGCTGCGCGGCCCGCTCAGGAAAGCAGGCTGTGCCGCAGCACGTTGCTGTTGATTACACGAGTCAGCTTTTCCGCATACTGCGGATCCGTGGCATATCCGGCCTGCTGCAGGTTCCGGGCAAAGGAGGCCGCATCCCGCGATCCCTCGATTACGCCGGCGTATCGCGTGTTGGTTTTGAGCAGTCGCGCATAATCCCTGAACGATTCCCCGTAGGAATCATAGGCACGAAACCGGTCCACCACCTTCTGCGGAACGCCCCCGATGTACTCGGTGGTCGTCACGTCCACGGTCCGGCCGGTCCAGCCGCGCCCGGCCTTGATGCCGAACAGGTTATGGCTGGGTTGACCGTTGGCGCCGCGGATCTCGCGCGCACCCCAGCCCGATTCGAGCGCAGCCTGCCCGATTATGAAATGCGCCGGTATGCCGGTGTCCCGGCTGGCCTGTGCGGCATGCGGCCACATGTTGTTGACGAACGCGCGGGCGTCGCCTGCGGGTGCCGGCTTCACGACATTTGGCGGCACGGCAACGGCATCCGTCCCGGGCATCGCGGGTCTGGCCGTCGCCGGAGCCACCGCCTCCGGTTTTTCCGCGGCGGGCATTGGCGGACCCTGTTGCCTCAGTTGCCTGACCATGATTTCGGCCAATCCCATCCCGCGTCCGGCCAGTTTCTCGGACAATTGCTGGTCCAGCATGGCTGTGTAAAAACGGGTCTGCTCGCTGTCAAACATGCCGTCACCGGGCGTGGCCTCACGCATGCTTTTCATCAGCATGTTCATGAACAGCACCTCGAACTGTTTTGCGGCATCCTTCAGCGCCGCTTCCGGATCGGTTTTTGCCCGGTACCTGAGCGTGTCCAGGCCGCGGGCATCCAGTGCCATGGCCGGCGGCAGCGACGGCGTGCTCATGCCCCGCTCCGCAATAACGGGCAATCCGCGCGGATGCCGGCAGGAACACTCAGGAAGCACATGACTAGATGATCTCCAGTTCGGCGCGCAATGCGCCAGACGCCTTCATCGCCTGCAGGATGGCCAGCAGGTCCTGGGGAGTTGCCCCGATGGCATTCAGCGCCTTGACGACCTCGCCCAGGCTGGCGCCCCTGACCATCGTAAGGAGGCCCTTGTCCTGGCGAATCTCTATCTGTGAACGCTCGGTCTGCACGGTCTGTCCGGCCGACAGCGGTCCGGGCTGGCTGACCACCGGTTCGGAGGTGATCACCACGGACAGGTTGCCATGTGCAACAGCGCTCGATTCGACTGTGACCGCCTGGTTCATGACCACCGAGCCGGTGCGAGCATTGACGATGATTTTTGCGCGCGCGGTGCCCGGCTGCACCTGCAGGCTTTCGATGCGCGCCAGAAACGCGACGCGCTCGGTCACCGCAGGCGGAGCGCTTACCCTTATCGTGCTGCCGTCGACGGCCGCGGCCGTGCCGGCGCCGAATTCCCCGTTGATGGCGTCGACGATGCGATTGGTGGTGGTGAAATCCGTGCCCAGCACGCCCAGGTGGATGTCGGTGGCGCCGCCGAGCCGTGTCGGCACCGTGCGCTCGACGGTGGCGCCTCCGGCGATGCGGCCGACGCCCAGGTGATTGACCTGCACACTGGTGCCGCTGCCTGCCGAGGCGCCGACGCCGCCCACCAGCACGTTGCCCTGGGCCACGGCATAAACTTCCCCATCCGCCCCCTTCAGCGGAGTCAGCAAGAGGGTGCCGCCGCGCAGCGATTTGGCATTGCCCAGTGAAGACACCGTGACATCAATCGGCTGTCCCGGCCGGGCAAACGGCGGCAGCATGGCCGTCACCATCACCGCAGCAACGTTTTTCAGCTGGGGATTGGAACCTTGCGGCAAGGTGACGCCCAGCCTGGAAAGCATGGTGGCCAGGCTTTGCACCGTGAACGGGGTCTGGGTGGTCTGGTCGCCAGTACCGTCGAGCCCCACCACCAGCCCGTAACCGAGCAACTGGTTGCTGCGCACGCCATGCACGGCGGTGAGATCCTTGATGCGTTCGGCCCCAGTCAGGCCCGGAGCCAATGTCAGCACCACCGCGGCAAACACCCGCAGGAATTTACGCGCGCCCTGCAACAATCCCGGTTGCCGATGAAGTAAATGGCCCATGGTCAGAACGGAAGTAGATTGAGGAAAAACCTGCTAAGCCAGCCCATGACCTGCGCGCTGTCCAGCGCGCCGTTGGCGCGGTACTCGATGCGCGCATCCGCCACCAGCGTCGAACTGACGGTGTTGGTACTGGTCAGGTGTACCGGGTTGACGATCCCGGAGAAGCGTATGTATTCGGAACCCTGGTTGATACCCAGCTGCTTTTCTCCGCTGACCAGCAGGTTGCCGTTTGCCAGCACATCGGTGACGGTTACCGTAATCACCCCGTTGAAGTCGTTGTTGCTGGCGCTTTCACCGCTGCCATCGAATGAAAAATCCGAAGTGGCATTCAGGTTGGAATTGAGAAAACTCTTGCCCGGCAGCCCCGCCAGACCGGTAACGTCAAACTGGTTGTTGCTGGTGCGCGAGGACGCGGTATTCGATTTTTTGCTTGCGGCAGTGCGTTCGCTGATGGCAATGGTCAGCGTGTCGCCGACCCGGCGTGCACGACGATCCTCGAACAGCGGCCGGTCAGCGAACCCGGCCTGGTAGATGGCGCCGTTTGCCGCAGGTTGCACGGCAACCATCGCAGGACGCGCCGACATGGGCTGGTGCACGGTGGTCGGCGGCACCGTGTGCATGCAACCGGCCAGGAAAAAAGCGGCTGCTGCGGGAATCGTCAGGCGCATGGTCAGGCCTTTCATAACTGGGTCAATCGCTGAAGCATCTGGTCGGAGGTCGAAATCGACTTGGAATTGATTTCGTAGGCTCGCTGGGTCTGGATCATCGCCACCAGTTCTTCGACAACATTGACGTTGGAGGTCTCGACATAACCCTGGTTGAGCAGGCCCAGCCCGTTGGTGCCGGGTGTGTTGGCGCTCGGTGTGCCGGAAGATGCGGTTTCGATATAAAGGTTTTCACCGAAACTCTGGAGACCCGCCGGATTGGTGAAGGAGGCGAGCTGTAACGCTCCGACCTGCGACGGCGTCGGGCTGCCCGCCCGCAGCACGGACACCACCCCGTCACGGCCGATCGTCACCGACAGCGCATTGGCAGGAATGGTGATTGCCGGTTGCACGGCAAACCCGCTGGCGGTCACCAGCTGGCCCTGGCTGTCCACCTGGAACGAACCGTCACGGGTATAGGCAGTTGTCCCGTCCGGCATCAGCACCTGGAAAAAGCCGTTGCCCTGTATCGCGATATCCAGCGGATTCCCGCTCTGTTGGAGATTGCCCTGCGTAAATATGCGGGCCGTAGCCACCGGTTTCACACCGGTGCCGAGCTGCAGTCCGGTGGGCAGCTGGCTCTGCTGGGAGGACTGTGCGCCCGGCTGCCGAAGGGTCTGGTACAACAAATCCTCGAAGACCGCCCGGGCGCGCTTGAAACCGTTGGTCGAAACATTGGCCAGGTTGTTGGCAATGACATCCATCTGGGTCTGTTGCGCATCCAGTCCGGTTTTGGATATCCAAAGGGAACGTATCATGCTGTGCCTCCGTCAAGACTTTCGTAATCAGCGGGTGGATAACACCTGGTCGGCATGCTGTGCATTGCCCTCGGCGTTCTGCATCATTTTGACCTGCATGTCGAATTGCCGCGCCAGCGTGATCATCGTGACCATGGCCTCGACGACGTTGACGTTGCTGCCTTCCAGCGCCGCCCCCGCCACCCTGACCTGGTTATCCGCGGGTGCCGCAGATCCATCACGCATCCGGAACAGGCCGTCACTGCCGCGTACCAGCAGGTTTTCGTCGGGGTTCACCAGTTTGATCCTGCCCAGCGTGGATACCTGCGTGGGCCGGTTGCCTTCGGGCACCGTGGATACCGTGCCGTCGCGGGCGATGCTGATGCGGGTGTCCGGCGGCACCGAGAGCGGGCCACCGTCCCCCATCACGTTCAGCCCGCCACGGGTCTGCAACACCCCGTTGGCATTCGGTTCCAGGCTGCCGGATCGCGTATAAGCCTCGCTGCCATCGGCTGCCTGCACTGCGATCCAGCCTCTGCCTTCGATTGCGATGTCAAGATCGCGCCCGGTATGCTGGATCGCGCCGGGACGGAAATCCGCGCCCGGCGTACTGTCCACCACGAATGTCCGCGTCGGCAGGCCTTCGCCGATCACCGGCGCGGCGCGCAGCGCCGCAGTTTGCGCACGGAAACCGGTGGTGGTTGCGTTGGCCAGGTTGTTGGCCACCGTGGCCTGCTGCAGCATCGTGTGCTTGGCCCCGGTCATCGCCACGTAGATCAGACGGTCCATTCTGTTTCAAGCCTCCCGCTCAGCGCAGGTTGACCAGTGTCTGCAGGATCTGGTCCAGCGTCTTGATCGACTGGGCATTGGCCTGATACACGCGCTGCGCTGTGATCATGTTGACCAGCTCCTGGGTCAGATCGACGTTGGAATCCTCAACCGCCGCGGACTGCAGCGCGCCCAGGGTGCCGGACAGCGGCTGGCCGACGACGGCCAGCCCTGATTCAGAAGTCTCCTCCCACTGATTGTTGCCGAGGGAGCGCAACCCGCCGGGATTGGAAAAATTGGCCAGCACTATCTGTCCCAGCTGCGCGGCCTGCCCGTTGGAATAACGGCCGACGATGATGCCGTCGGCGCCGATATTGAAGCCGGTCAGGCGGCCCGATGCATAACCGTCCTGCGCCAGCGCGCTGACGCCGAAATCGGATCCGAACTGCGTGGTTCCGGAAAAATCGAAATCAAATGTCAGCGGGCTCACTGCGCCGCTGGACAACGCCAGGCTGATGTTCAGCGGCATCGCCGTGGTGAGAGTGCCGGAACTGCTGAAATTCAGCGTAGCGGGATTCCCGGCACCTGCGCCCAGATTGACGTCCGCGAGCGGACCGCCGTCGACCGTACCGTGCAGCGACCACTGGCCCGACGTGGGGGTTTTGACGAAATACATCGCGAAGATGTGCGGATTGCCCAGAGAATCGTACACCGTGCCGGATGTCGAGCTGGTATAGGACGCGGGATCCGTTGCCGAAAATGGAATGGCAATCGCGGCGGAACGCGAATCGAGATTGATCGAGGCGTCAAAATCGGTGGTGGCCCTCGGCGAAATGTCCGACGACGGCAGCACCAGCGCCTGTGGCGATGACGGAATGATGTTGCCGGCGGCATCCACCGGGTACCCGGTCACCTGCAGGCCGTCGGCATTGACGATGAAACCGGTATTGTCCAGGTGAAACTGGCCGTTGCGGCTGTAAGTGATGGTGCCGTTCTGGCTCAGCCTGAAAAAACCGCCGCCGTTGATTGCCACGTCCAGGGGATTGTTGGTCACCGAGACATTGCCCTGGGTGAATTCCTGCTGGATTTTTCCCACCTTGGAGCCGATACCGATCTGGCCGGTGCCGGCGCCGGTCAGCGAACTTGCAAAAACGTCCGCAAACAGCGCGCGCGCACCCTTGAAGCCCACGGTGCTGGCGTTGGCCACGTTGTTGCCGATGACATCGAGATTCTTTGCTGCTGCGTTCAGCCCGCTCAACCCTGATTGAAAGCCCATGGTTTCTCCGTTGGTCAGTAGATACGACGTACTTCGGATACCGGCAGATCGGCGCCGTCCTCGACGCTCAGTTGCACGGCACCGCCGCTGATGCTCACGCCGTCAATCCGCCCTGCAGCCAGCGCGGTCGCCGTAACCGGCCGGCCGCCGCTGGTGGCCGCAACCTGGAAAGCGTACTTGCCCGCGGGTGCGCGGTTGCCGGCATCGGTCAGCCCGTCCCAGTGAAAACCGGCAATGCCCGCGGCCTGTGCGCCGAATTCGATGCGCCGCACGACAGCGCCAGCCGGCGTGGTGATCGTGACCTGCACACGATCCGCTGCTGATGCCAGGTCCAGCGCGGCGGTTGCACCCGTTGCTCCCAGCGCCAGTGTCGCGCCCGGCGCCAGCACATTGCGACCGATCACATCGGTGGATTGCAATGATTGCGCGGCCACCAGGGTCTGCGACAGTTTGTGAACGCTGCCATTGAGTTTTTCAACGCCGGTCACCGTGCTGATCTGCGCCATCTGGGTGGTGACCTGGGCGTTGTCGAGCGGGTTGAGCGGATCCTGGTTGCGCATCTGGGCAACCAGCAACTTCAAAAAGCGGTCTTCCTGCTCCGCGGCTCGACTGCCCGAAACGGCAGTCGCCGCGGCGGCGCCGTTCGACGACACCGCGGCGGATTTCTCGCCGCCAAGCAGGGAAGATACGGTATTCACCGCGTTGAACGCACTGAGTCCGGCGCTTACTGCCTGCAACAATGGAATCGCCATGTGCCCGCCTATTGTCCGATGTTGAGGGTTTTCAGAAGCAACGATTTTGCGGTGTTCATGATCTCCGCATTCGTCTGGTAGGAACGCGAGGCCGATATCATGTTGACCATCTCTTCGACCGCATTGACGTTGGGCAGCGAGACATGCCCGCTGGCATCGGCCGCGGGATGCTTGGGGTCATACACCCTGCGCAACGGCGACTGGTCCTCAATGACGCCCGAAACCCTGACCCCCGCGACTCCTTCATTGCCTGAGGCAGCCGTCGTAAACACGACCTGTTTCGCCCGGTAAGGCGTGCCGCCGGGGTCGGCCACCGAATCGGCGTTGGCAAGATTGGATGCCGTCGTATTCAGCCGGTGGGATTGAGCGGTAAGCGCGCTCCCTGCCACTTCAAACACCCTGAACAGTGACATGTCGTTATCCTTGTATGGCGGCCAGCATGGTTTTGATCTGCCCGCTGATGAACATCAGGTTGGCCTCGTAGCGCAGCGCGTTGTCGGCAAACTGCGCGCGCTCCACGTCGATATCAACGCTGTTGCCGTCCACGCTGGCCTGCACGGTCGAGCGGTAAAGCAACGGTCCGCCGGCGGCGTTTCCCGCATTGCCGCTCACGTGGCCGGCTGCGGTTTGCGCCAGCACTCCGGCAGCGCGTCTTGCCGTGTCCATGGCGGCATGGAAATCAAAATCGCGCGCCTTGTAACCCGGCGTGTCTGCATTGGCGATGTTGGAAGCGATGACCTGCTGTCGCAGCGCCCTTGCCTGCAGGGCCTGCTCGTGGAATGACAACATCTGGTCAAGTGCGGACTTCATGGCTTCAATCCGTGACGCGTGCTGCCGTAAACATTTCGTCGTGCCTTTTGCCCATATTGCCCTCCGTCGCCGCAGTCATTGCATTTAATGTGCCTGCATCTTAGGTCCGGCTCAGGCTGCAACAGCGCCCGATTAGAGCGGCAAAAGCGGGTCAATTCCGACCCTCGGCCCTGATCGGACAGCGGCAGAATTTGCCGTATCCGGCAATGCGTGAATCTGCGCGGCCATCAACGGCACAGGAGGGACACCATGAATCACACACAGATGGCGCTGCTCATGGCGGGCGTGCTGCTCTTCGCCGCCGCCGGCCACGGCCGCGCGGCGGCCGCCCAGCAGAATCCCGGCGCCATCAGCGCGGCAGTCGAGGAATTCCTGCGCACCCAGAGCATCGGCCAGCCCGGCGTGGTTGACTACAGCATCGGCGCCATCGATAGCCGCCTCTCGCTGCCGTCCTGCACGGCACCGGAAGCCTTCATGGCGCCCGGCGCCCGGCTCTGGGGAAAAACCCATGTCGGGGTCCGCTGCACAAATCCGGTTTCGTGGACGATTTACGTGCCGGTCATGGTGCGTGTCAGCGGACCTTACCTGGTTGCATCGCGCGCCCTGGTTCAGGGGCACACCATACAGCCCGCTGACATCGCCACCGCCAGCGGCGACCTCACGCAATTGCCTGCGGGCATTGCGCAGGATCCGGCCCTGGTCATGGGACGCACGGTCGCGGCCTCGATCGGCGCTCGACAGCCCCTGCGTACCGACCTGTTGCGGGCTCCCACGGTCATCAAGCAGGGCCAAAACGTAAAACTGGTGTCGCGCGGCAAGGGTTTCGAAGTCACCGCCGACGGCAAGGCACTGGCCCACGGCCAGCTGGGGCAAGTCATCCCGGTGCGCAGCCCTTCCGGCCAGACCGTCAGCGGCATCGCCCGCCATGGCGGGGTGGTTGAAGTAAATAGTCAATAAAAACAATTGCTTATGATATTTCTCAAGTATCCATGCCAGCTGCCGTAATTCCTTGCACGACGGCGGTACCCGGGCGGCTAAAGCTTCCCGGGCATGCAGCCGTTAATGCCTAGACAGGCGCCATACTTTCAGGACCACACCATGAAAATCAGCGGAAGCGGCATCAAAACACCTGCCGCGGGAATCATCACCGACGACAAAAACCCCAACGCACGCACCGGCGAGGCACCGGCCCGGTCCGGAACCAGCGCCAGCGTCCAGCTGAGCACCCTGTCCGCGCGCATGCGAGAAATCGAGACCCGGCTGGGCGACACGAAAATCGTGGACACCGCGCGCGTCGCCGAAATCAAGCAGGCCATCGCCGAAGGCCGCTTCAAGGTCAATCCGGATGTCGTTGCCGACAGGCTGATCGACACCGTGCGTGAGCTTCTGGATTCGCACAAGGCATGAACGATCGCCTGATGCGGACCGGCGCGTTGCTCGACGGCCTGCGCGAAGAACGTGCGGCCATGCAGTCCTTTCTGGTGCTGCTTGAAGAAGAACAGGCGGCGCTCGCCGCAGGGGACGCCGATAAAGTCGCTGCCGGCCTCCCCGGAAAATCACAACTCCTCACCCAACTCACCGGCTACGCGTCACGGCGCAACGGACTCCTGAATTCATTGCGCTTGCCCGAAGGCCGTGACGGCGTTGAGCACCTGTTTGCCGGTCAACCGGATGCCCTCGCGTTGGCGGAAGAATGGCGGGAATTGATGATGGTTACCCGCAAGGCCTGGCGCGCGAACCAGGAAAACGGCGCCTTGATTGCCGGCCGGCTGCATGCCAATGTCCAGGCGCTGACGGTGCTCAACGGGTTCACCGGTCGTTCCCAGCTGTACGGCCGCCAGGGACAGACCGTCAATGCCTGGAGCGGCCGCAGGCTCGGCGCTGCATGATATTTTTCCACTTCCCGGTCGCCGCCAAGGCGTCGGGGCGCCCTGCCCGGCTGTTTTCCCTGAATTCCCGTTTCCTCGCCGCTCGCTGAATCAAACTGTCCCGCCAGCCGGACACTTTTGAACCGGCCGGTCAAACCGCCGCGTTGCGAAGCCTGACGCGCAAGCGGGCAATGGCCTGGGTATGCAGCTGGCAGATCCGTGATTCACTGACTCCCAGCACCTCCCCGATTTCCCGCAGGTTGAGTTCCTGTTCGTAATACAGCCCCATGACCTTTTTTTCCCGGTCCGGCAACTCGTCAATTGCTTCGGCCAGTTCCTCGCGAACCGCGCGGTCCGTCAGGAATGCCAGGGGATCGGGGCGGCCATCGCTGCAGTAACGGTCAATGAAAGACTCGTCTTCCCCGCCCATGAAATCCTCGTACGAAACCAGCTGGTAACCGCGTGCTTCCTGCAACAGGTGCTGGTAATCCTCGAGCGGCATGTCGAGCGCAGCCGCAAGCTCGCGTTCGGAAGGCGGCCGGCTGTGGGCCTGCTCCAGCCTCGATATCGCCGTTTCGATGCGGCGCAACGAGCGCCGCAGCGAACGTGGCAGCCAGTCCGACTGCCGCAGGCTGTCGAGCATCGCGCCGCGGATGCGCTGCACGGCGTAGGTTTCGAACTGGGCGCCTTCGGACTCGGTATAGCGACGGGCAGCATCCAGCAGGCCCATCATGCCTGACTGGATGATGTCGTCGATTTCGACGGACGGTGGCAGGGACGCCATCATGTGATGCGCGATGCGCTTGACCAGGGGCGCAAACCGCACCACGCACTGCTCCACCTGCACCTCGTTGCCCGAATCGTACATGTTCAGCCTCCTGCTGCAGCCAGGCTGTGGCTGCGTTGATTGAATATCGGCGACCGCCCGGATGCATCAGGACGCCCGTGCGACAGTCCCGGTGCGCGCACCAGCATGTCCAGTGCAAGCTGGCGGAATACCCGGGCCGACGCCACGGACGGACGGCTGTCAAACAGGGATTCGCGGCGGCGCTCCGCCACCGCGAACGCAGGGTCCAGCGGGACCGCCCCGGCATACTGCAGCGAGGCATCCAGGAATCCCCGCGCCGCCTGCGTCAGGTTGCGCACGGCGCGTCGGGCGGCAACCCCGTCACTGCAATGATTCACCAGCACCCGGAACCGGCTGATGCCATGCTCCGCGCGCAACCGCTTCATCACCGAGTAGGCCCGGGTGATCGAAGTCGCATCGGCCTGCATGACCACCACGACCTCATGAGCAGCATTGCCGAGCGCGGGATTTTTCCAGTTCGAAGGCGATAACGCATCAATCAGCACGATGTCGCGCGGCTCGCCGGACAATCCGGAACCGTACCTTTCCACATCTGCGACGCCACCCGCGGCCGGCAGCAAGCGCAGGCCGGGCGCCAGCGAAATCCCGGCGAGCGCAGCGCTACGGTGACCCGGTGCCGGACGTCGTCCTTCCCGCCCGGCGGCCAGGCCGAGCTGACCCGAGATGTTCGACGCGCCGTCGTGCTCATCAATCAGCAGCACGTCACGGCCGGTCTGTGCCAATGCCGCTCCGAGGCTGATCACGCAACTGGTCACGCCGCACCCGGGCCGCGCGCCAAAAAATGAAAAACTGCGCGGACCTTCGGCAGCCAGCAGTCGCCGCAAGCCCTCTGCCTGATCCCTGCGTCCATCAAACATGCATGCCTCCGGGCGACGGGATGGCCGGCGGCGTTCCCGCCATCAGGGTCAGCGCTTCCATGTCGGTCTGCGCGTCCGGGACCGCCGTCTTCAACGACCGGTGCAACAGATACGAGCGGTTGGGCAGATGGACATCCTCGGGCACGCGCTGGCCATTGGTGACGTAATGCAATGTAAGCCGGTGGCGCAGGCAGACGTCGAGCGCGGGCGCAAGGCTGGCGGCTTCGTCGATCTTGGTGATGATGCAGCCTTCGTGTCCTGGCGCCACGTAGGCTGCGACCACCTCGTCAAGCGTGGGTGCACTGGCCGTGGCATTAAGCAGGAGTACGCGCCTGACGGCGGGCGCGCTCGCCAGCAACGTTGCCTGGTCCGCGACCTGGCGGTCGCGCTGGCTCATGCCCATGGTGTCGATCAGCAGCAGCTTGCGCTCCTTCAGGTCCGCAAGCATCTGCCCGAGATGCCCGGCATCCTTGATGGCATGTACCGGAACCCCGAGGATTTTCCCGTAGATGCGCAACTGGTCCTGCCCAGCAATGCGGAAGCTGTCGGTAGTCAGCAGGGCGACATCTGCGGCGCCGTAACGAACCACCGCACGTGCCGCCAGCTTGGCCACCGTGGTCGTCTTCCCCACGCCGGTGGGCCCGACCAGCGCAAACACGCCGCCGCGCTCCACGATATCGTCCGCGGGCGCAGTCTGCAGCTTCTGCTCGATGGCGAAGGCAATTCTGCGCCGCGCAACATCCACCGATTCCCCCATCGGCAACTTGGCGGTCAATGCCCGCGCGATGGGCGGCGTGAATCCGGCCACCAGCAGTTCGCGCAGCAGGGCGGTCGCCACCGGGTTTCGGCGCTGCAGGTCGCTGACGGAAAGCGCCGCCAGTTCGCCCTGCAGCAGGCTGCGCATGCGCCGGATTTCATCAAGAATCTCATGGGCACCGGCGATAGCCCCCGGCGGCGGCGTTGCAGCTGCCGTTGCCGCAACAGGCCCGGCACTGCCGCTGCCGCCCGCGGCGGACATCGCCGTGCCCAGCCCGATGGCCTGCGAAGACAATGCCAGCACTTCAATGCCGTCATCAACCGCGTTGTTGGCAATGATCATCGCATCGGCGCCCAGGGCCTGCTTCACCTTTTGCAGAACTTCCCGGGAATTGCGCCCTGAAAACTTTCTCGCATTCATGAACGTCCCCCCGCTATGGCTGCAACCTTGATCGTCCGGATATCCGGAACTTCACTGTGTGACAACACCCGCAACTGGCTTATCGACCGCCGCAGGAATCGTGACAGCAGCACCCGCAACTGCTGCGGTACCAGCAATACCGCGGGCATTCCGTTTTGCTCCTGCTGTGCAGCCGCTGCCTGCACGCTGCGCTGCAGGTTTTCGGCAAGCGTGGGCTCGATCACGGCATTGTCGGAGGCGGCCGCCTGCATCAGCAGGCGTTCAACACCCGGATCCAGCGCAATGACCTGCACATCGGAGGCGCCGGGAAATATCTGCTGGGTAATCGCCCGCCCCAGCGCAATCCGAACCTCGGCAGCAAGCTCTGCGACATCCTGGGTGCGTGGCGCATGCGCTGACAGCGCCTCGATGATCGAACGCATGTCGCGGATATGCACCTGCTCGTCGAGCAGGTTCTGCAGCACGCGCTGCACCGTCGACAGCGACAACAGCTTGGGTGTCAGGTCCTCGACCAGCTTGGGTGCGTCACGGGTCACGTGATCGAGCAGTTGCTGCAATTCGGGGCGCCCGAGCAGTTCAGCAGCATGGCTGTGCATCAACTGCGAAATGTGGGTGGCAATCACCGTGCTGGCGTCTACCACGGTGTAGCCCGCAGCCTGCGCGGTATCGCGGAACTGGGCATCGATCCAGACTGCCGGCAACCCGAAGGCCGGATCCGTCGTGGCGATGCCGTTGACCTGCTGGGTCACCCTTCCCGGATTGATGGCCAGGAACATGCCGGGATGCGCATCGTGGTAGGCGATCTCCACCCCCTTGAGCAACACGCGGTAACCACCCGGCCGAAGTTCGAGATTGTCGCGGATGTGTATGGACGGCGGCAGGAAACCGATGTCCTGCGCAAATTTCTTGCGTATCGCCTTGATGCGCTTCAGCAGTTCACCGTCCTGATTGCGATCCACCAGCGGCACCAGCCGGTAACCCACTTCCAGACCCAGCTGGTCCACCGGCACCACGTCATTCCAGGTTACCTCCGCGTTTTCCGCGGCCGGCGCCTGGGACGGGGATTGCGCAGGCGCCGGGATCGCTCCCCGCCGCGCCACGTAATGTGCCGCGTAGCCGAGGCCGCCCGCCAGCAGCAGGAAGGCCAGATGCGGCATGCCGGGCACCAAACCCATGGCGCCGATGATCCCGGCCGTAATACCCAGCGCCTGGGGCTTCGCCAGCATCTGGGCCGCCAGCTGCTGGCCCATGTTCTGGTCGGTGCCGACACGCGTCACCACCAGGCCGGCGGCCGTCGAAATCACCAGCGCCGGGATTTGCGCCACCAGGCCGTCACCGATGCTGAGCAGCATGTAGGTCTTGGCTGCAGCCGACACGTCCATCTGGTGCTGCATCACCCCGATCACCAGCCCGCCCAGGATGTTGACGATCACGATGATGATGCCGGCGATGGCGTCCCCGCGGACAAATTTGCTGGCGCCATCCATCGAGCCGTAAAAATCGGCCTGCTGCGCGACTTCGCTGCGACGGCGCCGGGCCTCGTCCTCTCCGATCAACCCGGCATTAAGGTCGGCATCGATCGCCATCTGCTTGCCGGGCATGGCATCCAGCGTGAATCTGGCGCTGACTTCGGCGATACGCCCCGCGCCCTTGGTTATCACCACGAAATTGATGACCACCATGATCACGAAAACCACCAGGCCGACCGCGTAGTTGTCGCCGACCAGAAAATGTCCGAACGATTCGATGACCTTGCCTGCCGCATCCGGTCCGGTATGGCCATTGAGCAGAACCACCCGCGTGGAGGCGATGTTCAGCGACAGCCTGAGCAGCGTTGTCACCAGCAGCACTGTGGGGAATATCGCGAAATCAAGCGGTTTCACCACGTACAGTCCGGTGATCAGCACCATGATCGAGAACGCTATGTTGAATGTGAACAGCACGTCCAGCAGAAACGGCGGGAGCGGCAGGATCATCATCGCCAGGATCATGACGATCAGCAGCGGTCCTGCCATGCCCCTCAGCAGTTCGGCACGGGCCATGTTCAGTCGCAGGACGGCGTTCACGATGTCCCAGCCCCGGGATCAAGCGCGGAGGGAACCGCAACTTCTGCCGGCGGTTTCGGTGCCGGGCCGCCGTGGGAATGGTGATGCCGCAGCTGGAACACGTAGGCCAGCACTTCGGCGACCGCGGCATACAGCGTCTCCGGTATCTCGTCGCCGATCTCCGCATGGCGATACAGCGCGCGCGCCAGCGGCGGTGACTCGAGTACCGGCACGTGATGCGCCCGGGCGATCTCGCGGATGCGCGCCGCCACCAGTTCCGCACCTTTGGCGACCACCCGCGGCGCGCGCATCGAGTTGTCGGAATAGGACAAGGCCACTGCATAGTGCGTCGGATTGGTGACCACGACGTCCGCCTTCGGCACATCGGCCATCATCCGCCGGCGCGCCATTTCCCGTTGCTGGCTGCGCACCGCTGCTTTCACGATCGGGTCGCCCTCTGTTTCCCTGGCCTCTTTCTTCACCTCTTCGCGCGACATGCGCAACTTGCTGGTGTGACGCCACAACTCCACGGGAATGTCCACGACGACGATCAATATCATCGACCCGGCGATCACCGCGAAGCACCACATCAGCAACCGGCCTGTGGTGACAATGCCGGATTCGAGCGGCTGGGCGATCAGCGCCGAGAACTGTGGCGACTGGGATACGATCACCCCGACCGCCACCGCGCCGATGACCAGCGCCTTGCCCAGCGCCTTGCCCAGTTCGGCCAGGGCGTGCCCTGAAAACATCCGTTTGAACCCGGCCAGGGGATTCAGCCGTGAAAAATCGGGTTCCAGCGGCTTGGGGGTAAACAGCCAGCCCGACAATCCCAGTGGCGCCGCAAACGCCGCCAGCAGAAGCGCGACCAGCAGCGGCGCCGCCAGCCACCAGGTTTCCAGCGACTGCCGGGCCAGCGCTACAGCCATCAGCCGCTCATCCGCCACGAGTGGCGCGGCCTGCAGGGCGTGCGCCATCATCCGGCTCAATCCGTCAAACAGCTGCGCCCCGGAAAACCACAATCCGGCAGCACCGGCCATCAGCACCGCGAATGCGGAGAATTCGCGCGAGCGCGCGACCTGACCCTCTTCGCGCGCCTGCTCCAGGCGTCGTGGTGAGGGTGCTTCTGAGCGTTCAAGATCGGATTCTTCTGCCATGTGCCGGCATGCGGGGGATGACTGCGGATGCGAGGATTATCCGCAGGGCCGCAGTCACGCCAGTCCGGAAGAAGCCCCGGTTTCGGGCCTTATTTCAGGCGATCGCCGCGGCTTCGGCGGGGAGCGGCAGCTCTGCGATCAGCGGCAGCCAGGCCGCGGCGGGACGCACGCCGTACCAGGTCCATTCCCGTGCAGCCTGCAAGGCCACGCGCACCACCCTGGCACGCGCCGAATCGGCGGACTGCCCGAGCAGCCTGCCGATTTCCCTGTAGTCGTGCACCAGTGCCGCATCCTGCCAGCCGCGCGCGCTATGCCGTGCGACCGCCACGGCGTTGATTACATTGGCCTCACGCGGCCGGGTGACGCGATGGTCATTCATCATCCCCTGCAGCACTTCGGGCAGGCGCCAGGCACGTGCCGCATGCAGCTGCACGTCAACCAGCGAGATGCCGAGCACCTTGCGCTGCGCCTGTTCGCTGCGCAAGGTGCGATCAGCCTGCATCTCCCGATCGATCTGCAGCGCCAGATCCGGCTCCGCGCACCACAGCAGCAACTCCGCCACATCGTGCAGCAACGCTGCCGCCATGACTTCGTCGACTTCGATGTCGTGCCGGACAGCCGCCCAGTCCCGCGCATACAGCGCGGCATGGCGCGCCCGGCTGGCCACCATGCGTGCGCCCGACAGCGCCGGGGAATTCGTCCTCAGCAGCGCCTCCAGTGTCGGCTGCCCGCTGAAATGCCGGAAAAACGGCGACAGCCCGAGCATCATCAGGGCATGGGCGATCGTGGTGATTTCGGTTTCCTGGCTGGCGTGCCGGTGCAGCTGGATGAACTGCAGGACCTTGAAAGTCATCAGCGGATCATGCAGCACGATGTCGGAGACCTTCTGCGGCGTGGCCATGTCTTCGTCGGCCGCCAGCCTCGAGAGTTCGGCGGCGGTGCGAGCGAGTACCGGCAGGTCGCCGTGGCCGAGCCTGCCCACCCAGTAGTCGATGCGGTCTGCGGAAAACGTTTTCATGCAGTCTGACCCGGGATGCGGTAAATATGCAGGCATCCCCCCCATCCGTCATCGAGGTTCACAACGCTTTCTGGTTTGACGCCAGGCACCGGAAACGAATTGCTGACGAACAGAGCACCCGGACGCATTTCCCGCTGCGCCTTGTTCCACAGCGCCGGCATCGGTACCGGTGAAAGATAGGCATACACGCAGTCATAGGGCGTCAGCGACTCGGCCCAGAAATCGCCGCGGCGCAGGCTGCAGGCGGCGCCCGACCACAAGCGCAGTTTGCCGGCCAGCCACGGCAAGGGGGCGTGTTCGATGCCGCCGCACACCGTTCCCGGACAGCTGGCGGCCAGCCGCGCGATCAAACGGGCGTCACCGCAGCCCAGGTCCAGCAGGTTCCGGCATCCCGCCGCAGACACCACCCGCGCGAGCGCACCGGCCGCAACGTCGCTCGACAGAAACAATGGCACCTGGGTCGTCGCCACGCTCCAGTACAACAGCGTCATGGTCAGGAACGCGGCCAGCCAAGCCGCCGGCGGCAACGCCAGGTTCAGCGCAAGGTCCAGTGCCGGGACAAAACAGGCGTTGATCAGCATCCACCACGGCGCCAATCCGAGCAGGGCACCGCCGGCAGCCGCGAGCAGGCCCTCTGTCAGCGTCCAGCGCAGCGGCAGCCATTGCGCGAACACTGGCGCGACGGCAATGCACGCGGCGTGCAGCACCGCAACGCGCGCCGCCGGGGGCAGCGCCTGCCAGCGCGGCTCAGGAAGCGTCCGGGGCAGTGCGCGGCAATTCGAGTCTGGCGGCCGAATTGACTTCAACTTTGGCTCCGTCGCGGTTCACGGCATCCTGCGTCTTCCTGTTCATCACGATCAGGCTGATGCGGCGGTTCAGGGGATTAAACGGATCGTTGCGGTCCAGCGGCACGGCTGCTGCCATGCCGATCACCCGCACCAGCAGTCCGTCATCCATGCCGCCCTGCACCAGCGCCCGGCGCGATGCATTGGCCCGGTCGGCCGACAGTTCCCAGTTGCTGTAACCGCGCTCCCCGGAAGCGTAAGGCGCGGCATCAGTGTGGCCGGATATGCTGATGCGGTTCTCGACGCCGTTCAGCGCGCGCCCGATTTCATGGAGAATCTCCCGGGCATACGGCTGCAGGTCGGCCCGGCCCGAAGCAAACATCGGCCGGTTCTGCGCATCGACGATCTGCACCCTCAACCCCTCGGTGGTTATGTCGATCAGCAGTTGTTCGCGGAACTGGCGCAGCGCTGGGCTCAATTCCACCGCGTTATCGAGTTTGAGCTTGAGTTCAGCCAGCTTGATCTGTTCCCGGCGTTCGATCTCGGCCTGTGCTGCCTTGATGTTGATCATGCGGCGGTCCGTCGGCAGTTCGCCATTCATGACCTGGCCTTCGCTGCGCGTGAGGTCCTTGCCTCCGCCCTTGATGATGTGCGAACTGTCGCCGCTGCCGCTGCCGCCGGCCAGCGCCACCTTCAGCGGGGTACTGAAAAAATCCGCTATGCCCTTGAGATCGCCCTTGGCCGTCGACCCCAGCAGCCACATCAGCAGGAAGAAGGCCATCATCGCGGTAACGAAGTCGGCGTAGGCGATCTTCCAGGCGCCGCCGTGATGTCCGCCGGCGACCTTCTTGATCCGCTTGACGATGATGGGGCGTTGGGATTCGTCGGCCATGATGCAACCTGCTCGGCAATGCGTTACTTGCGCTTGACGTGTTTTTCGAGCTCGGCAAACGACGGGCGTTCCGTCGAATACAGGACCTTGCGCCCGAACTCCACCGCCAGTGCCGGCGAATAGCCGTTAAGGCTTGCCAGCAGCGTGACCTTGATGCACTGGAACATCTTGGTCGATTCATCGAGTTTCTGTTCCAGCAGCGTGGCCAGCGGCCCGACAAAACCGTAGGCCAGCAGGATGCCGAGGAAGGTTCCGACCAGCGCGTGCGCAATCATGATGCCGAGTTCGGCCGGCGGCTTGCCCACAGACCCCATCGTATGCACCACGCCCATCACCGCCGCAACGATCCCGAAGGCCGGCATGCCGTCGCCCAGCCGGGCCACCGCATGCACCGGTACATGGCCTTCCTGGTGGTGGGTTTCGATCTCGTTGTCCATCAGGTTCTCTATTTCGAAGGTATTGAGGTTGCCGCCGACCATCAGGCGCAGGTAATCGGTGATGAACTCCATGACGTGGTGGTCGCCGAGTATGCGCGGATACTTGGAAAATATCGGGCTTTGTTTCGGATTCTCGACATCACCTTCGATGGTCATCAGGCCTTCCTTGCGCACCTTGGCCAGGATGTCGTACAGCAGCCCCATCAGGTCCATGTACGCGGCCTTGGTGTATTTGGATCCGCCCAGCGTTTTCGGCAAAGCCGCGAGCGTGGCCTTGATGGCCTTGCCATTGTTGCCGACGACGAACGCGCCCAGCGCGGCACCGCCGATCATCAGCAGCTCCAGCGGCTGGAACAGCGCCGCAACATGGCCCCCGGCCAGCGCGTAACCGCCGATCACGGATGCCGTCACTATCACATACCCCAGAATGACCAGCACAGTCCGCCCGACTCCACGTTATCCGACACCACCGCAGCATCCACGACCATCATGGTCCGCAGACGCGCCGGGCAGGCCAGAAGGCCCGCCCGGCAGGGTAAATAACGGAAGAAAAGCGGTCCGGCTTTAGCCGGATTCCGCAAAAAATCAGGCGGTAACCGCCATTCTGGGGGATTTGCCGGCCGCTACGGGCGGCCTGATCTGTTGGCGTGCCCCCAGGGCAGCTGCGCTGGTGGCAACGGCCATCTGCCGGGTCTTGCCGGCGCGCGAGGGCACGTGGCAAAGGCCGCAGACAAAGCGGTCGTGCAGATCCATGGCGTGAACCACGTATTCGCCTCCGCATTCCCGGCATGGCGCGGTACTGAGCATGTTGGCCTCGAAAAACCGCACCAGGCTCCAGGCCCGGGTGAATGAAAGCACGGCATCGAGCTTGTTCACATGCAGGTGTTCCAGGTACAGGCGGTAGGCTGTCATCACCACGGTGATGCCGCGGGTCTGCGTATGTGCACAGAGGTACCGGTAGGTATCGAGAAACATCGAGGAATGAATATTGGGCATCCAGCTCATGAACCAGTCGGTGGAAAACGGCAGCATGCCTTTGGGCGGTGACATCCCTTTGACTTCCTTGTAGAGCTTGAGCAATCTTTCCCGGCTCAGGCCGGTTTCCGATTCAAGCACCTGCAGGCGCGCCCCCAGCCGGACCAGATCGATGGCGAGCTGCACCTGCCCTGCGTCCGTAACAACGCTTTTCATGCGCATGGCTGTTTTCCCCTGAATGATGGAATCGATGCTCAGGCCAGCCCTGCCGCAGGCTGGCTGGCCATCATCACGACGGCATGGGAAGAAGCCATCAGCTTGTTATGGCTGTACTCGGTGACCATGTTCATGATCAGGCGGTCATCCAGCCGGAACCGGCACAGCAGCATGTTCGAGGTGGCAAGCTTGAGTATCTGCCCCGGGGACAGCGACTCCAGCACATCCGCCACGTCCTGGCTCACGCCGAGACGGAACATCGCCGCTGCCTTGTCGGACTTGATCATCTGCTGCGCCAGCAGCATGTAGCCGAGATTGGCTTCGCGAATTTCTTCCATCAGCTTTTCGGTATTCATGTCTTCTCCGGGTTGTTGTCTGCTTTGGACTCTCGACGGCTTTCCTGACCGCGGTGCCATTGTTGCGCAGCGCTTTGCAATTTCTGAGTGGAATTCGTCCAAAAGTGACGTGAGTACCTCTGAAGCAAAGATGTACGAGTTTTTCCTACAAAAAATTCCGGCCTGCCGCGCGGATTCCCGGAAAAACCCTGCTGCGTAAAGGACTTGCGTGGAATATTCCGCACGAATTGCGGAACCGGGCGGCATGGACTTATCCACAGCCGGCGCTTTTTTAATCGGCATCGGGATCCCGGCCTGTCGCTCCCGCGCGACAGCCAGCCGCGGCCGACGCGACGTTCCGGTATTCAGGAAATGTTGCCGGCGCCGGAAATCAGGCGCGCTGCGGTTTGAACTGGCGGGGTTCCAGCTGGTGGCGCTGAAGCAGCTTGTAGAACTCGGTACGGTTGCGTTTGGCCAGCCGCGCCGCCTGGGTGACATTGCCTTCGGTTATTTTCAGCAGCTGTGCAAGGTAGTCGCGCTCGAACTTGTGCCGTGCCTGCTCGAAAGAGGTGAATTCGGTCTGCTCGCGCTGTATCGCCTGCTGCACCAGGCTGGCGGGTATCAGCGGCGTCGTGGCCAGCGCCACCGACTGCTCGATGACATTGTGCAGTTGGCGCACGTTGCCCGGCCATGGCGCGGCGACCAGCGATTCCACTGCTTCGGGGGCGAGCCCGGCGACATACTTCTTGTAACGCCCTGCGAGTTCGCCGAGGAAGTGACCCGCCAGCAGCGGGATGTCCTCGCGCCGTTCGGCCAGCGACGGCAGCGACAACGCCACCACCTTGAGCCGGTAGTAAAGATCCTCGCGGAAATTCCCCGCGGCCATTTCCGCCTCGAGGTCGCGGTGTGTGGCGGAAATCACCCGCACATCGACCGGCGCGTGCTGCGCACCACCCACGGGCCGCACCTGTTTTTCCTGGAGCACGCGCAGCAGCTTGACCTGCAGCGTGGGAGGCATGTCCCCGATTTCATCGAGCAGCAGCGTGCCGCCATTGGCTGCCTGGAACAAACCCCGGTTGTCGCGCACCGCGCCGGTGAATGCGCCCTTGACGTGCCCGAACAGCTCGGATTCGAGCAACGGTTCCGGGATCGCGCCGCAGTTGATGGCGACGAACGGACGGGCATGGCGCGGACTCGCCGCGTGGATCGCACGTGCCAGCAATTCCTTGCCGGTGCCCGACTCGCCGCGGATCAGGATCGAAGCATCGCCCGCGGCCACCAGCCGTGCCTTGGCCAGCACCTCTTCCATCGCCGGATTGCGGGTGACGATGGGCGCGCGCCACGCACCGTCATCCTCCCCCGCCGCGCACAACACGCCCGACACCGTCAGCGCGCGTTCGATTTCGACCAGCAGCGCCCTGGCATCGAAGGGCTTGGTCAGGTAACCGAATACACCGCCCTTGACCGCAGCAACCGCGTCGGGAATCGTGCCGTGAGCAGTCAATATGATCACCGGCAATGCCGGATTTTCCGCGCGTATCGCCTCGAAAAGCGCGATGCCGTCCATGCCGCCCATCTGCAGGTCGGTGACCACCACCCGCGGCCGCGACACCGCGAGCTGCGCCAGCGCACGCTCGCCGCTGTCGGCAGCCACCACGCCGTAGCCCGCGGCACCAAGGCGCAACTGCATCAGGCGCAACAATCCCGGATCGTCGTCGACCACCAGCACCTGCGCGTTGTTCGGCCTGGCCTGCTCCTGAATCAGCATGTTCATCGTTTCCGTGCTCCCCCGCTTTCGCGTCCGGTCATCTTGCGCTCCAGGTTCAGGAGCGCATCCAGTTTCTGCTGCAGGTCCCGGGCACGGCGGTCGCTCCTGCGCTGCTCCTGCAGGAACCCTGACACCAGCACCGCAAGCCCGTGCCACCGGCTTGTGCCATTGCGCACCAGCGGATCCAGCGCATCCAGTGCCCGCACTTCATCGTTCGGTGCCGCGCCGGGAACAGCCAGCGACAATGCATATCGCACCCGGTTAATGTCCGTGCGCAGCCGGTTGTACTCCGCTCGCGCATTTTGCTGTTCGCGTGCGAGTTCGGCCGCCGGCAGTCTGCGCAACCGCACATACTCGGCGAGCATCTCGTCCACGCCGGCACCGCGCATGTCCTTTACTCCCGCCGGCGCGTCCCGCCCGGGGCCACCGATGGCGCCACAGCCGGAGAGCGCCAGCAGCAGCAACCCCGCCGATACGGTCTTCAGGTTCATGCCTGCACCTGCCGCAATGGCAGGCTCAAGCGCAGGCGGGCGCCGGGACGCTCCTGCTCGTCCAGCACCTCCACCGATCCGCCATGGGCCTGCGCATAATCGCGGACAATCGACAAACCGATTCCGGATCCGCGCAACCTGCCGGCGGCGACATTGCGCCCGCGATAGAACGGATCGAACACGCGTTCACGCTCGGCCGGCGGAATGCCGGGCCCGGTGTCGGCAACCTCCAGCACCACCTGCCGGCCGTCGCTGCGCACCTCGAGCCCGATCACGCTGCCTTCCGGCGCAAATTTCGCCGCGTTCGACAGCAGGTTGTCGAGCATCACGCGCAGTTTCTCGAAATCAGCCTCGAGCGTGATGTCGTCGATGCGCGGCGCGATGCGCAGCGCGCGTGCGCGCAGCGCGAGGTTCTGGTCGTCGAGTACGCGTGCAACCACCCGGCGCACTTCGACCGGCGCGAAGCGCATCTCGCTGCGGCGAAACTCCGCGGCACCGTAAGACAGCAGGTCCTCTATCAGCAGCTGCAGCTCGATGCTGTTGGCGCGCAGGATGCCGACCACCTCCTGCTGCTCGGGGGTCAGCCTTCCCAGCGCTTCCTCGGAGAGCAATTCCGAGCCTTCGCGCAGCGCGGTCAACGGCGTTTTCAGTTCATGCGACACCTGGCGCAGGAAACGGTTTTTCTGCTGCTCGAGTTCCCCCAGGCGATGGCGCAGCCATTCGATGCGCCGGCCGAGCAGCTGCAGGTCACGCGGGCCGCTGACGCTGATCTGCGCGGAAAAATCCCCGCTGCCCATGCGCCGGATCGCCGCATCGATCTGGCGGATAGGCCGGGCGATGAGCACGGTGAGCCCGCCGGCAAGCAGCAGCGCCACCGGCACCAGCGCCAGCATCTGCCAGATCGTGACCAGCCGGGCCTGCGCCGCGGTTTCGCGCATCTGTTCGATCTCGCGGCTGATGATCCGGTCGCCGCTGTCGATGATGCCGCCCATGTGGGCAGCCAGTGCCGGGAAACTTTCGGCCGCGCGCCGCATCCTGTCGCTGCCCGGCGACGCCTGGTTCAGCACCGCGTAAATGGCCGCTTCACCGGCGACGATTTGATCGAGCGCAGCCTTCTGCTCGATGGCCAGCGGCAGTGCCGCTAATTCAGCGATAGTCCGGCGAAATTGCATGCGGTTGATTTCATAGGTGGCGAGCAGCGCACGGTCGCCGACGATGGCCATCTGGCGCGCATTGCGCTCCAGCGTTCCCAGCATTTCGGCGAGCTTGCGGCCGGACTGCGTGGATTGCACGGCCTGCTGCAATGCGAGCTGGCTGCGATTGGCAAATCGGTCGATCGAAATCGCGTTGTTGGCCAGGGCAATGATCAGCGGCAGCGCGACCAGGGCGAATCCGGCCACCAGCAGCCTGGAAAACGAATCGGGCTGCAGAAAGCGCATGGCACGGTCCCGTGTAAACCCCGCGTGCCGCTGGCTCAGTTGGCGGGCAGTGCCGCCGGATGTTGCGGTCGCGGCCAGAATCAGGCGCCTTGTTTGTTCTTGTCTTCGAGCACCTTGATCAGCCCGTCGATGCCCGAACGCCCGATTTCGCTGGCAAAGGTGCCGCGGTAACTGATTACCAGGCTCGCGTTTTCGGCGACAATGTCGGTGACTTTCCATGCCTTGTCGGTCAGCGTCATCCGGTAGTCGATGGACAGCGGCGGCCGGCCCGGCTCCTTCACCAGCGTGCGCACCGTGGTGTAATCATCGCCCGGCCTGAGCTGCAGCGGCTTGACCTCAATCTTGCGCTCGACACTGGACGCCTCGGCCAGCGCGGCGGTGTAAGTGCGCACCAGCAGCGTGCGGAACGCGTTTTCCAGCGCCTTTTTCTGTTCCGCCGTCGCATCGCGCCAGGATTTGCCCATGGCAAGCTGGGTCATCGCACGGAAGTCAAAGTTCGGCAGCACCTTTTTCTCGGCGATGTCCTCGAGCACCCGCCGGTCCTTGTTCTGCTTGAGGATGGCCAGCACCTCTTCGACCGTGGTACGCACCAGCACGTCGGGCGCGGTCTGGCTCCACGCCGGCAGCGTTATCGCCGAAAAAATCACCAGCAACATTCCGGTGAAAAGCTTTTTCATGCCTGTTTTTCCTTTTCACGTCGCAAAATGGACGATACCCGCCTTAGGCCGGCGGGCACTATGAATTGTTCCACGCATCTGCTGCCGAAACACGGCAATCCGTGTGATATGTCACGAATATGGTTGTTTAAACAAAGTGTTACATCCTTTCAGGGGCGCCAAAATAAACCACGGCGATGGCGGGGTCGCCGCTGCTGTGCGTTTGTTATGATCAATGTTCTCCGCATGATCCCTGGAACGCCGTGAAACTGCTTCGCTACAGCCTGAAAAACGAACCGCGCACCCTGGCCCGCCTCGGCGTGCTGATCTCTCCCGACCTGATCGCGGACCTGCGCGCCGGTTATGCGCTGCACCTGGTGCAGCGCGCCGGCAACCCCAAGGGCCGCGACCTCGCCGCCATCTACATGCCGCCGTACATCACCGAATTCCTGCACATGGGCGAACAGGCGTGGATCGCGCTGGCCGACGCCTACACCTACCTGCTCGACCTGCTGCAGGCCGCGCCCGACGCCGAAGGCCTGAACGGCGAACCGGTCTTCCTGGCGCTCGCCGATTGCCGCGTCTACGCACCGATCCGGCCGTCCAAGCTGATCGCGGTCGGCCGCAACTATCCAGGTTACACGCAGCTTCCCGGCAAGGCTCCGGGGAAAATCCCCACCGGTTTCATCAAGACCCTGTCTTCGATCACCGGCCCCGGGCGCGACATCATCAAGCCGCGCATCACCCGCGCGCTCGATTGCGAAACCGAACTCGCGGTGGTCATCGGCAAACGCTGCAAGGATGTGCCCGAGGAACAGGCCTACGACGTGATCGCCGGCTACACCATCATCAACGACATCACCGCACGCGACCTCGGCGCGCTGGAAAAACAGGGCGGGCACATGTTCCTCGCCAAAACCTTCGACACCTTTGCGCCGCTGGGACCGTGGATGATCAGCCGCGACGCGATACCCGACCCCATGCACCTGCGCATACAGACCCGGGTCAACGGCGAAACGCGCCAGGACGGCAACACCCGTGACATGCTGTTCAGCATCCCGCAGCTGGTCGCGCACTTCTCGCAGATCACGCTGATGCCCGGCGACATCATCGCCACAGGCTCGCCCGGGGGCGGCGCGCAGTCCAATCCCGACTGGTACCTCAACGCCGGCGACGTCATCGAATCCGAAGTCGAAGGCATCGGCATCCTCAGCAACGGCGTGGTCGACGAGCCGCTGCCGGGCTGACGTTACAGAAGCCCCCGGTCATTCGCTCCGGTCCTGCCGGCAGCGGATGACATAGGAACCATGTGAAATCTCGTACCGGCCCTGCTGGCCGGAATCGAGCGGTATCCGCTCGAAATTAAGCGCAAGGTTCCTTTCCTTCCAGTCGGGTATGTAACGGTACGCCTGCAAAACCCCCGGCCACCTGAAATGTTCCACCGCGCCCAGGACCGGATTCATGCCCATCCGGTCGTCGGTGCCGGGCTGGCTGATCCTCAGTCTCAAAACTTCGCCCTTTTTCACGGTCATGCCCGCAGGCAGATAGGCGTAACTGCCCCAAGTGTAGTCGGTGCCCAGCGCGCAGGACACGCGAAGCAGGCGCCCGGCCTTGATATCTTTCCCTGTGAACCCCTCGCTTTCGAAACGCCCGGACAGAGGGCGGTTGAAGCTGCGGTTCAGCTCGACAGGCGTATAGATATCCGCAACGCTCACCCACACGACCTCGCCGGACCGCGGCGGATTCGCGCAGGCAGCCAGCGCAAGCACGGCGGACAGCAGAATCATGCGTCCGGAACGGATTCGTCGCGTCATGAAATCAGGTCGCTGATGTTCGGTCCCGTCGCAACCGCGGTCGTCATTCGGTCTCACCGGCAAGCCGGATTCAGCGCGCGAGTTTTGCGATCTTCAGTTCGCCGGCGAGTTGGTCCAGCGCGACGAGCAGGGCCTCCGGCATCGGGATGCCGTATTTCTCGCGGTCGGCACGCGCGCTGTGCGTGCCCTCGCCCGGCAGGCGGATGCGGTCGACGCCGGGCAGGCGTTTTGAATTGCGGATGTCGCGGATCAGTGTGTCCATGCCTTGCTTGAACTCCTTCAGGTCCTGAAAGGCTTCAATGTTGATTGCGACGATGGTGTGGCCGGTGTTGGTTTCGGTGGTGTCGTCATTGTTGAAATCGACGACATCCTTGCCCATCGCCGCAGCATTCAGGTTGCCGGCAAGCAGACCCATCACCAGCGCCAGGCCGTAACCCTTGTAACCACCGATCGGCAGCAGGAAACCTTCGTTCGCGCGTTTCGGATCGGTCAGCGGATTGCCCTGGCGATCCATCATCCAGCCCTCGGGCATCATTTCACCCCGCTGCGCCTTGGTTTTGACTTTGCCGTACGCCGCAACCGTCGTCGCCATGTCGAGCACGATGGCCGGCTCTTCGCCGGCGGGTACCGCGACGGCAATCGGATTGGTCGACAGCAGCATGTCCAGCCCGCCCCAGGGCGGCAGGTGGTTGGCACTGCCCACGGCCATGTAGAGGCCGATCATGTTGTGCGCCAGCGGCATGCTTGCATACAGCGACGCAGGCCCGGCGTGGTTGCTCCAGCGTGCGCCGACCCAGGCGACACCAGCGGTCTTCGCCTTCTCAATGGCTTTTTCGGTGGCGAACTTCATCACCAGGTGGCCCATGCCGTTGTCGCCGTGCACCAGTGCCATGCCGGCCATTTCACGTTCAATACGAATGTCCGGCTTGACGTTGACCGCCTTGCCCTTGATGCGGCGGATGTATTGCGGAAGGCGGAACACGCCGTGACCTTCGGAGCCGTTGATATCCGCCTGTGCCATGAGTTGCGCAATCGCTTTGGCGTCTGCTTGCGGCACGCCCACTGCCTCAAAGGCGCTGGCGATGAAGCCACGCAGTTTATCGCCGGTAATTCGTTGTTTCTTTTCAGTCATGGTTTTGTTCCAACTTGTTTTCTTCCAACTCGATCAATGCGCCGAGAAAGTCCTTGGGATGCATGAAGGCAATGCGTTCGCCGTGTACGTTCAGTTGCACCTTGCCGGCGCCCAGCACCTGCGCCCCCGCAGCAGTGAGTTCCTTGGTGGTCTGCTCCACGCTGTCGACACCGAGGCAGAAATGATGAATGCCGCCTTTGGGATTGCGCTCGAGGAACTTGGCCACCGGCGAACCCGGCCGCGACGGTTCCATCAGTTCGATCTTCGCGTTGCCGAGATCGATGTAAGTCATGCGCACACCCTGCTCTTCATTGACCTTGATCGTGCTCGCGGTCAGTCCGTACAGAACGCGCAGCTTTTCCAGTGCCGCGGCGAGGTCGGGCACGACGATGGAGACATGGCTGAGTCCGGTGATCATTGGGCGACTAAATATAAGTATTTGATTTTAAATCACTTTTTCTGCGCGTAATTTGTAGATCCGGGCATCGCTGAAACCGAGTTCTTCGCGCAGCACCGCTTCCGTGTGCTGGCCCAGCAGCGGCGGCGCACGGCGGATGCTCGCCGGTGTATCGCTGAAACGG
>JBFWOE010000007.1:0-54231 GCA_050250695.1 Burkholderiales bacterium
TTAACGTGCTCAACGAACGCCAAGGATGTGCGTGGAGATAAAGCAACCACTGAGAAAGAGCTCGGACAGAATCAGGTGTCTTTGAATGGCTCAGGAGATCTATCTCAGCGCAAACATTTACACGGGCTTTGGACAGGGCATTCATCGCACCCACCCGATAGGCTGATTCGGGGATATCGACGCGATGAGCTGCAGCATCAAAAATGAGGCCATAAGATGCAGCCTTTCTACCCACCCCTTCAGAGAATATCCGCATGCGTTCGACGTATCGGTCATCTGAGAAGATGGCATTGATAAAACATTTCATCTCGGCTATCCCTTCGGCACTAAGGACTGCGCCCGGTGTGCCGAGAACCCGAGATATCTCTTTTACAAACTCGCGCTCCTTTTTCTTGATTAGGTCTAGCCAAAGGGTTCCTGCGCTCTGAAATGATGGTGCGCAAAATCTGGAGCCATCATAGCGCGCGGCGGCATAGAGGTTGTCTATCTCTGGAGCGACAGCGCACTCGCAATCGGCATCAATGGCCTTGAGCTTTGTCTTCAGAATACTGGAAATCACTACTTGAATCGCAAAGTTTATTATCTGAAAAAATAGAGACCGAGCGCGTAATTCATGCGGGCTGCGTGGCTAACCATGTACCGTAGAACAGTATTGCTGCGGGAAGTAGAGCAATCGCTAATGCGCGCATCCAAGTGGTTTGACGATACACCCTGCCGCGCTGGTTGGCGACGAAGCCGTACGCTAGCGAGAGAATCATGCCTATCGAGAATGCGCCGAGAAACTGGGCGGAATACACAAAGGTGTACGTAACGATTCGCTGTTCCAATGAGTAGTTAGACGGCAGTAGGAGAGTATTGAGATTCTGGTGAATGCTCACGAATATGGCATCAGCCAAGAGAAAGAACCCGAGGAACGTGAGGATCCACGGGCGATATTCAGGCACCGAAGCGTGCAACTGCTCCAGAGGTTTCCAAGAACTACCGGGACCGAAGTTCGCGCCACACTGTTCGCAGGACTGCGCATCGGTCGCTATAGTGGTACTGCAACTCGGGCAATAGGCCATAGATCGTGCTCCTTATTGAGTTCAAGCGAAATAGAATCCATAAAAGGTGAATTTCAATCCCCCTTTGCTTCGGGGCGTTTGCTTGTTTTCAACATGGATACAGCATGTTACTGCGGAAATTCGGATTAAGGTTTTTTCAGGTTAATGAAAAAATATTAAATTTAATCAAATACTTACTATTATTTTCCTCATAGATATACATCAACGTTTCGTTCTCATTTTTCAGTAACCGGGCGGGCGGCTCTGGCGCGCAACGACTTCGATGTGCAACGTGTCGGCGACCACGCTGTAGGCATTACGCTGGTCCGCCCCGGATTTGAGCGCCTTCATTTGCTACGAAGCTTGGAGAGGAGTTCTGTCTTTGTGACTGGCGGCAATCTGTCTTCGTCTAGTACGTAATCAAAGTTGGCTCTCGTTACACCGACACTGTGCTGCCAGGGTTTTTCGAAGTCCGCATCCTCTTGCGGTCGAAGGAATTTGCAGGTACCCGCCGAATAGCCGTTGAGAATTTTCAGTCCAGAGACAACATTATTGATGGACATCCCGACCAATTGAAACTGCAGGATCACTCGCTCGGTAGTCCAATTGATCGACGTTTTACGCGATCGGATGTGCGGACCTAAGCGTCCTCCAGCCATGTTTTCAATCTTGAGGAATGTTGCGCCATGGTTGGATTTGCCGATCATTTTCATCTCAGAGTCGGGAGGCGGAACTCCGTACGTATCTTCAGCGCCAACGGCAAGCGCGAATCCACCCGATCTGATTCTGAAGCCGTGTTTTAGTGCGTTGTACTCATCAATCGCCGCCTGATCCAAAAGCTCACGGGAAAGGGTGCGCCAGAGCGATGCAAACCTTTCAATCGTCTGTGCTTGGCGTTCTGTGCCCGGTTGGTAAGTATTGAAAACCGCGTTAGAGACGGACTTCCATGAGATGTTTGGGACGTCAAGTTTTGAAATCAGACTGGCGTCGCCTTGAGTGATGCGATCGACAAACGTTCGAAGGTCGGCGTTCGAACATTTTGCGATCCATGCATACGCGCAATCGGGCGCCTGAACGAACGCGCCCAGCAGGGAGAATAAGGTTTCGATGGAATGGTGGAGACCAATCTTTAGGGCGACCAGGCCGCGCTTCTCATCTTCAGTCTCAATGTGCGTGTCAAGTAAATACGAGAAATATTCGGGGTCAAGGCCATCCAAGAAGGCGCGATTGCGGTCAACCACGTCAACTTCCCAAAGGCAGTACGGCGAGTCATTGACGGTAAAGATTGATGACTGCATGCCTTGTGAAACCTAGCGTTTGAATTCACCGGCATGCGCGGCTTTTCGCGTAGCCCGGTGGAGTGATTGGTTAGCCACGATTGTGCGGATGAAGCATGAACGCGACTTTGGAGCCGGTTTCAAGAGCGAGAAACCCTTCGTCGTTTACAAGAAGAGAAAATGCCGGCGGACTTGCGGGCGTAAGTCCATGTTCAGCAATTTTGTCCAAGAACATTTGGAGGTTCTCGCGCACATGATCTTCCAGCGAGCGAGCGATGCGCCTGTACTTGTCGGATTGCATGGTAGCCCTTATTGAAGTGCCTGCCGTTGAATACCCGCCGCCCATCGGTGCGTAGACAACGCCAGGTCCGATCTCCACCATTGTTTGGACGCCCGCTTTGCGCAGCTTTGCGATATCTTGATTTGAAACCGAATGCGCGAGGTCAAGCACTCCATTTATCTTGAAGTCTGCAATTGCGGCTGGCCAGTTCCGATGCAGGATTTTGATTAGCTCCTGTTCAGTCCATGCGCCGTGGGGAAAGACATTAATGCAATAGGCATCATCAGGAGTCACGAAAGCAAAGAGCAGCGGCCCTGTACGATCAATAAAGCCTGAAGCTTCAACCGTTTGACCAAGATGGAAGTGATGAATGCCCCAGTCATTCAGCAAGGGGTCCTCGTAGTTGACGTCAAGAAGTGACTTGCTGAGGTAAGGGGTGACATCGTCACCAGCGGTTAGCTTTGCTTTGAGCGATTGATATCCATTGCTATGGTTCGCTGGGCATTGGAGCTCTGATGATTCGTGGACATTTCGAGGACGCGCTTGAAGCTTACGGCGCCGCGCGTTGAAAAATTTATAGGAAATGGAATCGAGTGGTTCCGACGAGATAACCTGATACCCCTGACTGGCTATGTCAGCGAGCATGTAAGCTTTCCAGTCGGCGGAGAAGTCGATAGTTAAGGCCATGGCAGAGTTGATCTGGTTAACGCTTGCGAGCGTCCCTCTTCGAACACGTTGTTAGCCATCAACCCATGTCACTTTCCGAATGACATGACCACTTCCATTTCGGCCAAGAATGACGTGCGCCGTGTGTGGATAGCCAAGCTCATTACGAAATGCGCGGAGCTTTAACTCGTCATACGCGAGATCTTCCCCGGGCTTCTTTAGCTCAAGTACGAGAAGGTTCATTTCGTCTGTGTTGCGCTTGTGTACCAAGATATCCGGGAAAACAGTTGTGGCGCGTATCTCACGGTCCAGGGCTTGTCGAGGCGGAAGATTAAGCCGCTTCGGGTTGGCAAAGTGACGATTGTATTCCACGTCAACATCGTAGTCCGCCGGAACAAGGGCGGCCACATACTGCGCGAGATAGTGAGATAACGCTCGCTCTGTTACATCAAGGTCGAGCAAGGCGGGCTGTTCGGCAATAAGGCGATCCAGCGCTTGGTCGACGATGGTGACAATTGCTCCGCGATCCATTGTGTCGATGGCTAATTAGAAATAGCAGCCCTAAAAGGCGGTTGCAAAACCTCCTTTATTCCCGGGCGTATCGTTGTTTTCAGCATGGACTCAAAATGTTATCGCAGATTTCCGAAGCAGGATTTTTCTGGATTAATGCCGATCAAGTTAAAATAGTTAATAAAAACAAATACTTACGTTAACCCTTCGCTTTATGGACAGACATCAACGTTTCGTCCTCGTTTTCCAGTAACCGGGCAGGCGGCTCTGGTGCGCAACGACTTCGATGCGCAACGTGTCGGCGGTCACGCTGTAGATCAGGCTGAACGGAAAGCGTGGCAGGATCATCCGGCGCAATGCGCCCGGAGGAAGTCTCCTTGGGAGCGCTGCGCTTGTTGCGCCCTGCGAGGGCTGGCCTATGTTCGACCACCCCAGTAACCGGGCCTCTGGCTGTGATGGGCGATGGCCACGACACGCAGTTCACTGTCGTGGAGGTAGTAGATGATGCTGTAGGGAAACCGTCGCAGTGAGAAGCGCCGCTTGTCGTTTCGCCATAAGGCACCGATGTGCGGATGAAGACAAAGGAAGTTGAGGGAACGCTCGAACTCGGCGATGAACGCAAGACCGAGTTCCCTGCCGCCTTCCCTGGCATAGAAAGCGCCTCCTTCGGTTAACTCGCGGTCAGCCTCCGGGCTGACCGAGGGAGTCATTTGATCGCGGCGCGCGCGCGCGCGATGGCCTCCGCTGCCGGAACCAGTCTGGCCCGTCCGTTTTCGATGTCCTTGATCCGACGTTCAACTTCGACCGCCCACGCTTCCTCGATGTCCTGGTCTTCAAAGAGGCTGGTGATCAAGCGGTCTGCAAGCTGCGCGCGCTCTTCAGGCGTGAGAGACAGTGCCTGGGCTTCGATCATTTCAAGTTGAGTGGGCATGCGAACCTCCGGGGGCCGGTAACGCGATGATACGCCCGCTGCACGGATTTTGCCGAGGCCCGACTGCGGGACAGAAGAAGTCGGGTTGACCATTTTTTTCCAAACCGCAAATCCAAGGTGCCGGAGTTGATTTTTCCTCTTGAAAATTTTCCTTGGGATGGATTCATCGGCCGGCGCTCAGCCGTGTGCGGCCAGTTCTTCGCGCACGATCTTGCGCACCAGTTCCTGTGTTACCGGTTGCGCTGTGAGTCCCAGGTAGGCTTTCAGGGCCTCGTTGATCAGGGTTTGATAACCCTTGCCGGATTTCTCCGATTGCGCCTTGAACTGGCTGAGAATCGCGTCATCCATGTAAATGGTGATGCGGGTTTTTCCGGTGGCAGGAACTACCGCGCCGCGTTTGCCTTTGGAAAAGTCATATACCTTTTTCATAGTTTCTCCGTTCCCGTGGATCGGCTTTGCGTACCGAAATGATCCGGGGTCCCGCTCTGCGTGGCGTGTGGACCACAACCATCAATGTCCCGAATGCATTCATGCCGATGGTGATCAATCGTTGTTCGCCCGTGGCCGCCGCATCCTCGACGGTCAGCGCGAGCGGGTCATTCAGTACCCCGTCGCCCTCGGCAAGGGATACGCCATGCTTCCTGACATTGGCCGCATCCTTTTGCGGATCGAAGTCGATGGGCACGCGTGCAATATATGCACGTTATGCATATATGTCAAGAAAGGCCCGGATTGTTTTGTCCATGGCAATCGGCGCGCATTGAAAATAATTTAAAAACAAATACTTACGATAAATCCGCCGCTCCACGCCCGGCAATCCGTCCGGTGACCACGCACTCCGCGATGTTGCCGCCCGACAAGTAGAGATGTCCGAAGGCGCTGCCGCATTCGCCCGCTGACCAGAGCCGCGGGATTGGTTTGCCGTAGACGTCGATCACGCGTGATTGCGCATCGTGCACCGGGCCGCCCTGGGTGTTGGAGATCACCGGGTAGACCGGCGCGCCGATGAAGGGCGGTTTATCGATGGTCATCATGCTGCCGGCGGGGCGGTCGAAGTCGGTGTCGCTGCCGGCGGCGCACAGCGCGTTCCAGCGCGCGACGGACACTTTCACCGCGCTGGCGTCGAGCCCGAGCTGTTTCGCCAGTTCGTCGAGCGTGTCGGCGCGTTTGAGGATGCCGTTCTCCACTTCCTTCAGGTTGTTGTCGCTCCAGTCGTAGCGCAGGCCTTCGTCGTTGGAGGTGGCCTTGCCCAGCGGGTAGAGCTGTCTGCCGGCGTCGTCGCAGATCAAATAGGCAGGGTTGCGCGCGAACTGCTGCACCAGCGGATCGAAATGGCCCAGCGGCCGCACGGCGGTGTCCTGGGTGTAGGGCTGGTATTCGGACATGAAACGTTTGCCGCTGCGGTCGAGCACGATCCACGCCATCTTGAGGTTGACCTTGTCGGGTTCGCCGGGAAACCAGTCGGGGAAACGCTTGACGCGGATGCCGTAGGGATAGGACGGGTCGCTGTGGCGGAAACCGTAGGCGCCGTGCACATGCCACAGGTGCCACAGCGCGGCGCCGAGGTCCTGCGCCATGCGGATGCCGTCGCCGGTGTTGCTGCGCGCGGCGGCGTTGTAGACCGGATGCGCTTCGAGGAACTGCGCCTTCATTTCCGCGCTGCCTTCGAAGCCGCCGGTGGCGAGGATCACGCCGCGTTTGGCGCGGATGTGTTTCTCGGCGCCGTCCTGCAGCACGGTGATGCCGATGACTTCACGCGTCGCCGGATCGCTGATCAGGCGCTGCGCGCCGCAACCGAGGCGGATCTCGACGCCAGCGGCGATGACGTTGTCGTGCACCACCTTGAACAGCTTCGGGCCGTTGGGCGCGCCGTTGGCCCAGGGGTAGGCCTCGCGTGCTTGGAAGCCGGGCACGTCGACCACCGACGTGTGATAGAAGGTGTCGGTGCCGGGCAGCGGATAGTTGCCGCGGATCTGGCGGCGATAGGGATCGCCGGCTTTCGCGCGTTCCTCGTTCTCCTCAATCGAGGTAATCACCCGCGCGTTGTTGATCTGCGCCAGTTCGCGCACATAACGTTCGAGGTCGCACATGCCCTCGGCGAGAGTGCGGTTCACGTCATCCGGGGTGCGGCCGTTGTTGGTGGCCTGGAGGTAGGCATAGGCCTGCGCCGGATCGTGCGCGCTGCGCACCGCGCCGTAGGAGCAGATCGACAGTCCGCCGGGCACCGTGGATTTTTCGATCAGCAAGGTTTTTGCGCCGGCCTGTGCGGCGTTCAGCGCGGCAATGCCGCCGCCGAGGCCGAAGCCGGCGACGATCACGTCGTATGTCTCTGAGAATTTCATTTTTATAAATTAATAAAAATATTTGTCATGTATCTGGATGATTTCGAGCACAGGTTGAAGCCCCATCCCCACCCTATCCCTCCCCTTGAAGGGGAGGGAACTGCGTGGTAACTCCTTCCCCCTCAGGGGGAAGGTTGGGATGGGGGTGGGTTGCAGCAATTCATTGATTCACGATTTTGTAATGGCATTCAATTGTTATTGAGCGAATGCCGGCAGCGGTGCGCCGGTTTTCTGGAAAATGATCACGCCGCCGACCGTGGCCGGCCATTGCAGCAGCAGGCGGCCGGATTCCAGCGCCCGCACTTCACCTTCCGCCGGGCGTAATGCATCGTGGGTAATACTCATGTGGTCGCTGGTCAGTACATAACCGGCGATCCACGGCAGCGCCGGAGCAGCGACGCCCAGCGTGCGCTGCAATGCATCGGGCGTGGTGAACAGCAGCGCGCCGCGCTGGGTGTCGATGCGCCACTGGTTGCCCGTGAGTTGCGCCAGCAGTCCGGTGTAACGCGCGTAACGCTGCGCGGCTTCCTGCGCATCTTCGACGCAGAGGATCACCGCGGCCAGCCCGCGCGCGCGGTTGGCGTGCTCCAGCCAGCGCGGCTGCCACAGCAGGTCCGGCGTGTGCTGCTGGCAGTACTGGATGCGGCCCTCGGCCATGGTGCCCGGCGGTACGCGCACCACGGTGAAACGCGCGGTCTCGATGCCGGCATTGGTGCCGATTTCGCGCTGAAGGGCCACCGCGGGCAGCGGTGCGAAGCCCTGTTTCTGCAGGCGCGCATGATCGGCGTCCGGCGCGGTGGTGCCCAGAGCGATCAGGTGCACTCCGGTGTAACGCTGGATCGCGGTGCGCAGCTGGCGCGCGATCGCGGTGTCTCCGGTGGGCGTGAGGAATTCAAGATAACCCTCGCGCAGCATCACGCAGCGGTTGCCGCTGCCGGCGGGCACCAGCGGGCCGCCGGCTTCGATGCGGTGCGACTGTTCGGAGAACGGCGTCAGCGTGAAGCCGGCGCGTTCCAGCGCGGCGCTGGCGCTGTCGATGTGCGGCACAAAATGCGCGATGTGATCGACATTGAGTTTGCCCGGGGGCGGGGTTTGGATCATATGTTCCACAAATTAAAGCCTAGTGACTGCGATGCGCATGAAAAAATCATCGAATTGGTATATCACAGGCAGCCATCGAGTAATCCCAGCATACAAGCTGGAAGCGCAAGAACAAACATCATCCAAGGACCAAAGAACATGCCGACTATTCCGATGCAGAAAGCTTTAACAATGATTCGTCTGAGGCTGTGCCCTTGAATAATGCTTTGATGTAACAAAAAATCGGCTATCACAAAAACGATTACGTGAAACACAGCGATGATCAGAAAGGCTGCAAGGGCCTCGGTATTAAAAACAATCTGATGTTGGTGATACAGCGGTAGCACAACCACCATGATGGAGGTAGTAATGATGGCTGCAGAAAATGCTGCGGCTGCGGCTACTGTTCGACGATATTTGTAGTTTCCGCTTTTAAATAAAAAGTGGGCAATTATCGCGAAAACGATCAATCCGACCAGTAGTGGCAGGAACAATTCGTAGCGATATCGTCCCTCCATATGTTCAGTAACCCAGCTTCGGGTCGACGCGGTGCTTCAGCGTTTTGCCGGCGAGGAACAGCGCGAGGTTCGCAAACCACAGGTCGAGCGAGATGTCGATGTAGTGTTCGCCGTCGTCGCAGGAGACATGCGGCGTGATGATCAGGTTGGGCGCATGCCACAGTGAATGATCCTCCGGCAGCGGCTCGGGATCGACCACGTCGAGCACCGCGCCGCCGAGTTTTCCGGCGCGCAGGCGTTTTTCCAGCGCGCGGGTGTCGAGCAGCGGGCCGCGGCCTATGTTGATCACGCCGGCCGCGGGCTTGAGAAGGTCGAGCTGCTTCGCGCCGAGCATGCCGCGGGTTTCCGCGGTCAGCGGCGCGGCGAGCACCACAAAATCCGCCTGCGGCAGCACGCGTTCGAGTTGCCTGTAACTCACCACGCGGTCGGCATCACGGTGTTTCTGCGCGCTGCGGCGCACGCCGATGACCCTGAGACCGAGCACCTTCGCCGCGCGGGCGGCGGCGCCGCCGAGATCGCCGAGGCCGATGATGACCGCGGTCTTGCCGGTGATGTTGGGCGTGTACACCGCCTCCCAGCGCCGCTGCTGCTGGTTGGCGGTGATCTGCGCCATGCGCGAGTTGAGCAGGTTGTAGGCCATGCCCATGTACTGTCCGGCCTTCACGCCGTGCGCGCCGCTGTTGTTGGTGAGGGTCACGCCGCGCGGCAGCCAGTCGAAGGGTTGGAAGCCGTCGACGCCGGCCGACATGGCGTGTATCCACTTCAGCCGCGGCGCGCGCGACTTCAGGTTGTCGCGGCGGCCCGGCACGCCGATCACTGCTACCGCATCGGCCAGCGCGTCCTCGAGGATGTCGCCGTCCCAGCCCTCGGTGACATCGAGCCGGCGCGCCAGCGCGCGGTGGCGCGCGCAGGCGGCGGCCCAGAGTTCGCGCGTGACCTGGTGGATGCCTGCTTTCTTGCGCGTGTTCTCTATGTGTACGCGCAGTTTCCTGTCCGCCACGGCGCGCTTACTTGATTGCCTTGGAGCGGTCGTAAGGTCCGGTGAGGAAGGCGGCGTCAGGCGGATCGGACTTGGCCTTGCCCGCGGCCTTGCGGATGGCGTGCATGCGTTTCAGCGAGGCGACGTCGGCGGCCTCGAAACTCGCCATGTAGGCGCCGTCCCACTGCGCGGCGTAGGCCTTGGCGCCCGCGGGTTTCATGTTCGCCGCCTTCTGCAGCATTTCGGCGACCTTGTCCTTGTTCTTGGAGCCGTATTCCAGCGCCTTGCGGGTGGCGGCGATGAATTTGGCGACCGCTTCCGGATTTTTTGCGACGTAGTCGCTGTGGACTATGGTCACCGCGAGTATGGGCGCCGCATTGCTTTTGGTGAGCTTTTTCCATTCGTCGACCACGCTGGCGATGTTGCGCAGCTTCACGTCCTGGCTCATCTGCGCGATGGTCACCGAGCGGATCGCTGCGGCATCGACTTCGTTCTGCTGCAGGAACTGCGACAGGCGGCCTTCGTTGCCGGGCACCACGCTGTAGCCGCCGGCCTTCATGCCGAAATTGCCTTCGAGCACCGAGCTGACGATGGCGTGGGTGGCGCTGCCCGGTGGTGACATGCCGATTTTTTTGCCTTTGAGGTCGGCGACGCTCCTGATCGGCGAAGCGGCGGGCACCACGATCTGCGCTTCGGCGATCTGGGTGGCAAGCACGATTTTCACCGGTACGCCGTCGGCGGCGATGCTCATCGACGCGGTGGACGGCGCGGCGAAGGCGAGGTCTATGGTCTGCGGCACGATGGCGCGGGTGGGGCCGTTGACTTCGGCGAACTTGACCCATTCGACGTCCAGGCCTTCCTTCTCGGCGAATTTCATCTGCTCCATCACCGTGCCGAAGCCGAGGCTGAAGCCGCTGGTCCAGTAACCGACCTTGATTTTCTGCGCCTGTGCGCTGCCGGCGGCGAGCAGTGTGGCGAGGAGCAGGGTGTGCAGCAGGCGTCTGATCGTCATGGCAGTCTCCCGTTAAAAATATTAATTAAATCAATGATTTAAGTTGATGTATCTGGGCGGCGCCGGCGCTTTCGGTGGCGTCGCGCGGCCGCGCGAGCGTGATCTCCACGCTGGAGCGGATGCGCCCGGGCCGCGGCGCCATCACCACGACAGTGTCCGCCAGTACCACCGCTTCTTCGACGTCGTGGGTGACGAAGACGATGGTCATTTTTTTCAGCTGCTGGATCCGCAGCAGTTCCTCGTGCATCTGCGCGCGGGTCAGTGCGTCGAGCCGCGAGAACGGCTCGTCCATCAGCAGGATGCACGGTTCCTGCACCAGGCTGCGCGCCAGCGCGACGCGGCTGCGCATGCCGCCGGACAATTGGTAGGGAAAGGCGTCGGCGAAAGCCTCGAGTCCGACCAGCTGCAGCGCATCGCGTGCGCGCTGCGCGCGTTCGGCGCGCGGCATGTTGCCGGACTCCAGCGCGAACTCGACGTTGCGCTGCGCGGTGCGCCACGGCAGCAGGCGGTCCTCCTGGAACATGTAGCTGACGCTGCGCCAGTCGGCGAACTTGCGCGAGGTTATGCCGTTGATGCGCACTTCGCCGCGCTCCGGCGTGACCAGCCCGGAGATGATGTTGAGCAGCGTCGACTTGCCGCAGCCCGAGGCGCCGAGGATGGCGACGATGGAGTGTGCGGCGATGGTGAGGTTGATGTCGTCCAGCGCCTGCATTTCGGAACCGTCGGCACTGCGGAACCACTTGGAGACGCCGCGCACGGCAATGGCGCCGGTCTCCGTGGTGGCTGTTGCGGCCGCGGTCGTCATCTCAGCTTTTCACCGGGGGTTTGGCGGCAAAGGGTGAATCGCGCAGGCACATGCGGCCGCGCGGGTCCTGCCACAGCTTGCCGTCTTCATGCAGCTTGCCGAGTGCGCGCGCCACGGTCTGGAAATCGTAATCGGCGAACTGCTCGGCGAGTTCGGAGTAGTACTTCGGCGTCTTTTCGACGACCGCGGTGATTTTCGCGGCGAGTTCGGCGACGGCCTTGTCGCCGGAGGCGGCCTGCTGCACGGCGTCGGCCTTGCCGGCGTAGTAGTCGGCGATTTTCGCGCGGTCGGTGTAGGCGTAGGCGATGCGTTCGAAGCGTTCCTTCGGTATGCCTTCGGAAATGGTGGCGTCGATGCCGACCTTGGCGCCGGTGGGCACCACGCCGGGCGGCGTCACCGCGAGGCTGGGATCCAGCGGCTTGGCACGGCTGCCGGGGATGATGAAGACGTCCTTGTCGCCCTGCACCCGGGTGGCGATCGCCCATTCGACGTCCATCGCGTTGAACACGTCGATGTCGTCGTCGACCACCACCACGTGTTTCAGGTCCATCACCGACAGCGCGGCGAGCAGCGCATTCTTGCCTTCGCCGGCCTGTTTCTTGATCGAAACGACGGCATGCCAGAAGCCGCAGCCGCCGAGCGTGACGTTGATGTCCTTCACCTGCACGCCGGCGGTTTTCAGTGCGCGGCGGATCTGCGTGTAACGCGTCGGCGCCATCAGCCAGGTGTTTTCCCAGGGCATGTGCAGGGCGTAATAGATCGCGTCCTTGCGCATGGTGACGGCGTTGATGCGCACCACAGGGTTCCAGTGCAGTCCGCCCATCAGCCGGGTGAATTCGCCGAAGCGGCCTTCGGGCTGGGTCCAGCCGGTCGGCAGGATTTCGCCTTCGAGCACGATCTCGGAATCGGCGATGCACGGCAAGTCCATGGTTTCGCACTGCGCGAGTTCGATTGCGCTGCCGCGGATGCCGCCGGCGATCGCCATTTCATCGGTGCCCAGCGGCGCGCGGAAACCGGAGCCGAGGTTCTCGAAAGGATGATTACCAATCGAGATTGAAATGGGCAGCGCTACACCTCGTTCAAAGGCGCGCTGCGCAAACAGGCGCATGTTGTTGGGCGTGACGATGTCGATGCCGGTGAGGTTTTTTTCCTTGACCATGAAGCGGTAGATGCCGGAGTTCAGGCCGAACTCCGGATCGCGCGCGATGGTGATGCCGGCGGTGATCATCGGCCCGCCGTCGTAGATCGAGAACATCGGTATCGGCAGGCTGAAGAGGTCGACGTCCTTGCCGGTTTTGATGACTTCCTTGACCGGGGTCTTTTCGACGTATTTCGGCGCGATCGGGTTTTCGATGCCGTTCTGCAGCCGGAATTCGATTTCCGGGTAAGTGCTGCAGCCCATCGACATGATGGCGCGTTTCTGCGAGCGGATGATGCCCGACACCACCGGCATTTTGTAGCCGATGACATTGTGGAACAGCAGCGCCTTGTCGGCCTGGTCGACCAAGGTTGCGATGTGGCGGCTGTCGACCGGCTGTTTGATGTCGACCAGTTCCTTTTCGCTGCGCAGGCGCTCGAGGAAGCCGCGGAAGTTTTCGTCGGCGTAGGGTGGTTTGTTCATTTGCGGTTCTTGCCTGTACTTTTGTGCGATTTGTTGTCAGTGATTTCCGCCGGTCCGGTGACGCCGGCCCAGCGTTTGATCGATTCGTGCTCGACGTCGAACAGGTCGAGCACGCGCCCGACCGTGTGGTTGACCAGGTCGTCGACGGTCTTGCCGCCGCTGTAGAACGCCGGCACCGGCGGGAAGATCACGCCGCCCATCAGCGTCACGGCTTCCATGTTGCGGATGTGCGCGAGGTTGAGCGGCGCCTCGCGGGTGATCAGCACCAGGCGGCGGCGCTCTTTCAGGATCACGTCGGCGGCGCGGGTGACCAGGTTGTCGGCGAAGGCGTGGGCCACCGAGGCCAGGGTTTTCATCGAGCACGGCGCGATCACCATGCCGGCGGTGAGGAACGAGCCGCTGGCGATGGTGGCGCCGATGTCGCGCACGTTGTGCGTCACGTCGGCGAGTTTGTGCAGCGCCTTGCGGTCCATGCCGTATTCCTGGTACGCGTTGAGCACGCCGGCGTCGGACACCACGAGGTGGGTTTCCCAGCCGCCGATCGCGCGCAGGCGCTCGAGGATGCGGATGCCGTAGATCGAGCCGGAGGCGCCGGTCATGCCGACGATCAGCCGGCGCGGCGCTTTGCGGGGTTTGCTCATGACGTTTCGGCCTCTTTTTTCCAGCGGAACAGGTGGTTTTCCAGCGGGCGCAGGATGCCCATCTCGATCGCCGCCATCATCACCACCAGCGTCAGCGTCCATGCGAACACCTGGTCGGTCTGGATCAGGTCGGCGGCCTGGCGCAGCCGGTATCCTACACCGCTGGAGGAGCCCAGCGTTTCCGCGACCAGCGACACCCGCCAGCCGAAGCCGAAGGCGAGTCGCGCCCCGGAAAAGAAATAGGGCAGGATGGTCGGCAGGTAGATTTTCACCATCACCTTGTGCGCGGGCATGCGCAGCACATGCGCGAGCTCGATGAAGTCGGCGCTGACGGTGCGCGTGCCCTGCCAGACGTTGGTGATGATCAGCGGCATCGCGGTCATGAACACCACGAACACCGTGGTCGCGTTGGAGACGCCGAACCAGATGATGGCGAAGGTGGCCCAGATCGCCGAGGACACGGTGTTCATCACCGGGATCACCGGCTCGAAGAAATCACCCAGCTTGCGGTTGGCGCCGAAGATGATGCCCAGCGGCAGTCCGATCAGCGTCGCCAGCACGAAACCGGTGGCGACGCGGCCGAGCGTGATGCCGAGGTCCTGCCACAGCGTGCCGCTGGCCGAGATCAGCGTCAGCGCTTCCCATACCCGCGCCGGTCCCGGCAGCACGTAGTGCGGCACGCGCAGCGCAAGCAGCCACCAGATGCCGAGCAGCACCCCGACCAGCGCCAGCCGCTGCAGCAGCAGCCGGCGCGAACGTGCTGCCGGCATGTTGGCGTGTATGGCGCTTTCGAGGACTTGCGGCATCGGCGGCGCGTCAGGCCTTGGGCGGGGCGGTGAAGTAGGTGCCGCGGCCGCTGGCGACCAGCGCGCCGTCCTTGTCGTAGACGTAGGCCTCGGCGGTCGAATACTGGCTGCCGCTGCGCACGACACGGCCTTTGGCCGTCAGGTCGCCGGGCATCGCCGCCTTGTGGTAATCGACGCGGATGTCTATGGTCGGCACCGGCCGGCCGAGCTGCGCGGCGATGGCGTAGTCGGCGACGACATCGACGATGGCGGCGAGGATGCCGCCGTGGGTGTAGCGGCGCTCGGGATTGACCACCCATTCCTCGCGCCAGGCGGCTTTCACTTCAATGCCGTCGGCATCTGCCTTGAGGAAGGTGAAATTGAGCCACTGGTTGAAGGGGCCGCGGCTGATCAGTTTCTGCAGTTGCTCAAGCGTGGGCGGGACGGGTTTGGCATCGGTCATTGCGTGGCTCCGGGATAAGCTGGGATTGAAGACTACAGGATGAAAGGGCGCAACACAGAAATTGTCAGGCCGGTGATGAATTCTTCTCAGCACCGCGCGCGGCAATGTCGCGCAGCCGGTCGCGGTCGATCTTGTTGGTGCCGGCCAGCGGCAACAGGTCGAGGAAAAACACGCGGCGCGGGTGCTGGTAGGCGGGTCCGTTTGCGAGTGCGTGCCGTTTTATTTCGTCTTCGGTGGCGGCGGCACCACTGCGCAGAACGATGAAGGCGTAGGGCACCTGGCCTTTCAGCTCGTGGGCGAAGGGCAGCACGCAGGCCTGGTGCACGGCGGGGTGGCGCTCGAGCAGGCGTTCGACCTCGATCGGGAATATGTTCTCGCCGCCGCTGACAAACATGTCGTCGGTGCGGCCGACGAAATAATAAAAGCCCTCGGCGTCGCGCCGGCAGACGTCGCCGGTGTGGTACCAGCCGCCGGCCAGCCGTTTCGCGGTTTCTTCCGGCAGGTTGTGGTAACCGGTGAGGATTCCAGGGTTCTGCAGCAGCAGTTCGCCTTCATCGGGATTCGGGCCGTTGACCAGTTTCGCTGCGGTGCCGGCATAGGGCGCACCGATCGAACCCGGCGGGCGCGGCCTGCCATCGGGGTGCGGGCCCAGCGGCACCGGGCCGCCTTCGGTGACGCCGTAAACCACCAGCGGCTCGGCATTGGGAAAATGCCTGCGGATGTCCGCCAGCAGCTGCGGCGAAGACGGCGCCGAGCCCATCATCACTGTTCGCACCGAAGAAGTGTCGGTGTTTGCCATCAGGTCAGTGCGCGCGAGCAGCATCGAAATCATCGTCGGCACGCCGGAGATCACGGTGCAACGGTAACGCGCCAGCGCGGCGAGATAATCCTCGACGTTAAACTGCGGCATCAGCACCAGTTTCGCGCCTGCAGTCAGGCCCTGCTTGATCGCGTTGAGCGCGTTCTTGTGGTACAGCGGCGCCGCGACCAGGATGACGTCGTTTTCGGAGGTGCCGCGCGTGTGTGCGAGGATCAACCGGCTCCAGTTCTGGCCGTAATGCGTGAGCAGCACGCCTTTGGGTTTGCCGGTGGAGCCCGAGGTATAGGGCTGTATCGCCACGGTGTCGGGCGCAGGCTCGACGGGGGTATGCGGACCGGGATCAAGAAAACGCGTCCAGGCGTCGCCGTCGTCGTAGCACACGACCTGCACATCGGCGGGCAGCAGGCGGGTGTAGGCGGATTCGCAGAAAACGAGGCCCGCGCCGGCGTCGTCGCAGATGTAGCGCACGGTATCGGCGGCAAGCTTGATGTTCACCGGCACAGGCACCATGCCGGCGCGCATCGCGCCGAGCAGGGTGATCACGAATTCGGCGCGGTTCAGCGACAGGATGGCGATGCGGTCGCCGGGCTTGAGTCCGCGGCGGACCAGGCCGCGCGCCATCGCGCAGGCTGCGGCATCGAGTTCGCGGAAAGCATGCTCGCGCGGCGCTCCGGGGTTGCGCAGGTCGACCAGCGCGCTGCGCGCCAGCGCGGCATGCGCGGTAAAGGGGGCGCCCAGGTTGCCGGGCTGGCCCCGCGGTTCGGGGCAGGGGACGGCCATCGTGACGGTTCAGGGCGTGATGATGACCTTGCCGAACACCTCGCGGTCTTCGATCAGTTTCAGGCCCTTGGCGGCATCGTGCAAAGGCAGCACTTCATCGATCACCGGCTTGATTTTCCCCTGCTGGATCAGGTCCATCAGCGCCTTCAGGTTTTCGTCGTAGAAGCTGTTGGAGCCGATGATCTGCAGTTCAAAGCTCCAAACGTAACGCAGGTCCTCCTTCGGGTCATAGCCGGCGGTGGCGCCGCAGACCAGGATCTTGCCGCCGCGCTTGACGCATTTCAGTGTCGGAGCCCAGGTGTCGCCGCCGGTGAAGTTGATCACCACGTCGACGCCGCCTTCGTAATTGCGGCGCTGCGGCTTGCCGAATTTTTCGATCGCCCACTTCGAGAAGTCGGTTTCCTTGTAATTGATCACGTGGTCGGCGCCGAGGTCCTTGAGGCGCTGGATCTTGTCGGCGCTGGAGGCGCAGGCAATGACTTCCGCGCCGAGCATCTTGGCCAGCAGCACGCAGCCGGTGCCCACGCCGCCGCTGGCGCCGAGCACCAGCACCTTGTCGCCCTTCTTGACGGTGTTGTGGGTGATGATCATGCGGTGCGCGGTACCGTAGGCCACCGGCAGCGAGGCCGCCTGTTCGTAGCTGACATCGGCAGGCATTTTGATCAGCTGGTCTGCGGCGACCAGGCATTTTTCGGCGAGACCGCCGTGCATCATTTCGCCCATCAGGCCCTTCTTCTTGTTCAGCGGATTGACCAGCACGCGGTCGCCTGCTTTCCAGCCGGTCACGCCGGGGCCGACTTCGAGGATTTCGCCGGCGAGGTCGAGGCCGATGATCATCGGGAACGGCACCTTGATGCCGGGCATGCCGCGCACCGTGAACACGTCATGGTAGTTGAAGGACGTGGCCTTGACCCTGATCACCACGTGGCCTTCACACACTGCCGGATCGGGAAAATCGGCCACGTATTCCAGTTTGTCGAGACCGCCGTGTTCCCGTAGTACGACTGCTTTCATTGCTGTTTCTCCATTGCTTGATGGTCGATGCGGCGGCAGGCTGCTGTCCGCCGCCGTGATTATGAACCCTGTAGGAACCTGAAGCTTAACCCAGCACGCGGTTGACACCGGTGGCAATCTGCGCGGCGCCTATGCCGTAGACATGGATGGATACCGCGACGTCTCCGCCGGGATTCGCGATGCGGTGCACGCCCGTGCCGCCTTCGTCGAAACTCAGCGTGCCAGGGCTGCGGCGCACGGTGCGCAGCGCCTGCAGGGGGAGGTCGTCACCGCCGGTGTAGAAAGTTTCGGTGATTTCGCCGCTGTAGACGGCGACGCCGCACCATGTGTGGTGGGCATGGATGGAGCTCTGCTGGCTGCGGCCCCAGGCGATTGCCACCACGGTGTAGCGGTCGTGCGGATCGGCATGGAGCAGGTGCCGGGCATAGTGCTGCTCGTCGACGCGCTGCTGTTCCGGGGCCAGCCAGTCGCGGCAGGCGACGGCCTCGCCCAGCGCCGCGGTTACCGCCGCGGGCAGGACGTCGGCCGGGGCCGTGATCGCGGCGTCGAGCCGGTGGACGAGTTTGCGCAGTTCTTCCGGCATCAGTTGGCCTCGGCGACGATGGCGGCGTTCATCAGCGCATTGCTGCTGAGTATGGCCTTCAGCACCATGTCGCGAGCGGCCTCGATCTGCTGCTGGCAGATTTTTTCGGCGGTTGCGCCTTCGCCGCGCACCAGCGCGCGCACCAGCGTGCGGTGTTCGTGCTGCATTTCCTGGCTGCGGTTGCGGATGCCGAGCCCCAGGTGCAGCAGGCGTGTCATTTCATCGAGCAGTTGCGCGATGGCGTGGGCGAGCCGGGCGTTGCCGGACGCCTGGGCGATGGCAACATGGAATTCCTTGTTGGCTTCGAGGAAGCGGGCGGTGCTTTTGGGTTCGCCGGGCTGGTAGCCTGCGCGGCAGATTTCGTCGAGCATCTGCAGGCGTTTGGCGTCGACCCTGCCTGCGGCGAGCCGTGCTGCGCGCGGTTCCAGCAGCAGGCGCAGCTCGAACACGTCCTGGATGTCCTTCAGCGTGACCGGGGTCACCATGTAACCGCGGCGTGGAATTGCCCGCACCAGCCCGTCGTGCGCCAGCCGCGACAGGGCGCTGCGCACGGGGGCCTTGCCCAGCCGGTACTGTGCGCAAAGCTGCGTTTCGGAGACCTCGGTGCCAGGCGCAATCTGGCAGCAGATGATGTCGTGCTTGATGCGCTCGTAAGCGCGTTCGCTGAGCAGCGGGATGGTTTTTGCGGTGATGGCCATTCCTTTGAAATATTAATTATGTGAATCTGACATGTCAACGAGAGGGTTTGTTCCTGGGTGCGGCGACCGCATCGTGAAAATGCGGCTTGCATCGCGGTGCCGCGGCCAACACAATGCGTGTTCATCATCCCGGCGCGCATCGCTCCGCATCATATTCATGAACAACGCTGTTGCCGTGCCCGGTCCCTGGACGATCGTCGCGATCGCCACCGCGACGCAGATGATCGTGGCGATGTCCAACGTGATCCTGCCGACGATCGCGCCCAAGCTTGCCGAGGTGCTCGGCGTGAGCCCGGTGCTGATCGGCTACCAGGTCAGCCTGACTTTCGGCGCGGCGACGCTCGCGACGATATTCGGCGGCAATGCCGTACTGCGTTACGGCGCGGCGCGCACCACGCAGATCGCGATGTTGTGCTGCGCGGCGGGGGTGACGCTGTTCGCGTTTCCGAACATTCCCGCAATTGCGCTCGGTTCGGTGGCCATCGGCGCAGCCGCCGGCATGGTCAACCCGGCGTCAGCCCACATGCTTGTTTCGCACACGCCGGGTGCGCGGCGCAACCTGATGTTTTCGATCAAGCAGACCGGCGTGCCGGTCGGCGGCGTCGTGATGTCGCTGACGGCGCCGGCGATTGCGGTGACCTTCGGCTACCAGTGGTCGCTGCTTATGGTCGGCATGTTCGCGCTCGCCGTACTGACGCTGATCCAGCCGTACCGCGCGGCGTGGGATGCCGATCGCGGTGTTTCCGGCAAGGAAAAACACGCGACCTTCGGCGGCGTGCCGCTGGTGGTGCGCACCCCGGGGCTGCGCTGGATTTCGCTGGTGGCGTTGATCTTTTCCGGCATCCAGCGCTGCGTGATGAGTTTCACCGTGATCTACCTGGTCGCGGAAAAGAACCTGGGCCTGATCGAGGCCGGCGTTCTGTTCTCGGTGGTGCAGGTCGGCGGTTCGATTGCGCGGATCTGCTGGGGCTGGCTCGCCGACCGGCTGCGCAGCAGCATTGCCGTGCTGGCGATCATCGGTGTGGTGGCGGCGTTTTCCATTCTCGCCATGCTGCATGTAGATATGAGTAACAAGTTATTGATTTATATAATATTTTTTGTCATGGGCGCGACTTCGCTGGGTTGGAACGGGGTGTTCCACGCCGAGGGCGCACGGCTCAGCCCGCCGGGCCTGGTGAGCATGGTTGCCGCCGGAACGACGTTTTTCGTGTTCGGCGGCGTGCTGCTGGGACCGGCGCTGTTCGCGATGGTGTACGGCGTGATGCAGAGTTATACGCAGACATTCCAGCTGATGCTGATTCCCTCGCTGGTTGCGCTGGTGCTGCTCGAGGCCGCGCGGCGCGCCACGCCGCGGGAAAATTCATGACCGCAGGCGCGCCGTCAATTACGGTGGTGCTGGTTGCGGCGACGCTGTCGCAGGTGGCTTCAGCCATGGGCATCGCGATCTTTCCGGTGCTAGCCCCGCAACTGGCGCTGCTGCTCGGGGTCGATGCGTCCGTGGTGGGTTACCAGATCAGCATCCTGTTCGGCTCGGCATTGCTGGCCTCGAGCGCGGTCGGCACCATCGTGCTGCGCTGGGGCGCCTGCCGTTCGATGCAATGGGCGTGCTGGCTCGCCGCGGCGGGCATGGCGGTCGCGCTGGCCGGCGAGTTGTGGCTGATGCCGCTGGCCGCAGCCTTCATCGGCGCCAGCAACGCGCTGGCCGCGGCGGGCGCGGCACATCTGCTGTTTCGTTTCGGCGAAGCGCGGAACCGCAACCTGGTGTATTCGATCAAGCAGGCCGGCGTGCCGATGGGCTGGGCAACGATCGCACTGATCGCGCCGTTGTTGACGGTGGCGTTCAGCTGGCGCGCACCGATGGTGCTGGTGCTGCTGTATTCGGCGGCTTGCGCGCTGTGGTTGGGCCGGTTCCGTCCCTGGTGGGATGACGATCGCGATCCCGGTGCCGCCTCGAAAACCAGCGTGCTCACCGGCATGCAGGTTCTGTGGCGCTACCCGACGCTGCGCTACCTGTCGATCGCGGCATTTTTCTTTTCCTTCGTGCAGCTTTGTCTCGGATCGTTCACCGTGAACCTGCTGGTTCAGGAAGTCGGCTACAGCCTGGTCGCCGCCGGTGTGATGCTGTCGCTGGTGCAGGCTTCCGGCATGTGCGGGCGCATGGTTTTCGGCTGGGTGGCGGATCGCGTGGGCAATGCGGTTGCCGTGCTGCTGTTTACCAACCTGCTGGCGGGCCTGTGCTGCGCGCTGGTCCTGCTGCTGCCGAAGGGCTGGCCGGTCGCGGTGCTTGCGATGTTCTACATCGTGTTCGGATTGGTGGCTTACGGCTGGAACGGCATCATGCACGCGCAGGTCGCGCGGCTCAGTCCGCAGGGCATGGTCAGCGTGGTCACAGGCGGCATGATGATGTGGGTATTTGCGGGGATTCTTGCGGGTCCCTCCCTGTTTGCGACTGCGTACCGGGCGACCGGCAGTTATGTGACGACCTATGGCGGTGTTGCGTTGGTCGCGCTGATGGGCGCGGTGGTGGTGTGGGCGGCGCGGCGCTCGGTGATGGCGCAGGCGGCAGCGGCATGAGCGGGCAGGCCGCTTCCCCGGTGGTCGCCGTCGTCGCGGCGACGACGGCGGCGCAGGTGGCCGGCGCGATGGGCGCGGCAGTATTTCCGGTGGTGGCGCCGGAACTGGCGCGCGTGCTGGAACTCGAGGTTTCGTCCATCGGGTACCAGATGAGCGTGATTTACGGCGCGGCGATGCTGGGTTCGATGTCGCTGACCTGGCTGGTGGCGCGTTACGGCGGCTGCCGCACGACGCAGATCGGCATGGCCTGCTGTGTCGCGGGCATGGCAATCGGCCTGCAGGCCAGCATACCGGCATTGATCATTGCATCGATCCTGATCGGCATCGGCATGAGCATCAACCTGCCCGCCGCCGGCCATCTGCTGTTCCGATTCAGTCCGCCGCAGAATCGCAATTTCATTTTTTCGCTGAAGCAGACCGGCGTGCCCCTGGCCTGGGCGCTGATGGCGCTGATCGCACCCGCGGTGACGCTGACCTGGGGCTGGCGCTGGGCGCTGGTGCTGGTGCTGCTGTCGGCGCTGGCGACCATGCTGGCGATGCAAACCGCGCGCGAGCACTGGGATGACGACCGGCGTTCCGACCAGCCGGTGCAGGCGCGCGTGTTCGACGGTCTGCGCTTGGTATGGCGCATCCCGGTGCTGCGCTGGCTGGGTGTGGCGTCGTTCTGCCTGGCTTTCATGCAGCTGTGCGTCAGCACCTTCACCGTCATCATGCTGGTCGGCGAGGGTGGTTATAGCCTGATCGAGGCCGGACTGATGCTGTCGGTGGCGCAGATCGCCGGCGTGCTCGGGCGCATCGGCTGGGGTTGGCTGGCGGATCGCACCGGCGACAGCCTGCGCATGCTTCAGTACCTGACGGCGGGATCGCTGGCGTGCTGCGTGGCGATCGCCTTCCTTCAGCCGGGCTGGCCGGTGCTGCTGACCGCGCTGCTGTTCGCGGTTTTCGGTGCGACCGCGATCGGCTGGAACGGTCTCTATACCGCCGAAGTCGCGCGTCGCAGCCCGCCGGGGCAGGTCAGCGCGGCAACCGGCGGAGCGATGGTATGGAATTTCGCCGGCATCCTTGCAGGTCCGACCACGTTCACATTGGTCTACCAGCTGGTCGGGAGCTACGCCTGGACCTTCGGGTTCATCGCCGTGATTGCGGTGGCAACCCTGCTGGCACTGCACGCCGGGCAGCGTGCCGTGCAAAGGGAGCGCACCTGATGGAGGACCTGAGCCTGCTGCAGATGCTGTTCTGCACCGCGGTGATCATCGTCGCCTTTGCGGTGCGCGGCGGCGCGGGTTTCGGCGGCGGTGCCGTCGCGGTGCCGCTGCTCGCGCTGGTGTTTCCGGTACAGCTTACGGTGCCTGTGGTCACCGTGCTCAACATGCTGTCTTCGATAGGCCATGGCGTTGCCGACTGGCGGCAGATCGCGTGGAAGCAGATCCTGCGGGTGATGCCGGGCAGCCTCGCCGGCGTATTCCTCGGGCTCTACCTGCTGTCGATGGTCGATCCGCAGCCGCTGGCGCGCGCGTTGGGGGTGTTCGTGATGCTGTACGCGGTTTACGTGCTGGCGCTTGCAGAGCGTACGCCGGTGATTCCGCAGCGCTGGCTGCTGGCAACGGCTGCGCTGAGCAGCATGGCTGCGGGCATCATCGGTGCGCTGTTCGGCGGCGCGGCGGGGCCGCTCTACGTGGTCTACCTGAATGCCGCGCGGCTGGGCAAGGATGCTTTCCGGGTGACGATCACCACCATCATGCTGTTCCAGGGGGTGACGCGCATTGCCGGTTATACCGCGCTGGGGCTCTACGATGCGCAGGTGCTCAAACTGCTGGCCGTGGCGTTGCCGCTGATGATCCTGGGTTCGTGGCTGGGCGCGCGCGTAGTGCGCGGCCTGAATCAGGCACTGTTCAACCGGGCGGTCGCGTCGGTGTTGCTGGCGAGTGGCGCTGCGTTGCTGTTCAAGTAGGCGGGATGTGCTGCGGGCGGCTGATGTTCCGCCGCGGATGCACTGTCAACGCAGGAAGATGACGACCGGGAATACCGCGACGGCCAGGACTAGCACCAGCCATTCCAACCGGTTGCGCTTGAGCCAGCCGGTAAAGTGCAGGACCAGTACTACTATGGCTATGACGTAGAAGGCGTAGAACAGCATTTATTATTCCCCTGAATTTTCATGCGATTTTCCGCAGAGGATATATGAATTCGGCAATGGTCGCTATTGCGGGACGATGGTGTACGGATGCGAATGGCAATTTCGCACGATCCTGCAGCGGGAAATTGCGGATCGCGGATTATGCCAAACCTTTTATTACCTTGGTACCTTAGGCGGGTGGCTCCATGTATGGCGATCCGCACGCGGCGGTCTGCATTTTCTGTCGGGAGGGACAGGTTGAATTGGCCGTGCATGGTGGAAGACGACAGGGCATCATCATGTCATTTGTATGTAACCTATTGTTTTTTTTGAATTTTAAAGTACAGGGCGTTGTCACTGAAAATTAATAAAACCATCTGATGCAAGCAGTTGCGGATAGTTTTATAGATATTGCCGCATACAATATTGCCAAGGCCATGATTTACAGCGCAAAATGGACCTTCTGAAGAGGCGCAGGGGGAGAAGCGGTGGCGCGAATTGCGGTATTCAATCAGAAGGGCGGCGTTGGCAAGACCACGACCACGTTGAACCTTGCGGGTCTGCTGGCGCGGCGTGGCACCGATCCCCTGGTCATAGACCTGGACCCGCAGGCGCACCTGACGGGTGTCTGCGGTATTGTGGCTCCGCGCGCCGATGCCAGCCTCTATGGACTGTATGCGCACGGCACCCCACTGGCCGCCTTGACCTGCCGCACCCGCAACGGCTGGCAACTTGTTCCTTCGCATATCGAACTGTCGAAAATCGATACCCAGTTCGGCAAGGGGCCTACGGTGCTGAACCGACTGGCTTCGGCGCTGGAGCGCGAGCCGGCGACCCGTCCGGTGCTGATGGATGCCTGTCCTATGCTGGGGGTATTGTCACTGAGCAGCGTGTTTGCTGCCGATGGGGTCATCATCCCGATTTCCACGGATTACCTGGCAATGAAGGGCGCGGTGCAGATGGAGCGCACGCTGAAGGCGCTGGAGCAGGTGCTGAAGCGGCGTGTGCCGCGGCGTTACCTGATCACCCGTTACGATTCGCGGCGCAAGATGTCGGTGGACATCGAACAGCAGCTGCGTGAGCGATATGGAGCCGAGGTTTGCGCGACGCGGATCGCCGAGAATGTCAGCCTCGCCGAAAGCCCGGCCTGCAACCAGGATGTGTTCGAGCACGCGCCGGCCAGCCGCGGCGCGAAGCACTACGGGGAATTGCTGGAAGAGCTGGTGTCAACGGAGTTCATCCGCCTCGGCGACCGTGACGGAAAACCGGCTGCGCGAACCGCGCCGCCCGGCGCGCGCATTGCGCTGGCAAAGGAGCAGGAGGCTGCGTTGCGGCGCAGCGTTGCCGCCGGATTGCGCCTGGTGCATGGGCGCCGCGCCGGAACGTCCTGAGCCGGCCCGGCATTCCCTGCGGCGGTCAGCGCGATTCGTCCTGTTTGCTGATCAGGGAGATCATGCTCTCGAGATCCACGCCGTCGCCGCGGACACCCGCGGCGAGTTCGTTGCATTCGAGGATCTCGCAATGCTGGTAGATCTGGCGGATTCTTGATTCCGCTTCTTCCCGGGTGCGCGCCTGCACCGCGAGGTTTTCCACCACCATGCCGCCGCGGGTCTTGATCCGGAATCCGAATTTGGTCATTGCGGACATAGTCGGCGTCGGAGTTCTTCAGTCGGTATCGGGTTTCAGTTCCGAGCGGAAACGCTTGAAGTTCTGCACGTAGCGGCCCGCAATGCCGTTGATGCCGTCGATCTGTTCGGGCGTCAGCTGGCGTACGACCTTGCCCGGGGCTCCGAGTACCAGCGAGCCGTCGGGGATCTCCTTGCCTTCGCCGACGAAGGCGCCGGCGCCGATCAGGCAGTTTTTGCCGATTTTCGCGCCGTTGAGTATGACTGCCTTGATGCCCACCAGGCTGCCTTCGCCTATGGTGCAGCCATGGAGCATGGCCATGTGGCCGACGCTGACGTTTTTCTCCAGCGTCAGCGGAAAGCCGGGATCTGCATGCAGTACTGAACCATCCTGGACCTGGGAGTTCTCGCCGATGGTGATCAGTTCGCTGTCGCCGCGCAATACGCAGTTCCACCAGATGCTGGCGTTGTTATCGAGGATGACGCTGCCGATGACGACGGCGTTTGGAGCTATCCAGTGGTCGCCCTTGCAGATGATTTTGCGGTCGCCGAGCCTGTATTTCATGCGCCGGTCCGGGCTAGTAACCGACTGCCTGGCCGTCGGTGCGGCGTTCGGAGGCGGCGAAATAGCCGTCTTCCATTTTATAGATCAGCTGGGCGCGGCCGAAATCGGTGGACCAACGGTCGGCCTGCGGCATGTCGTGGCCGCGCGCTTTCAGTGCAGCTATGGTTTCCGCCACAACACCGTGCTCGATGCCGACGGTCAGGCCGCTGTCGATGCGCCAGCGTGGCGCGTCGGAAGCGGCCTGCGGGTTCTGGCCATAGTCGATCATGCGCGAAACCACCTGCATGTGGCCCTGCGCCTGCATCGAGCCGCCCATTACGCCGAAGCTCATCAGCGGTTTGCCCTTCTGTGTCAGGAAACCGGGGATGATGGTATGGAAGGGGCGCTTGCGCGGCGCGACGACATTGGCATGTCCCGGCTTCAGGTTGAAGCCAAATCCGCGGTTCTGCAGGCTGATGCCGGTACCGGGAACGACGACACCAGAGCCGAAGCCGGCGAAGTTGGACTGGATGTACGACACCATCATGCCCGACTCGTCGGCGGCGGTGAGGTAGACCGTGCCGCCGCTGGCCGGATTGCCGAAGGCCGGATCCTGCGCCTTTTTCATGTCGATCAGCTGCGCGCGTTTCTTCAGGTACGCCTTGTCGAGCATCTCTGCAGGCTTGATGCGCATGGTCGCCGGATCGGAAACGTATTCGTTGATGTCGGCAAAAGCGAGTTTCATCGCTTCGATCTGCAGGTGCAGGCTGTCCGGGGAATCGACCGGATGTTTGGCGACGTCGAAATTCTCCAGGATGCCGAGTGCAATCAGGGCGGCGATGCCCTGGCCGTTGGGCGGGATTTCGTGCAGGGTGTAACCGCGGTAGTCGATGCCGATCGGCTGAACCCAGTCGTTGGCGTGGGCGGCGAGGTCTTCCATCGTCATCGCCCCGCCGTTCTGCTTCGACCATGCGACGATTTTTTCGGCGAGTTCGCCCTGGTAAAAAGCCGCGCCCCGCGTTTCGGCGATTTGCGCCAGTGTCTTGGCCTGTGCCGGGAACGAGAATTTTTCGCCAGGGGCGGGCGCCCGGCCGCGCGGCATGAAGGCTTCGGCAAAACCCGGCTGGTTTTTCAGCTCCGGCGCCTGCCTGGCCCACAGCCGGGCAATGGTCGGCGTGATCATGAAACCGTCGCTGGCGTATTTGATCGCCGGTTCGAACAGGTCGGCGAACGGCAGCTTGCCGAATTTTTCGGACATCCCGGCCCAGGCGGACACGCAGCCAGGCACGGTCACCGAATCCCAGCCGCGCTGCGGCATCATTTGCGCACCCTTGAAGCGGTCCGCGGTCCACGCCGCGGGCGAGCGGCCCGAGGCATTGAGGCCATGCAGCTTCTTGCCGTCCCAGAGGATGCAGAATGCGTCGCTGCCGATGCCATTGCTGGTCGGCTCAAGCACGGTCAGTGAGATGGCGGTGGCGAGGATGGCGTCCACGGCGTTACCGCCCTTGAGCAGCATGCGCAGGCCGGCCTGTGCGGCCAGCGGCTGTGAGGTGGCGACTGCATTGCGCGCAAGCACGGGCATGCGCTGCGACGCATAGGGAAAATCGAAATCAAAGGGGGTCATCAGAATACTCGCAAAAAATACGGGGCTCGCAAGCCCCGTATATTAACGCACTGCGCAGCGACCGGTCCGGGCGCGCGGTTTCAGTTCGGCTGAATGCCGGCGGCACGCGCCACCTTGATCCATTTCTGGATTTCGGCGCGGTTGAACTTGTCATGCGCTTCGGGCGTGCTGCCGTTCGGTTCCGCGCCCTGGTCGATCAGCGTCTTGCTGACCTTCGGATCCTTGAGGGCCTGCGCCAGCGCGCTGTTGATCTTGTCGACGATGGGCTTCGGCGTCCCGGCCGGCGCGAACATCGAAAAACCGCTCGACACCACGAAATCCTTCAGGCCCTGTTCCTGCATGGTGGGGATCGTGGGCGCGGCAGGCGAACGTTTTGCCCCGGTCTGCGCGATCATGCGCAGGCGGCCCTGGGCGACGTAGGGTACGGCCGCGGGCATGCTCGGGAACTGCATCTGTACATGGCCGCCGACGAGGTCGATCATCGAAGGGCCGCTCCCCTTGTAGTGCACGCCGGTGATCCTGATTTTGGCTGAAGCAATCAGCAGCTCGGCTGCGAGATGGCCCACGGTGCCGCGGCCGGCGGTCGAGTAGAAAATGTCGTTGGGCCGCGCTTTCGCCAGTGCGATGAACTCCTTGAGGTTCTTCGGCGGCAGCGAGGGGTGGATCACGAAGGCGGTCGGCACGTCGGCGACAATGCCCATCGGTACGAAATCCCTGACCGAATCGTAAGGCAGTTTTTTGATCATTGCCGGATTGATGGTATGGCCCGCAGAAGCCATCAGGATGGTATAGCCGTCGGGTGCCGCGCGCTTTACCACTTCGGTACCGATGGTGCCGCCGGCGCCGCCGCGGTTGTCGATGATGATCTGCTGGCCGATGATCTCAGCCATTTTCGGCGCGAAGATGCGGCCGATGATATCGGTGTTTCCGCCGGCTGCGAACGGGATGACCATGCGTATGGTTTTCGTCGGATAATTCTGCGCCGCGACCGGAGACAGTGCTGCGGCGAGCGCAGCGGCGACAGCAATCTTGAAAGCGGTATGCATCAAACTTCTCCTCAGGTTGTGCCGGCCCGGAATCCGTGCGGGGCGTCTGGCAAGTGCGCGAGTTTACCAACGCATGCCCGTTCGTGCAGCAGTGGCTGATGCAGCGTCCACCAAGTGATACTGCGCAGCGAAGCCTGCGGCAGTTTCAGCGGTTCGACGCCGCGGGCCGTGTTGATTGGCTGTACAGTAGAATGAATCCGTGCCGTTACAGGCGATATCAGGGGTCCTCAAGATGGAAAACAAGCGCATGACGATCATGGGCACCCGGCACGTGGTTGCCGCAGGCCATTACCTTGCGGCCCACGCCGCCTTCAAAATCCTTGAGGCCGGCGGCAATGCCATCGATGCCGGTGTGGCTGCCGGACTCGCCATTGGCGTGCTGCAGACCGAGAAGGTCAACATCGGCGGCGTCGCGCCGCAGATCATTTACACCGCGAAGGATCGCAAGGTGCAGTCGATCGACGGACTCGGTGTGTGGCCGGCCGCGGTGACGCCCGACTACTTCCTGAAAAAACACGGCGGCAAGATTCCGCCGGGCGTCGAGCGCTGCGTGGTGCCGGCTGCGCCGGATGCCTGGATCACCGCGCTGTCGAATTTCGGCACCATGAGCTTCGGCGAAGTGGCCTCGGCAGCGATCCGTTTCGCCAGCGAGGGTTTCCCGATGTATCCGCTGATGGCGGAGTTCATCGGCAGCAACACCGACAATTATTCGCGTTGGCCCTCAAGCAGGAAAGTGTTCATGCCCGGCGGCAAGCCGCCGGTGCCGGGCAAGGTGTTCGTGCAGGCCGACCTCGGCCGCACCCTGAAATACATGGCCGACGAGGAACGCCGCGCCAAACGCAAGGGCCGCAAGGCCGGCCTGCAGGCGGCGCGCGACGCCTTCTACAAGGGCGATATTGCACGCGACGTGACCAAGTGGATCACCGGGCAGGGCGGCCTGATGCGTTACGAGGACTTTGCCAACTTCAAGGTCAATTTCGAGCCGACGGTGAAGTCGAAGTTCGGCAACATCGAACTGCATGCCTGCGGGCCGTGGTCGCAGGGCCCGGCGCTGCCGATGGCGCTGAACATCCTCAAGGGTTACGACCTGAAGGCGATGGGGCACAACACGCCGCAGTACATCCATGTCGTCACCGAAACGCTGAAGCTGGCCTTTGCCGATCGCCACCAGTATTTCGGCGACCCCAGGTTCGTCAAGGTGCCGCTGACGGGTCTGTTGTCGGAAAAATATTCGGCATGGCGGCGCTCGCTGATCCGCAGTAATGAGGCGTGGCCGGGGATGCCGCCAGCGGGTGACCCGAAAACGCTGTCGGCGGTGGCGAACATCTGCATGCCGGAGCCGCAGGCTGACGAAGCGCCGGGACCCGGTGATACCTCGTACCTTTGCGTCATCGATCGCCATGGCAATGCTTTTTCGGCAACGCCTTCTGATGGCTCGGACAAGACGCCGATCATTCCCGGCGTGGGCATCGTGTGTTCGGGGCGCGGCACCCAGTCGTGGGGCGACCCGTCGCATCCGTCATCGGTGGCGCCCGGCAAGCGGCCGCGCCTCACGCCGAACCCGGCGCTGGCGCTGAAAAACGGCAGGGCCTACATGCCGTTCGGCACGCCCGGGGGCGACGTGCAGATCCAGGCAATGATCCAGGTATTCCTCAACATCAACGTATTCGGCATGGGTATCCAGGATGCCGTCGAAGCGCCGCGTTTTGCGAATTACAGCTATCCGGGTTCTTTCGAGCCGCATCCGTATTTCCCCGGCCGGCTGTACCTGGAGTCACGCATCCCGCGCGAAACCGGCGATGTGCTGGCGGCGATGGGGCACAGGCTCTACTGGTGGGACGACATGACCTGGCTGGCGGGATCGGTGTGCACCATCGTTAACGATCATGCCAACCGTGTGCTGCATGGCGGTGCCGATCCACGGCGCCCGGCTTACGTGCTAGGTTGGTAGTAATCCGCGGTGCCGGTGGCATGGATGCTGCTTGATGCAATCCAGCCATTCAGCCGAATGTCCGGATCGAATGATCATTTGGAGAGCAAGATGAATAACATTTTCGTACGTTTCCTGGCTGCATCGGTTTTTTTCGTGTTCGTGCAGCAGGCGCCGGCCTTTGCCGCGGGTTACCCGGAACGCCCGGTGCGCCTGATCGTCGGTTTCCCGCCCGGTGGCGCGGCCGACACATTGGGGCGCATAGCCGCGCAGCAGCTCACGGACCGCATCGGCCAGCAGGTCGTTGTCGACAACCGGGGCGGAGCAGGTGGATTGATCGCGACCGAGATTGCGGTGAAAACAAACGCCGACGGTTATACGCTGTTGTTCTCGTCTATTCCGCACGTGATCAATCCGCACCTGCGGAAGGTTTCATATGACGCGATCCGGGACTTCACCCCGGTGGTGCAGTTCGTCGCCGTGCCGCTGATGATGGCTGCCGGATCGTCGTTGCCGGCCAAATCGGTCGCGGAGCTGATTGCGCATGCAAAGGCGAGCCCCGGGAAACTCAATTACGGATCCGCCGGCAGCGGCTCGTCCAGCCACCTGGCCGTGGAATTGTTCAAGTCCATGGCCGGCGTGCGTATGGAGCACATACCCTACAAAGGCACCGGTCCCCTGATCACCGACATGCTGGGCGGGCGGATAGGATTGACCATCGCCAGCGCGGTTCCGCTGGCGCCCCAGGTGAAGTCGGGCAGGCTGCGCGGCCTGGCGGTGACCAGCCCGAAACGTTCAGCGGCTTTCCCCGAACTGCCTGCGATCGCTGAAACCGTTCCGGGATATGAGGTCATCAACTGGTTCGGCATTTTTACTCCGGCCGGTTCACCTGCAGCAGCCGTCAACCGCATCAACGCTGCGCTGAACGATGCCTTGCGCTCCGCCGACCTGGTGAAACTGCTCAATGCGCGGGGCGCCGACGCAGTCGGTGGAACGCCTGCCGATTTTGCGCGGGTGGTCAAAGCCGATTACGCGAAATGGGCGAAAATTGTCAAGGCATCCGGCGCCAGGGTGGAATGACCGGAAGCGCTGTTTTGCCTGATCCGCGTGATGCTGCCACCGGCGATGGTCCGTTGCAGCGTGCGGCGCGGGAGCCGGACGATGCCGGGCTCCGTGCCGTGCTGGACGACCTGCTGGCCCGGGGCGACGACCGCACGATTCGCGCAGCCCTGAACGGGGCATCCCCCGCGGCTGCACGGCGGGTGGCGCTGGCGCTGGACGATGCGATAGCACGGGCCCGCGGCGATGTCGGTGTCTCGCTGTTTGCGATCCCCTTGCTGATTGTTGCCGGTGCGCGCCGACAGACGGCGGTGCCGGGTGCGCTGCCGGAGATCGGCAAGGTCGGCACACTGCTGGAAAAGCACGGCGCCATCGGCGTTACCCGCAACTTCGGCCTCGGCAATGCGCTGGTCAGTGCCGAAGCACTGGAAACGCTGTCGCCTTCGGCACTGTGGCGCGCGGCAGCCGATCCGGCGCAGCGCCCGCCGCTGGATACGCTGCAGCCGGAACCGATACAGGTTTCCGGCAGCCGCGAGCAGGTCCATCTGCGTTTCATCACCGGCGCCGGCCTCACGCCGCGGCACCTGCCGTCTTTCCTCGAATCCGCATCCAACATCGGTACCTGGGGCATGGCGATGACGAAGGAACTCGCGCGCCAACTCGCACAACCCGGCCTCGAAATCCTGCCCATGCCACGCCCCCCGCAGTCCTTGCTTACTGCGGCCCACGCAGGGCGCCGCGCCCAGCTCGAAGCCGCGCTGAACCTGTTCCTCGGCAACACGCTGCGCAAATTCCGCATGGCAGTTGGCGATCCGGAGGCCGTGCTGTCGGCACACCGCCTCGACGGTGGCGCCGGTGAGCTGCGGCTCAGCCTAAGCACGCCGCTCGACGATTCACTGTTTGAAGGTTTTGTGTGGCCGCTGCAGCCGCAGGATGTGGCAGCGGATGTGTTGCGGCTTGTACAGGCTACTCTGGCCGAATGCCGCGTGACGAATGTGACGCTGCTGGACAGGGTGCTGCCGTCCCGGTTGCCTGGCGGTTCGGTTTTTGTCGCGGGACGGATGCTCGATGGTCTCATCCAGTCGATGCACTGAACTGTGGTCCGGGTTGTAACCCGAGAACTGCTACAGTGCGCGCGATGAAACCCTATGCCGCACTGAATCCCGAACTGATCCTTGATGCCATCGAATCCTGCTGCGGCCTGCGCTGCGACGGCCGGCTGCAGGGGCTGAACAGCTATGAAAACCGCGTCTACCAGGTATGGCTGGACGAAGGCCAGTCCATTGTCGCGAAGTTCTACCGTCCGCAGCGCTGGAGTACGGAGGCCATCCAGGAAGAACAGGATTTTGCCACCGAACTCGCCGCGCGCGAGCTGCCGGTGGTGGCGCCGCTGGCCTTCAACGGCCGCACGCTGCACGAACATGGCGGTTTCCAGTTTGCGCTGACGCCGCGCCGCGGCGGTCGCACGCCGGAGCTCGATGATCCGGAGACGCTGCAGTGGATGGGGCGTTTCATTGCGCGCATCCATGCGGTGGGGCAGGTCAAACCGTTTGAACATCGTCCGACGCTGGACATCGAATCCTTCGCCTACGAGCCGGTGCAGTTCGTGCTCGACAGCGATTTTGTGCCGGATGATCTGTACGACACTTACGCCAGCGTCGCCGAGGATGTGGTCGAACGCATCGAGCGGCGCTGGGAATCCGCCGGTACGCTGCGCCAGATCCGGCTGCACGGCGACTGCCATGCCGGCAATGTGCTGTGGACCGACGAGGGCCCGCATTTTGTCGATCTTGATGATGCGCGCATGGGGCCGGCGGTGCAGGACCTGTGGATGTGCCTGTCGGGGGACCGCAAGTCGCAGCAGACGCAGCTGATGTCATTGCTCACAGGCTATTGCGAATTCCGCGAGTTCGATGCCAATGAATTGATGCTGATCGAAGCCTTGCGTACGCTGCGCATCGTGCATTACGCCGGCTGGCTGGCGCGGCGCTGGGATGATCCGGCATTCCCGGCGAGTTTTCCCTTCTTCAACACCCAGCGTTACTGGCAGGATCACATTCTCGCACTGCGCGAGCAGGCGGCGGCGCTGGATGAACCGCCGTTGCAGTGGCGGCGCTGACCGGGATTGTTTCCGGTCCGCGGTTCAGGGCAGGCCGAGCGCGTCTTTGGCGTTGCGGACCAGCGTTTCCGGTTTGAGCGGTTTGTTGAGGTAACCGGAAGCGCCGTAGGCAAGGGCTGCGACAATGTCATCGCGTTCGGCGCGTGCGGTAACGACGATGATCGGGGTGTTCTTGAATTCCGGGTGTTCGTGGAGTTTGCCCAGCACGTCCAGCCCGACGGCATCCGGCAGTTCCACGTCCATGATGACCAAATCGGGCAGCGGTTTTTTTCCCAGCGCTGAGACGATTTCCGGCTTGTTGCCGGCGCCGCGCACCTCGAATCCCGCCTGCATCAGGCTGCGCGCGGCGACCAGTGCTTCCGCTTCATGGCCGTCGATCAGCAGCACGGTGTGTTTTTCGCCGCTGCGCGGTGCTATCGGTTTGCCGGGGCGGTTGAGGATGCTGATCTGGTAACCGGCCTTCAGGCGCCTTGCGCCGGAAATGGTGCCTTCCGCCTGCTTGATCTGGTGCAGCGTGGGTTCCTTGGGGCGGTCGTTGAAGAAATTTCCGAAATCCATGGTCTTGTCACTGGATTTTGCCGCGGGCTTGGCTGCCAGCGCTTCGATGTAGCCCTCGCGCGCGAGCTGTGCCAAGGCGGCGTCAATGTCGCCGGCTCTCGGAAATTTTGCGCGCAGCGCATCGGCCGTGGCCTGTTTGCCGACTGCGGCCAGCAGGCCCTTGAGGCCGGGCTTCAGCGCGCCGGGACTGGCAGCGAGTTCGGCTGTGCCCTTGGCGGTGGTGCAATAGGCTGGTTTGTCACTCATGGTCAGGTTCTCGGGTGGGCAGCGTGGCGACATGATCGACTATCGCGTACGATGCCGTCAAACCGGGGAGTTCCGCGGAAAACGGCGGAGTTTACTTGAAAAACGCCGACCGTCGTACACTCGCGGCAATGGACAACTGGAATCCGCATTTTGCCGCGCAGTCACCGCTGTTTGAACATCTGGGCGGGTTTTCGTCTGCGCTGGCGGGGGGCAGCTGGCCGGGACGTGAGCAGTTGCAGGAATTGTTCGATATCGCGGATCTGCGCACGGCATCGGAAAGAAGGCTGAGGCTGGTCGAGCCGTGGGGCGCGGACGGTTACGAGTGGCGCATATTCGAACGCGGCGAACTGGAATTCCGCGAAGGCAACTGGCACGATCTGTTCAACGCGCTGACCTGGCTGGTGTTTCCGAAGTCGAAGGCGGCCCTCAATGCGCGGCATCATGCGGCACTATCTGGAGATTCCGCGTGCGGCCCTCATCGCCGCGGTGCAGTACGCGATGCGCTGACTCTGTTTGACGAAAGTGGAGTTATCGTGGCTTCTGCAGATCCCGGCATGCTGCAGATGATCCGTGAATTTCTCTGGAAACCGCTGTTCTGGGAGCACCGCGATGCGGTCATGTCGCGCATGCATTTCCTGCCGTTCGGCCATGCGTTGTGCGAAAAGGCGTTGACTCCTTACGTCGGCATGACCGGTCATGGACTGCTGCTGGAGATCGACAGCGGTTTTTCCGTCTTGCCCCCGGCAGAACGGATTGCCCGGATCGATCGCCAGGTGGCGCAGCTTCTCGGCGATCCAGGTTTCCTGTCGGGTCCGCGTGATCTGTCGCCGGTTCCCGTGCTCGGAGTTCCCGGCTGGCACGCCGGCAACGAGGACGCAGAATTCTATGATGACAGCCGCTATTTCCGGCCCGGACGCGGCCGTCCGGCAGTCGGGGGACCGGACAGGTCCGGGAAATCCACGTGATCGCCCTGTTGCAGCGGGTCAGCTCCGCGCAGGTCGTGGTTGACGGCCATGTCATCGGCAGCATCGGGGCCGGCCTGCTGGTGCTGGTGGGCGTGGAGGCCGGTGACACTGCTGTGGAGGCGGACCGTCTTCTCGATCGCCTTCTGGATTACCGTGTATTCACCGACGAGGCCGGAAAAATGAATCTGTCTTTGCGGCAGATCCAGGGTGGTCTGCTGCTGGTTCCGCAGTTCACCCTGGCCGCCGATACCCGGAAGGGACTGCGTCCCGGCTTTTCAACCGCCGCTGCGCCCGAAACAGGAAAAGCGTTGTTCGAGCACATGCTCGTTCGCGCGCAACAGTTGCATCCTTCGGTTGCGCGGGGCGAATTCGGAGCGCATATGCAGGTCAGCCTGACCAATGATGGTCCCGTCACGTTCTGGTTACAGGTGAAGCGGGGAGCATGAATGGAGGTGGCCTGCATCTTTCCAGCCCCATTCATTAAAACATCAATAAAAACAATATGTTAATAAAATACTGTGGGCACGGTCTGCGACTTGAACTTGCGTCGGCCGCCCTTATCTAAAGCCCGTGTTCAACTTTCTTCAACAGCTACCTCAACCTCAACCACTTTCGGGAAACTGAAAACATATGAAACGCGTATTCCTGCTGATCGTCACCAACTTCGCGATCCTTGCGGTCCTGAGCGTGACCATGCAGTTGCTGGGCATAGATCGCGCGCTGACCAATGAAACCGGCCTCAACCTGCAGGGGCTGCTGGTGTTTGCGGCGCTTTTCGGTTTCGGCGGTGCTTTCATTTCCCTGCTGATCTCGAAGTGGATGGCCAAGATGGCTACCGGTGCACAGGTGATCGAAGTGCCGGCAAACACCACCGAACGCTGGTTGGTGGATACCGTGCGGCGCCAGGCCGAGCGCGCGGGCATCGGCATGCCTGAAGTGGCGATCTACGATGCGCCGGATGTCAATGCGTTTGCGACCGGCTGGAACCGCAATGATGCGCTGGTGGCCGTCAGCACCGGCCTGCTCAACAACATGACGCAGGACGAGGCGGAGGCGGTGCTCGGCCACGAAGTCAGCCACGTCGCCAACGGCGACATGGTGACACTGACGCTGATCCAGGGCGTGGTCAACACCTTTGTCATTTTCCTGTCGCGGGTAGTGGGATTCTTCGTGGATCGCGTGCTGCTCAAGAACGAACGCGGGCAGGGCCCCGGATTCTGGATTGCCACCATCGTTGCGGAATTGCTGCTTGGCATACTGGCGAGCATGGTTGTCGCCTGGTTCAGCCGTCATCGCGAATTCCGTGCCGATGCCGGCGGCGCGGAACTGGCCGGGCGGCAGAAGATGATTGCCGCGCTGGAGCGCCTGAAAATGAACCACGAGCAATCGGCGCTGCCCGCGCAGATATCGGCGTTCGGCATTTCGGGCGGTGGCGGCCTGATGCGGCTGTTCATGTCGCATCCGCCGCTGGACGAGCGAATTGAAGCCTTGCGCGCGGCCCAATCGGGCAGGCAGCTTTAGTCACGGCATGCTGCAATAAAAACCCGCGGATGAAGCCGCGGGTTTTTTTGCGCCGTTAACCGTGGTTACGGGCGCAGCAGCGGATCACGAACCGCACCGGTTACGTTAAGGCTGCCGCGAGCCACTACCAGTCCGCGGGAACCGAGCTCGGCGCTGATGCGTCCAGACAGTGCGCCGTCATTGCCGACGTTGATGGCGCCGCTGGCGTTAAGGGGGCCGGAAGCCAGCTGCAACTGCTTGAAGCTGATGCGCCCGTTGGCGGCGCTGATCGCTCCGGCCAGCGTGTCGAACTTGGTCTTGCCGCCGCGGGTGCCGCCGGGTACCGGCGACTGGATGGCGCGCACCAGATCGACATTGTTCATTTCTCCGACATTGACGGTGAAAGTGGCCTCGGTTTCCGAGGTCTCGAACAGCGTTTTCAGCGTCTTGCCCTGCAGCGCGAAGCTGCCATTCATGGTTGCCGATCCTAGCGCGAGGAATTCCCTGGTAAAGGCGGGGAGTAATTGTTGCAGTTGGGCGTTTTCAAGGGTGAACTCTCCCTCGACCTTGACGTTCCCGCTCCATGAAGCCTGCAGGGCCCCCTTGAGGCGGCCGCTGGCGACCCGGCCGTTGATGGCAGAGAAGGTGGCCTGCTGGCGGTCAACCTGTGCAGTGATCGACAGGTCACTGAACTCCAGCGCCGGGCCTATCGGCAGCGCCCATTCCCGAGCGTCGATGACCAGTGCCAGGCCCTTGTCTTTAGGTGTGGCATCGATGGTGATCTTGCCGTCGCTGAGGCGGAATTTCTGCACCGCACCGTTACGGCCGAATGTCAGCTGGGTTTCGAAAGTCGGAAGCTCGATCGCCGTTCCGTTGACCCTGACCCCGGTCAGCTTCAGCTGGCGCAGTTGAAGTGCGTCGCGGTCGGCTGCACCGGCCAGGGCGGGCAGCAGGTCGAGCCCGGATGGTTCGACCACGACAGCGTTGGCGGATACCGAGTCGAATTCCTGAGTGCCGAGCAGCAGCGTCCACGGCATCATCGGCACAGTTACGTTGTCAGCCTTGATCTGCTGAACGCTGCCGATACTGACACGTTCCAGCGTCAGGACCTGATCCGGATAGACCGTGTAACGCATGTTGGATATATGTACCGGCTGCTTGAGCCGTTGCGACAGCATGGACTGTACCGCGGGTACGTAACCGGCAAGTGGTATGAATTGCAGCGCGGCCAGACCTCCGGCAACCAGCACCAGCATGATCACTGCAGCGATGGTCGTCTTGTTGCGCGGCTTGCGGTCCGCGCGGAATGAAGTGGCGGCGTCCCGTGCCTCCGCTTCCATGCGCAGCTTGCGGTCGGCTGCTGCTGCCTTGGCGCGTTCGGCGGCTTCGGCGCGATAACGTGCGTCGGCCTCGATCTCTGCGCGCGCCCGTGCACGCAGTTCTTCCTCGACCCGTGCTTTAACATTTTTTTCCGCGTTTTCCCGGAGTTCCTGTTCACGCACCACCCGGGCCACTGCTTCGGTTTTGGCGCGCTCTTCGGCCTGGGCACGGGCCTGGCGTTCAGCCTCGGCCTGGGCCTGCGCCTTGGCTACTGCGGCTTCCGCCATCTTTGCCCGGTACTCGGCTTCTTCGCGGGCCTGCTTGCCCTCGGGGCTTTCGCCGGAAGCAGCTTCACGGGCCAGACGCTCGGCGTCTTCCCTGGCTTTTTGTGCAATCGCGATCTGCCGGTCGGCTTCTTCCCTGGCTTTGCGTTCCGCCACCGCGCGCGCGGCGAGTTCGGCCTGTGCTTTTTTCTCGGCCTCCTCGCGTTTCTTGCGTTCGACTTCGATCGCGGCCTCTACCTCTGCACGCGCCTTGGTTTCGGCTTCCGCCTGCGCCTTGCGGACGGCTTCTTCGCGCAATTCGCGTTCTTCCGCGACTTTGGCTTCTGCTTCTTCGCGCGCCTTGCGTTCGACGGCGATCCTGGATTCCATTTCCTCGCGGGCGCGGCGTTCCTCTTCGGCACGGGTTTCGGCCTCGGCCGATGCCTGCCGCGCCTGTTCGCGCAGTGCCTTCAGTTCGGCATTGGCCTTGGCTTCGGCTTCGGCGCGTGCCTTGCGCTCGGATTCTTCGGCAGCCCTGCGCTGTTCTTCCTCTCGTGCGCGGGCCTCTGCTTCCGCCTTGGCCTTGGCTTCGGCGGCAATTCTGGCTTCGGCCTCGGCACGTGCCCGTGCTTTGGCTTCCTCGAGTGCCTTCATTGCGGCCGCGGCACGCGCCTGGGCTTCGGGATCGGAACCGGTGGTGGCCGTTCTGGCCTCGGCTTCGGCTTTCGCCTTGGCCGCTTCCTCGGCCATCTTGCGTGCCTGTGCTATGGCATCCTCGGCGGCCTTGGCACGGGCCTCGGCTTCTTCGAGTGCTTTTCGTTCAGCCTCGAGCCGTGACTTGACTTCGGCTTCCATCCGGGCCCTGGCTTCGGCTTCCCGTTTTGCGGATTCCTGTGCGCGGGCGAGTGCGTCGGCCATGGCCTTCATCTGCGCTTCCAGCGCTTCGCGCGCCTTGGTCTCGGCGGCGGCGTGGGCATTGGCTTCCGTTTCGGCCTTGGCCTGTGCTTCGGCTTCAGCCTTGGCCTTGGCCTCGGCCGTAGCCTTGGCAAGGGCTTCGGCCTTGGCGCGGGCTTCGGCCTGGGCGCGGGCCCTGGCTTCGGCTTCGGCCTTGGCGGTTGCTTCCTGTGCCGCCTTGAGTCGGGCCTCCGCAGCGGCCTTGGCGTTTGCATCGGCGGCCTTGGCTTCGGCTTCCGCCTTGGCACGGGCGGCAAGGGCGGCCTTGGCCGCCGCGTCGGCCTTGGCCTTGGCCTCGGATTCCGCCTTGGCGCGTGCCTCCGCGGCGGCGCGCGCCTGCGACTCGGCCTGCTGCCGCGCCTTGGCTTCCATCGCGGCTTTGGCGGCTGCCTGGGCACGCGCCTTGGCCTGGGCTTCCTTCTGTTTGCGGGCTTCGGCTTCAGCGTTGATCTGGGCAACGGCTTCGGGGGACGTGAAATCGAGGTCCATTTCGCCGTCCTCGTCGGCCGGAGCGGCCGGAGCGGCAGGAGCAGGTGCGGCCGCGCGCGCGACCGGCACAGCCGCCGGTTTCGCAGCGGGACGTTCGGCGGGCGAAGAGAAAACCTTGACGTAACCGACCTTGGTCAGTTCGTCCAGTATGCCCTCGACGGTCTTGACGTCCAGCTTGCTTTTTGCGACCAGTTCGGCGACGGTCGATTTGCCGTCAACCGACAGGAAAATGTTCCCGGAATTACGGTCGAGCTTTACCGTCTTGTTCTTGAAATCGAGTACGCCTTTGGAGGTCTTGGCGTAGACCGTTTGCGGGTGCATGGCATTAACACCGTGATTTGTTTGAAAGTTTTCCTAAGACCGGATCCTGCCCCGAGGTCTCGCTCACCGCCGGCACCCGCTGCCTCAACGTCATCAGTTGCCGGCATTGCACGTCCCCGGCCATTATAGTTACTATACGGGGATACAACAAAAACAATGGTTGAGCAGGGTGTAATGGGGTCCATGGGTCAGGAAATTCTGGAGCACCGTCGCGCGCGGTACGATGTCACCAATCGGGTAGACACGACGGAGCCGGTGTCGGTGTCGTTCGAAGTCGCGCAAATTTTCGAGCGCCTGTATCGCCGGCAATTTCCATCCGCAGTGCTGCGGGTGTTCGCCGACGTCGGCCGCATGTACCGGGGCGATTTCCCGGGCTACCACGCCTGCGAAACCCCGTATCACGATCTGCAGCACATACTCGAGGTGACACTTGCCATGGCGCGGCTGATGGACGGCTGCGTGCAGACCTCCAGCCCGCTGGTGATGAACGAACGGCTGTTCCTGATCGGTGCCGTCAGTGCGATGTTTCACGACATCGGCTACCTGCGGCGTATCGGTGATACCGAAAAGCAGCACGGTGCGGAGTACACGCGCACCCACGTCGGCCGCGGCGCCAATTTCATGGCCTGGTACCTGCCCGAGGTGGGTCTGGAGGATCTGGCCGCCCCGGCGACGCGCATCGTGCATTTCACCGGTTATGAAATACCGGTCAGCAGCATCCAGATCGAACCGCAGTACCGCATGGTCGGCAACCTTCTGGGCAGCGCGGACATCCTCGCCCAGATGGCAGACCGCTATTATCTCGAAAAATGCCATGAGCGCCTTTATCCGGAATTCGTGCTCGGCGGCATCGCGCGCCAAATCGATGATAAAGGCCAGGAGAAGGTCGTATTCGAGTCGCCCGACGACCTGATATTCAAGACTCCTGGATTTTTCCAGGGCGCCAGCAAGCGCCTGGAGCAGGATCTGGAGGGTGTGCACCGGTTTGTCGGCCGCCACTTCCAGGGCGAAAACCTTTATTACTCGGCGGCGCGCAGGAACATCGACTACGCACGCGCCATCGCCGAGGCGCGCGACATTTCGCTGCTGCGCCGCAGGCTCCCGGATTCCGATCTGGCCGAGGCGGCGTAAGTCCGGACCACGCCGCCGGCCTGAGCGGCTTCAGGCGGTTTTCAGCAGTATTTTCCCGACATGCCGGCTTGATTCCATCAGCGCATGGGCCTGCGCGGCTTCCGCCAGCGGCAGCGCGCTGTGGGTGACCGGGCGGATTTTCCCTGCGGCGATTTGCGGCCAGACCCGGTCTTCCAGTTCGCGGGCGATGCGCGCCTTGAAGGCGTCGGGGCGCGTGCGCAGCGTCGAGCCGGTATAGGTCAGCCGCTTCAGCATCACCGGCATCAGGTTGATTTCCACCTTTGATCCGGCGCCGAATGCAAGCTGGATGATGCGCGCATCGTGGCTGGCAGCCTTGAAGTTTTTCTCGATGTTCGGACCGCCGACGATGTCCAGTATCACGTTGGCGCCGCCCTCGGCGCGTACGACTTCGACGAAATCCTCGGCACGATAATCGATCACGCGATCGGCACCGAGATCGCTGCATATTGCGCAGCGTTCCGCCGGGCTGTCGGTGGCGATGACCCTGGCGCCGAAGGCCTTGCCAAGCTGTATGCAGGTGGTGCCGATGCCGCCGGCACCGCCGTGTACGAGAAAGGTTTCACCTGCCTGCAGCCCGGCGCCGATGAAGACGTTGCTCCATACCGTGAAGAACGTTTCCGGCAGTCCGGCGGCATCAAGCATGCTGATGCCCGCAGGAACCGGCAGGCAGTGTTCCGCATCAACCGCCACATATTCGGCATAGCCGCCGCCGTTGGTCAGGGCAACCACCTTGTCGCCAAGCCGCCAGCGTTTCGCTTTTGCGCCGAGTGCGACGATTTCCCCGGAGACTTCCAGTCCGGGCAGGTCCGAAGCGCCTGCAGGGGCGGGATAGAGACCTTTGCGCTGCATGATGTCGGGTCCGTTGATGCCGGCCGCAGCAACCTTGATCAGCACTTCATGATCTTTTGCAGCGGGCAGCGGCCGTTGCACCGGCTTCAGCACTTCGGGGCCGCCGGGTGCTGAGATCTCGACGGCGTTCATGACGGCAGGAAGGGTGTTGCTCATGGTGCTCCTCTGTTGGTCTATTTACCGGTTTCGCGATACTGGCGGATGCGTTCCCTGATTCCCGGCGTGCTGACGGAGCGCGCCAGTTCGGACATGTCTTCGGCGCGGCTGTCGCGCACCGTGCAGCGGTGCAGGGCGGCGGCAGCGGCAGGAGACAGTGCGTCGGCGGCGGTCCGCGCCTCGTCGATGGCGGAAGGCCATGCCTCCCGCTGTGCCACGCGGGTCAGAAAACCGCTTGCTAGCGCTGCGGCCGCATCGAAAGTACGGGAGTTGGAGAGTATGTCGCGCGCCCTGTCGCCGCCGATCCGCTCGGAGAGGCGGCGGGTGCCCAGCACCACGCCGAAGCGCAGCCCCGGCATGCGGAAAGTCGTGTCAGGTGACGCAACACGCAGCCCGCAACTGGCGACGATGTCGGCCCCGGCGCCGAACACCCTGCCATGCGCCAGCGCCAGGGTTTCGAAAGGTGCGTGATACAGCGCCTGCAGCAGCGTTTCGATGCGGATGAAGCGCAGCGCCAGGTCGCCGTCGCTCTGCGACTGCAGGTCGGTGAAGTCGAAACCGGCGCAGAAATGAGCGCCGTCGCCCTGCAGGATCAGCAGCCGGGTGCCGTCGGTGGCGGCGTATTCCACCGCGTCGATCAGCGCTTCGACCAGCCCGGCGGACAGCGCGTTGGCCTTTTGCGGCCGGTTCAGCGTCAGTTGCGTGACATGGCCGTCGTGCCTGCGCAGCAGTTCGTCGCTCATCGGATCAGGCGGCCGGGGTGATCGTGGCGCGTACTTCCGCGGATCGATCCCAGAAATTGGGCATCAACGCGCTGGAATAACCGGACACGAAAGGCTTGTCGATGCCGGTCGCGGGGTCGAACACGTGGCGCTTGACCGCGCCGATGTTGGCGCCGTAGACGTGGATGCTGATCGACACCCGGTCGTCGTGGGCATTGGCCACTTCGTGGATGTCGCCGACGGTTGGAGATACGCGGTCGACTTCTCCCGGCAGCAGGCGCGCGGTCTCACCGGCCGCCATGGGCTGACCGGCTGCCTTGCGCTCGAAGCGCCGGCAGGATTCGGCGCCGCGCATCATGCCGACCATGCCCCAGGTCATGTGATCGTGCACCGGCGTCTTCTGTCCGGGCCCCCAGACGAAGCTCACCACCGAAAAGCGTTCCAGCGGGTCGCAGTAGAGCAGGTACTGCTGGTAATACTGGGGGTGAGGTTGTGCGCACTCGTCCGGCAGCCAGTCGTCATGTTTGACCAGTTCGCCGAGCAGTTTGCTGCCGGCATCGAGCATGGTTTTTTCATCTCTGCCGCTTTTCTCGGCCAGGCGTGTGAATTCCGCGACGAAGTGACGGAAACGTGCGGTGTTTTTCATGTTGCATCTCCTGCGTTCAGGTCCTTCAGTTCAGCAAGGATTTCCGCGGTATGTTCGCCCAGCGCTGGCGGTCCGCGACGCACCACAAGGCGCTTGCCGGACACGCGTTGCGGCGAAATCACGGTTCTGCTCGCCACGCCGTTGGGCAGCGCCATGTCCTGCACCCATTCCATGTGTCTGACCTGCGGGTCGGCGAGTATCTGCGAGTAATTGTACAGCGGCGCACAGGGCACGCCGCGTGCGTTCATGCGCGCCAGCAGGTCGGCGGCGTCGTATTTGACGAATTCCGCCTCCAGCAGCTCGCGCAGCGCGTCCTGGTGCTGCGCGCGCAGGGTCGGTGATGCGAAGCGAGCATCCTTGACCAGGTCGCCGCGGGCGATCACGTCGCAGGCGGCTTCCCACAGCTTGTTGGTGCCGGCGGCGAGGGCGAAGTAGCCGTCGCGGCAGCAGAACGCAGCATACGGCGCGTTCATCGGGTGTGCGGAACCCAGGCGCACAGGATCACGGCCGGTGCCGAACAGTTCGCTGGTCTGCAGGTTGGCAATGCCCAGCATGCTGCCAAGCATCGATACGTCGACGTGGTCACCCTGGCCGGTGGCACGCGCCTTGTGCAGGGCCGCTGTCGCGCTGAATGCCGCGTAGAGCCCTGCGGAAAAATCCGCGATCGGGATGCCGCACTTGGCTGGGCGGCCGTCGCGTTCGCCGGTGACGCTCATCACGCCGCTCATCGCCTGTACCGTCATGTCGAATCCGCCCTCGGCCGCGCGCGGCCCGGTCTGGCCGAAGGCGGAGACCGAGCAGTAGACAAGAGCGGGGTGTTGTTCCACAAGGGTCGCGTAATCGAGGCCGAACTTCGCCATCACGCCGGGACGGAAGTTTTCGAGCAGGATATCGGCCGAGCAGGCGAGCCTGCGCGCATCCACGCGACCGGTCTCGGTTTTGAGGTCGAGCACGATCGATCGCTTGTTGCGGTTGACCGATGCAAAATACTGGCTGTAGCCGTCGAGGATCGGCGGCCACTGGCGCATCAGGTCGCCTTCCGGCGATTCGATCTTGATCACCTCGGCGCCCATGTCGGCGAGCAGGCAGCCCGCGAACGGGCCGGCCAGCACCTGGCAGAATTCGACGACGCGTACGCCTTGTAACGGAAGCATGTGACGGGCTGTGTGAAAATGATTGCGGCGCGCGGGGAACGTTCTGAAACGGCTGCGCCCGAAAAATACAGGCACTATGCTAGCACGGCGTCAGTGATTGACTGTCGCGGAGAATTTTCCGCCCGCATCCAGTGCCTTCAGTACATCGAACTCGCGCACGGTCATCGGCGCTGCCGGCCGCGCATGTGTCGCATCAAACCGGAATCCGGTGCGTTCGGCGATCTGTCCGGGAGTGGTCGCCGGGTGATGGGATTCGAGGCGGAAACGCGAGCCGGATTGCGGTTCACGGATGAAAACCGCCAGCGGTGTGACCAGCGCGGTCATGTTCCCGGCGGCGGTGACAAAGTCCAGCTTCTCGACCAGTGCGCGCGTGGTATGGTCGGTGCGCCAGGTCACCACGCGTTTTGCTGTCGGCAGCATCACCGCGGCGCCGCCGCCCCCGGGCAGGCGTACTTTCGGGTTTTCCCAGGAACCGATCGCGGAAACGTTGGTGCGGCCTTCGGCGTCGATCTGCGCGCAGCCGAGGTAGACGAGGTCGAGTCCGCCGCGCGCACAAAGGTCGTAGAAATCCTGGTTGGCGAATATCGCCGGTGAACCGTGGACAATCGCCGGGTCGCTGCTCGACAGCGGCACGCTTACCGGCTGCGGCTCGACGCCGCCGGCGACGTTGATGTACGTGAAATCGAAATCACAGGCGCGCTTGGCGAGCAGGCAGGCGAGCATCGGCAGCGTCGAGTTGACGCCGCTGAACGTGATCTCTCCGGCGCGGATCTGCCGCGCGAGATTGACCACGATGAAGGAAAAAGGGGTCCAGTCCATGCCGGCAGTATATTCGCGGACCACCCCTCAGGAGCGGAATGCCGCCAGATAGACGATGGAGGTGACCGTGATCACCGATCCGGCGATGATGTGGGGATTGATTTTTTCGCCGCGCAGGAACAGAGCGCTGGCGAGCGCGGTGACCAGCGGATAGGCGGCTATCACCGGCGCCACCGTCGAAACCGGCGCTCGTGCCAGTGCGGAATACATCAGCACCATCGCGGCACCATTGATCGCACCGGTGACTGCAAACCACAGCCGGCCATGACGGGTGACAGTGCGGCGTCCGCCGCGTCGCAGCCGTTCGATGCCGATCACCGCTGTCGATGAAACCAGGTAACCGATCACGCCGGCGGCAAAGGGGTTGCCCCACAGCAGCAGCCCCGCCTTGGCTCCGGCCTGGGCCAGTCCGCGCACTACGGCGCCGGCGACTGGCCAGATCAGGGCGCGGCCGGCAACACTGCGGTGTGCCGCACCGGGATGCCACGACAGCAGTGCCACGCCGGCGGCAACACCGACCGCCGCCAGAGTTGCCTGCGGCGGTACGCGCTCGCCGAGCAGCAGCGCCGCGGCGAGCATGGCGAACAGCGGCGCCGTTCCGGAAATCGCGCTGGTCACGGTGGGGCCGAGTTCCTCGTTGGCACGGAAGGTCAGCAGGGTGACCAGTGCGGGATAGAACAGTCCGACCACCGCGAATACCAGCACAGCTGCAAGGCTGAACGCCGAGAGTTCGACGGTGAACGGCGCAGCGATGATGAACAGCACGGTTGCCGTCGGAATGCTGACAGCGGCGCCGGAACGCGCGTCGAGATGGCGCAGACCGATGCGCGCAGTGATCATGCCGACGCCGAAGCAGAACGTGCTGGCAATGGCGAGCAGCAGGGCAGTCATTTATAAGTATTTGTTTTTATTAATATTTTATGCAGAGAGTGGCCCGAGCACACTGCGCCAGGCATGCAGTTTTTCCGTATAACTGCGTGCGGCGTGCGCAGGACTGGTCGAGGGCAATCGTTGCAATTTCAGGGCACCGGCTTCCAGCGCGGGCTGCACGTGAACGCGAAAACAGCGTTCAGCGGTGGTGCCGTTGAAAAACACGTGGCTGATGCGGCGATGCCGTGCAAAAAAGGACACCAGGTCGTTGACGATGATCGAGCGTTGGTCGATGGCGGAGTCGAGGCTGCCTTTGCGCACGCAGGCAGCGAGCACATCCCACAGAGCGATGCCGGCCCGGCGCAGCCGGCGCGTGCGTGCGGCATATGGCAAGTCCGGTGATGCGCCAACCAGGTCGCCCATGATGCGCCAGAACGCATTGCGCGGATGTGCGTAGTACTCGCCGGCGCGCAGCGATTCCACGCCCGGCATGCTGCCCAGGATCAGCACGCGCGCCGTGGCATCGGCGACCGGGGCGAAGCTGCGGCTGAGAGTCATGTGCTCAGCGCGCCGCTTCCGGTGCTGCGGAGAGGTGCTCATCAAGCACGCCGGCGCGGTCTTCCATGTAACGTTCGACGGCCGGATAGTCGATGTCGTAGTACGGATGCATGGAGCCGGGCCAGGCGCCTCCCGGCACGACCGCTGCGGCTTCGACCATGAAGCCCGGCACCAGCGTCAGTTCCGGCTGCTCGCGCAGGCGGTCGGTAGGCACCAGTTTCTCGGCAGTGACCAGCACGCGTTTCGCCGCGCGCGTCAGCGGATGGTCCCAGAACGGCGAGCCGTAAACACGGGCATTGCCCTCGCTGTCTATTTCGGCGGCATGGATCACCGCGATGTCGGGACGGATGGCGGGTATCACGTAGACCGTTTCGCCCGAGCCGTAAGGATCGGGCATGGTCTGCCAGTTGTTGATGCGCGCCAGTTCGCTGCCATGCACGCCGGCGACCGGCTGGAAGGGGATCCCGTAGGAGGCTGCACGCAGCCCCGCGACCAGCGTCATTCAGGCATGCTCTTCGAGGCGCGCCTCCTTGCGCTCGATGGCCCTGCGGTACCAGCACGCGAGCCCGAAGTTGCCTTCCATCGCAACGATCCCGGCGCGCACCCTGGCCACCATGCCGGCGCGGCACAGCAGGTCGAGGTCGTAACCGGGGGAGGGTTTGATGATTTCGAGATTGCGGCGCCCCTGGCGCACCAGTTCGCGCACCAGCGCAAAGGGGCCGCGATGCAGGAATACGCCACCGAGTCCCAGTGCGGCGCCGTCCGGTATGCGCTGTGCGAGTTCGCCGAGGCTGACGATTTTCGACGGCGATGCGGACATGGCGCGCTCCAGGACGGGGGATGCGCGGATTCTACACCGCGACCAGCATTCGGACTGCCCGCGGGAATGCGTGCCCACGGTGCGATAATTGGCGTTTGATCCACTGATCGGAACATCCCATGGCGGAAATCGTCGGCGCGGAATACTGGGCGAAAAAAGGCGAAGTAAAACTGTATGTGTACCGCAAGCGCGTCGCGAACGCGGTTGCCGGCGCGCCGGTGCTGTTCCTGGTGCACGGTTCATCGGCATCCGGACGCTCCAGTTTCGATCTCGCGGTCCCGGGGCGTGGCGACTATTCGCTGATGGATCACTTTGCCGGGCTCGGCTACGACGTGTGGACCATGGACCACGAGGGCTACGGCCGCTCCGACCGTACCGAAAACAATTCTGACATTGCCTCCGGTGCGCTCGATCTTGCCGCAGCAATGACCATTGTCGAGCGTGAGACCGGGCAGCAGCAGGTTTTCATGTATGGTGGATCATCGGGTGCGCTGCGCGCTGCACTGTATGCGCAGCAGAACCCGGGTCGCGTGAAACGCCTGATGGTCTCGGCGCTGGTGTATACCGGAGCCGGTTCGCCAACGCTGGCCAAGCGCCGGGAGAAGGTTGAGGAATACCGCGCCAGCCCGCGGCGCAAGGTGGATCGCGCCTTTATCCACAGCATGTTCACCCGCGACAAGCCCGGCACCTCGGAAATGATCGCCGCCGATGCGCTGGCCGATGCCGAACTGCCGCTGGGGGATTCGGTGCCGACCGGCACCTACCTCGACATGTGCGCGAACCTGCCGGTAATTGATCCCGCGAAAATCATCTGCCCTGTGTGCATCATCCGCGGCGAGTTCGACGGAATCGCCGCCGAGCCTGACCTGCTGGATTTTTTCGGCAGGCTGCCGAGCAAGGACAAGCAGTTCGTGTTCGTTTCGGGTCTTGCCCATGCGGCCACGCTGGGCATCAACCGCCACAAGTTCTGGCATGCGATGGAATCGTTCATGAACATGCCCGACAATCGCAAGCTGGCTTCCTGAGTCATCAAAAAACATCACGAGGAGCAATCGACAGTGGGAAAAGCTTTCAGTCTCTGCGTGGCGCTCGGTCTGCTGCTGCCCGCGGTTGCGGTTGCGGCGGAAGATTATCCGAACAAGCCGGTGCGTCTGATCGTGTCGGTGCCGCCGGGCGGGCCGGCAGACACGCTGGCACGGCTGGTCGGCCCGCACATGTCCAAATATCTCGGGCAGACGCTGGTGATCGACAATCGCGGCGGCGCCAACGGCATCATTGCCTATGACATGGGGGCGCGCGCGCCTTCCGACGGCTACACGCTGCTGCAGGTTGCTGCGGGGGTGGTGATCAACCCCAGCCTGTACAAAAACGTGCCGTACGATCCGATCAGGGATTTCGCGCCGATCTCGCTCGGCGTGACCGTGCCCAATATCCTGATCGTGCATCCGTCGGTGGCGGCAAAGTCGGTGCAGGAGCTGCTCGGCGTGATCAGGTCGAAGCAGGGCGCATTCGCATTCGCCTCTGCGGGCAACGGCACTTCGGGCCATCTCGCACTGGAGCTGTTCCGCCTGTCGTCGAAAACGCGGTTCGTGCATGTGCCGTACAAGGGCGGCGGTCCGGCGCTGGCCGAGACCATGGCGGGGCAGGTGCAGGCGCTGTTCAGCATCGCGCTGGCGGCGACGCCCCAGGTCAAGGCCGGAAAGGTGCGGGCGCTGGCGATCTCAAGCGCGCAGCGTTCGCCGGTGGCGCCGGAACTGCCGACCATCGCGGAATCCGGATTTCCCGGCTTCGAGGTCATCGGTTGGTTCGGCTGGCTGGCACCGGCGCAGACTCCGGCTGCCGTGATCGGCAAGCTGAACAAGGGTTTTGTACAGACGCTGGAGCAGCCAGAGGTCAAGGGGCGGCTGCAGAGCATGAGCACGGTGCCGGCGGGCGGTACGGCACAGTCATTCGGCGGATTCATGCGCAGCGAACGCGACAAATGGGCGAAGGTCATCAAGGCGGCCAACATCAGCATCCAGTGAGCGGCGCAGAAGCATGCCCGCGGTTTTAATCGAATCAACAAGGAAACGACATGGCCTCCGGAGTATTTGACGACATCCTGATCCAGCACCTGTGGAGCACCGAGGAGTTCCGCAACATATTCAACGACCACAATCGTTTGCAGAAGTGGTACGACTTCGAGGCGGCATTCGCGCTGGAGCAGGGTGAACTGGGGATCATCCCGAAGGAAGCAGCGGCGGATATTGCCGCCAACTGCAAGATTTCGAAAATCGACGTCAATGCGGTGGCCGCTGAAATCCGCCGCATCAAACATCCGCTGGTGCCTGCGGTCAAGGCGGTGCAGCAGCTGTGCAAGGGTGACCATGGCGAATACATCCATTTCGGCCCGACCACCCAGGACGTGCTCGATACCGCAGTGATGCTGCAGATCAGGGATGCGCATGCGCTCTACCTGCGCGACATCAGGGCCATCGGCAATGCGCTGGCGAAGTTGTGCAGGGAGCATCGCGACACGCCGATGGTGGGCCGCTCGCATGGCGTGCAGGCGCTGCCGATCACCTTCGGCCACAAGGCCGCCATCTGGCTGTCGGAAATGGGCCGCCATTACGAACGCCTGCGCCAGCTCGAGCCGCGTGTTTTCGTCGGCGGCATGGTCGGCGCGGTCGGCACCCAGGCTTCGTTCGGACCCAAGGCCAAGGCGCTGGAGCAGGGCGTGATGAAACGGCTGGGGCTAGGCGTGGCCGACATCAACTGGCAGCCGGCGCGCGACCGTTTTGCCGAATACGTCAACGTGCTGGGCCTGATCAGCGCGACGCTGGCGAAAATTGCCAACGAGATCATCAACCTCGAGCACACCGAAATCGGTGAGCTTTATGAACCGTTCAGCGCCGGCAAGGTCGGCTCATCGACCATGCCACACAAGCGCAACCCCTCGAGCTGCGAAGCGGTGGTCGGCGCCAGCCGTGCAGTGCGCTACAACGTCGCCTACATGCTGGAGTCGATGCTGATCGAGCACGAGCGCGACGGTTCGGCCTGGCGCGGCGAGTGGAAAGCGCTGCCGGAGTCGTGCCTGATTGTCGGGGGCATGCTGTCGATCATGAAATACGTGCTGTCCGACCTGCATGTCGATGTTGGGCGCATGCGCCGCAATCTCGACAGCCTCGGCGGATTCCTGCTCTCGGAGCGGGTGATGTTCGTGCTGTCGGAAAAAGTCGGCAAGCAGACCGCTCATGACCTGGTCTACGAAGCGGCTATGCACGGCATCGAAAACGGCGTGTCGTTCGAGGACGCGCTGATGCAGAACGCGCAGGTCAAGCAGGCGATGTCGGCGGCGGAACTCAAAGCGGTGCTCGATCCCACGACCTATGTCGGGCGCGCGCCGGAAATCGTCGACGAGGTCTTGAAGCAGCAGAAGGCTGCTGGCTGGCTTGATTAATATTATCAATAAAAACAAATACTTATAAAATCACATGCGCGTCACCATTCTCGACGACTACCAGGACGTGGTCCGCACTCTCGACTGTTACGACAAGTTGCAGGGCCACGACGTCAAAATCTGGAACGACCACTGCAAGGATGTCGACGTGCTGGCCGAGCGCCTGAAGGACACCGAGGCGCTGGTATTGATCCGCGAACGCACGCCGATCCAGGCGCCGCTGATCAAGCGCCTGCCCAAGCTGAGGCTGATCAGCCACCATAGCGTCTATCCGCACATTGATGTCGACGCCTGCACCCAAAACGGCGTGTTGCTGTGCACCAGCCTGCATCCCGGGCAACCGTCCCACGCGACCGCGGAACTGACCTGGGGGCTGATGATTTCGGCGATGCGGCATATTCCGCAGGAAGTGGCGGCGCTGAAAGCGGGGCGCTGGCAGTCGACCGTCGGCACCGGATTGCGCGGCAAGACGCTGGGCATCTTCGGTTACGGCCGCATCGGTTCCGTGGTTGCCGGTTACGGCAAGGCCTTCGGCATGAAGGTGTTGGCCTGGGGGCGCGAAGCCTCGCTGGCGCGCGCGCGTGCCGACGGCTATGCGGCGGCGGGCAGCAAGCAATCGTTCTTCGAGGACTGCGACGTGATTTCGCTGCACCTGCGCCTGATCGACGCCACCCGCGGCATTGTCACCGCTGCCGACCTGGCGCGGATGAAGCCGACGGCGCTGCTGGTCAACACCAGCCGTGCCGGCCTGGTCGAACCTGGCGCGCTGGAACAGGCGCTGAAACTCGGCCGTCCCGGCATGGCGGCGGTGGACGTTTTCGAGGAGGAGCCGGTGCTGGATGCAGCGCATCCGCTGCTGAAGCTCGACAACGCCCTGTGCACCCCGCATATCGGTTACGTCGAGCGCGCGGGCTACGAACGCATCTTCGGCAACATCTTCGACCAGATACTTGCGTATGCCGGGGGCAATCCGGTAAACGTGATAAACCCGGGCGCGTTGAAACGCGCCTGAAACAGCCGTCGCGGCATGCCGCGGCGACTAAAATAAACGAAGGAGGAAAACATGCAACTTGCCAAAAAACGCCTGATCCCGGCCCTGATCGCAATGGGGTTGAGCACTCTTGCGGTGCCGCATGCAGTTGCCCAGGATGACGCCGCAGCCTATCCCGGCCGGCCGGTGCGCTGGATAGTTCCGTTCGCCCCGGGCGCTTCGAACGACATCACCGCGCGGCTGCTGGCGCAGAAAATGTCGGATTCCATGGGGCAGCAGTTCATCGTTGACAACCGTCCAGGCTCCGGAGGCTCGATAGGTGCGAAGATCGTCGTCGATGCCACGCCGGACGGTCATACGATTCTCCACGCCAATCCGGGGCCGAGCATCAACAACGTGATGCTGCGGAGCAAGCCGCCGTACCGGATGACGGATCTAGCGCCAGTGATGTTCATCGGTTATTCCCCGCTGATCATCGTTGCGGCGCCGGGCTTCGCACCGAACAATGCGCGCGAGCTGCTGGCCTACGCCAAGGCCAATCCTGGCAAGCTGACCTGGGCGTCCTCGGGCAACGGCAGCAGCCTGCATATCGCCCAGGCCCTGTTCGGTGCGGCCACCGGTGCGGAATTCGTGCATGTGCCCTACAAGGGTACGGCGCCGGCTTTCCTTGATGTGTTCGCGCGTCGTGTCGATGTGGTCTACACCACGGTGGTCAGCGGCGATGCGCACATCAAGGCAGGGCGGATAAAGATCCTTGCCGTTGCTGCGCCCAAACGCCAGAGCGTGATTCCCAATGTGCCCACCCTGCTCGAGGAAGGCATCCGCAATGCCGAGGCCACTGTGTGGTTCGGGGTGCAGGTTCCGGCCAAGACGCCCCGATCGATCATCGCCAAGCTCAATGCGGAGCTGAACAAGGCCATGGCACAACCGGATGTCAAGGCCAGGCTGGACCAGTTGGGGCTGGTGTCCGCAGGCGGTTCAGTTGAAGATTTCACGAAATTCATGCAGAACGAAGCGGACCGGCTGAAGATGCTGCTGCAAACCAAGCGGGTGAGCATGCTCAATTAAGGTGCAGCATGACGACCGGCTTTTTCCTGTGCGGCCTGGTTGCCCGCATCTTTGCCTGACCGGGTCGCATGGCCGGTGACCCGGCAGTGTGGTCGACTGCTGCCAAGCGTGATCGGGGGGCGGTGATATCCGGTGATCGCTGATACGGATTTGCCCGGTCAGGCGCAAGCGCTGTGTCAGAACTGCAGTCCAGGCCACGCCGCTTTCTTGCGGTTTGCGCAACCCGTTATTGAGTCGTGCAATATCGTGTGCCGCACGTGTAAAAAACGGTTGTGCGCTGCACAATACAAGGGCGGAAAAAGCTTTGTTTGACCCGGTGCTTCGTGTAAAGTCCGGTTCCGTAATATAAACACAAGAACTCAGGGGTTACTCCGGGTTACGTGCCGCAGGCAGTGGCAGTCCAGGTGGGCGGCACACCTTGCTGGAAGTGCGGTTCGTTCCAGTGTCCAGTTTCTGAAAACAGGAGGGTGTTCATTTTGAAAATCACGAGTCAGGAAGATTTCTGGGCCGGCGTCATGTTCATCGGTTTTGGCGCGCTGGCCATATTCATTTCGCAGGATTACCCGTTTGGTTCGGCAAGCCGCATGGGCCCGGGATATTTCCCAACCTGGCTGGGCATCATCATGGCTGTGCTGGGTGTCGCCGTGGCCGCGCAGGGGTTCAAGGTAAAAGGCGAAGGCGTCGGCAAGTTCGCGTGGAAGGCGATGCTGCTGCTCAGCGTCGCCTTCATCTTTTTCGGCTGGGCGATTGACCACGTCGGTTTTGTCCCGGCGGTGTTTGTGATGGTTTTCCTGGCCGCTGCCGCCGGCAGGGATTTCCGTCTTAAAGAAGTGATCATCATGTCCATCGTGCTGATCATCGGCTGCTGGGCGCTGTTCATCAAGGG
>JBFWOE010000008.1:0-50698 GCA_050250695.1 Burkholderiales bacterium
TACTACCGGGTCGATCCAGCCAAAACCGACGCCTGCGCTGCTGCCGTGCAGGCAGTGTTCTCTGCGGTGCGCAAGACCGCCGGTATCCAGGGTCGCGTCCTGAAAAAACGCAATGAACCGCTGCTGTGGATGGAAATCTACGAACATGTAGCCGACGAGGCGGCGTTCGAATGGGCGCTTGCGGAAGCCGTCGCCGCCTCCGGCATGCTCAATCTGCTGCAGCCCGGCAGCAGCCGGCATACCGAATGTTTTTCCTGAACGCACCATGTGCCTGATTGTGCTCAGTTTCCGCGCCCATCGCCGTTTTCCGCTGGTGGTTGCCGCCAACCGCGACGAGCATTACAACCGTCCGGCGGCCCCTGCCGCGTTCTGGGACGACCATCCGGAGATCTACGGTGGCCGCGATCTTGAAAAAGGCGGCACCTGGATGGGCCTGCACCGCAATGGCCGTTTCGCAGCAATCACCAATTTCCGCGCCGGCCGACCCGGTCCCGCAGCACCCCGTTCCCGCGGCGAACTGGTCCGTTCATTCCTCGCCGGCGACGCCGATCCCGGACAGTTTTTCCTTGAGGCAGCAGCGCGCAATGCCGAATACAATCCGTACAGCATGCTGGCCGGCGATCTCGAAACACTGGCATTCCATTCGAATCAGGACGGCAGCGTGCTGCCCGTCACGCCGGGCGTGCACGGCTTGAGCAACCATTTGCTCGATACGCCTTGGCCCAAGGTCAATTCGGGCATGGAGGCAGTCGCCGCCACCCTCGCGCTGGATGATCCCGACGCCATCAGCGTCATGCTCTTCCACGTGCTGTCAGACCGCAGCAGCGCCACCGAATCGGCATTGCCCGACACCGGCATAGACCGCCAGCGCGAACGTGAACTGTCCCCGGCCTTCATTGCCGGCGATCATTACGGCACGCGCACATCGACCGTGCTGCTGGTGCACGAATCGGGCGATGTGTTCGTCCACGAAAAACGTTACGGCCCCGGCGGCGCGCCTCTGGGCGAGGATGCCCGGGCATTCCGGCTGCAGGCAGCCAGGACCGGGACGGCAGTCAGCGGCTGAAGGTCATCCGCCGGTGTGGAATGCCGGCGTCCATGAATTCGTCAGCTTGCGCAACCAGGCCGTGCCGCGCATAAAAACCGATGGCATGGGTTTGCGCGTTGAGCCAGACCTTGAGCCGCCGTTCCCGCGCACGATCCAGCAGGAATTCCAGGATCGCGCTGCCAACGCCGCGGCGCCGCCATTCCGGCAACACGGCCATGCGGCCGATCTGCCCGTCAGGGAGCAGGCGGCCGGTGCCTATAGGCTGCTTGTGTTCATCCAGTGCAAGCACATGCGTGCAGCCCGCATCGGCATCATCCCATTCCAGCTCTTCCGGCACCCGCTGCTCGACGACGAACACGCGATGCCGCAGATCCCGCAGCATCGCATGGTCTTCGTGCCAGGATGCAGTGCGCACCTGGAAATTGCGGGTCATGTCCATCGCGGCAAATTATAATGTCCGTGCAACACTATCCTGGAAAAGCATCTTGAAAAGTCTCTGGAATGACGCCGTGGCGCAACCCTGCCGGTCCGCACTGGCGCTGCGCGCCTATACCTCGCGCCTGATCGGCGGCGACCGCAGCCTCGTGCTCTATGGCGGCGGCAACACTTCACTGAAACAGGATGGCGTGCTGCACGTCAAGGGCACCGGATCCGATCTTGCCGCGGTCGATGAAAGCGGCTTCACTGCATTGGACCTGCATCGGCTGCGAGAACTGCTGGCTGATCAACGACAATCCGACGACGACATCATGCGCCGGGTCGACACCTGCAAGCTCGATCCGGCTGCGCCCAGGCCTTCGATCGAAACTTTCCTGCATGCGGCCATGCCCCATGCATTTATCGAACACACCCATGCCGACGCCGTGCTCGCTGTCGCCAACGTGGCCGAGGGAGAAGCCGCCTGCGCCGAAGCCTTCGGGAACCTCGCGCCAGTGGTGCCCTACCGCCATTCCGGCGCCGCGCTGGCGCGCGCCTGCAAATCCGTCTTCGATCAGCGTGCAACCCCGCAAACCATAGGCCTGGTCCTCGCCTTTCATGGCGTGGTGGCGTTCGGCGCCACCGCACGCGAGTCCTACGAGAATCTGGTCCACCTGGTGACCATGGCCGAAAATTTTCTGCAGAAACACGGTGCATGGGTTACACCGGCCGCCGGATCGCAGGCTCCGGACATGGCTGCCGCAGAAAAACTGCGCGTGGCCGCTTCCACTGTCGCCGGCTTCCCGCTCGCCATGCAGGTGGCCTGCACACCAGCCACGCTGGCATTTGCCTGCAGACCCGACATCACCGAGGTTGCACTGCAGGGCCCGCCCACTCCGCAACACGCGATTTTCACCAAACGCATTCCGCTGCTCGGAACCGATGTCGATGCCTTTGCGGCGGGCTACCGCGCCTACCTTGCCCGCACGCTGGGTCCATCGGCGAAACATGGCATCGACGCCGCGCCGCGCATCGCATTGAGTCCTGAATTCGGATTGTGCGCTTTCGGCGTCAATGCCCATTACGCCGGCGTCGCCGCGGAAACCTACTCCCGCGACATCGAAATCATCACCCGCGCCAGCGCACATGGCGCGTATCGCTCCGCCACGGAATCCGATATCGCGCGCGCCGAACTGGAATACGGCGGCTTTGAACAACGCGTGCGGGCTGCAGCCGCAGCCGACACGCATTCCTGAACGGAACAGGAATCGATGGCCACCTTTCACACCCTGCTCTGGACCGGTAATGCACTGGAACTGCTCGACCAGCGCGCGCTGCCTGACGAGTGCACTTATCTGCGTTATCAACGCGCAGCGGATGTCGCCACGGCGATCCGCGACCTGGTAGTACGCGGCGCCCCGGCCATAGGTTGCGCCGCGGCATACGGCATTGCACTTGAAGCACTGCATTTTTCCGCCGCGCCGCGACTGCAATTCGACGCCGGCCTGGACGCGGCCTTTGCGACGCTGGCGCAAAGCCGCCCCACCGCCGTCAATCTGGCCTGGGCGCTGCAACGGATGCGTGTAGAACTCGCGACATTGAACGACGGTGACAGCGCGGCATGCGCCGCCGCGCTGAACAAGGCCGCACAAAACCTGGCAGCCGAGGATGTGCGCATCAATCGCGCCATGGGCACCCACGGCGCCGCGCTGCTGCCCGACGTCGCCTGCGTGATGACCCATTGCAATGCCGGCGCACTCGCAACTGCGGGACACGGCACTGCGCTCGGCGTGATCCGCTCGGCGGCAGGGGCCGGAAAAAAAATCGAAGTCATCGCCAACGAGACGCGCCCCTTCCTGCAGGGCGCGCGGCTGACGGTGTGGGAACTGCAGCAGGACGGCATACCGGTCACTCTGATCGCCGACAGCGCCGCGGGGTTCCTGATGGGGCGACGACGCATCGATGCGGTGATTGTCGGCGCCGACCGGGTCGCCGCCAACGGCGACGTGGCCAACAAGATCGGCACTTACATGATGGCGGTGCTGGCGCGCCGTCACGGCATACCGTTTTATGTCGCCTGTCCGCTGTCGACAATCGACCGCACGCTGGCCAGCGGGCAGGACATCCCGATCGAGGAACGATCGCCGGAGGAAATCGCCGGTTATGGCGGCGTACGCTGGGCGCCGCAGGATACGCACATTGCCAACCCGGTGTTCGATGTCACACCGGCGGAACTGGTGACTGCGCTGATTACCGAGGACGGCGTGGTAGCGGCTGACCGGGACGTGATCGCCGGATTGTTCGCCGGCTAAACGCCGGCATCAGCTGTTAAATGGTCAGGCCGCCGCTGACTTCGATGACGGCGCCGTTGATATAACTGGCTTCATCGGAGGCAAGGAAAGCGAAAGTATTGGCGATTTCTTCGGGATTGCCCAGGCGCCCCATCGGCACTTTTTCTTCCAGCGCGCGCAATACGCGCTCGGGCATGGATTTCAGTATGTCGGTGCCGATGAACCCCGGGCAGACCGCATTGGCGCGTATGCCCTTTCGGCCGAGCTCGCGCGCCCAGGTCTTGACCATGCCGATGACGCCGAACTTGCTGGCGGCATAATTGGTCTGGCCGAAATTGCCGTGCAGGCCGACGATCGAGGACGCATTCAGGATGACGCCGGATTGCTGTTCGAGCATTTTGTCGACCACCGCACGGGTGCAGTTGTAGACGCCCTTGAGATTGATGTCGATGACCTTGTCGAACTGGTCTTCCGTCATGTTCTTCAACTGGGCGTCCATCACGATGCCGGCGTTGTTGACCAGGCAGTCCACGCGGCCCCAAGTGCTGATCGTGGTTGCGACCATGGCCTGCAGCGATTTCATGTCGCGAACGTCCGCAACGCAGCCGATGGCGTCGCCGCCGGCCTTTTTGCACAAGGCGACGGTCTCCGCAATCCACTCCGGCGACAGATCGCACACCACGACTTTGGCGCCTTCGCGTGCGAACTTCACGGCCGTCGCCTGCCCGATGCCTCGGCCCGCTCCGGTAATGATGGTCACCTTGTCCTTGAGTCGCATGCGTCGCCTTTCTTTGTAATCAGCCTGTTACGGCATATGCGGCGCACAATTTAGCCCATTTTGGCGCGACGCACAACGATCGCGCATGATTATATTAACTATTTGATTTAATTAATATATTTTTTACTGATTGGGCATCCAAAAACCCGTGAAATGGTGTTGCCGCAGCGCATGCAACGAAAGGAACCAGAGACAAAGTTCTGTTTTATGGGAGGATTTCGACACCGGTGCCGACAGGCACACGGTCGAAAAGATCGACGACATCGGCATTGCGCATGCGGATGCAGCCGTGGGAGCCCGGGACGCCCATGGGAACCGAATCCGGACTGCCGTGGATATAGATGTGGCGCCGCATGGTATCGACTTCGCCCAGGCGGTTGAATCCGACTTCACAACCCGACAGCCACAGGATGCGGGTCAGGATCCAGTCGCGCTGCGGAAATTGCGCTCCCAGCGCAGGGGTGTAGCGCTCGCCGGTTGGACGTCGCCCGACAAAAACGGTGTTTTCCGGCTGTCCCGCCCCAATCCGGGCCCGGACGACATGCCGACCCAGCGGCGTGCACAGGCTGCCGTTCTTCTGCCCGGCACCATTACGCGCCGTCGAAACCGGATAGCGCTTCAACAATGCTCCATGACCATCAATTAAATCAAGGAGTTGTGATGATATATTAATCTTGATATTCAACTTTTGCCGCGCCGTTGTGCGAAGAAATCCTGCAATAGCTCAACCGATTGCTCGGCCAGCAGGCCACCAGTGACTTCTGCATGGTGGTTGAGGTGGGCTTGCGCAAACAGGTCGATGGCGCTGCCGCAGGCACCGGTCTTGGGGTCACGGGCAGCAAAAACCACCCGCCGGATGCGCGCATGCATGATCGCTCCGGAACACATCACACAGGGTTCCAACGTGACATACAGGTCGCAATCGGCGAGCCGGTAGTTTCCCAGCGTTTTGCCTGCATCACGCATGGCCACGATTTCGGCATGCGCCGTCGGATCGGTCGCGGCTATGGGCTGGTTAAACCCCCGCCCGATGATGGCGCCGTCCCTGACCACCACCGCCCCCACCGGCACTTCACCCAAGGCTGCAGCCTGTGCCGCCAGCTTCAGTGCTTCCTGCATGCAAGCGGTATCGATCATGGGGGGGTCAGTTCGCACGCAACGCGCGTTCGTAAAGTTCCGGTCTGAAGCCGACCAGCCGTTGCCTGCCGATATCCAGCAGCGGTCGCCTGATCATCGCGGGCTGTGCCAGCATCAGGGCAATGGCCTTGCGCTCGGTCAGCCCCTGCCTGTCTGCGTCGGGCAGTTTGCGGAAGGTGGTGCCTGCGCGGTTGAGCAGTGTTTCCCAGCCCAGTTCACTGCACCAGCGCTGCAGCCGTTCGGCATCGATGCCCACGATCTTGTAATCGTGGAAAACAAATTCGACTTCGTGCGCATCCAGCCACGCCCGCGCTTTTTTCATGGTGTCGCAGTTGCGGATGCCGTAGAGAGTGACAGTCAATCCTTAATCCCTTTCCTGCGAATCACTTTTGGCCACATCCGTTGCGATCACAGCATATCGGGGTTGCATCCCTGCTGCGCGGGGCTCCTGCTTCACCCTCCGAAACGTTATTCCCACTCGATGGTCGCCGGCGGTTTGCCTGAGATGTCGTAGACCACGCGATTGATGCCGCGCACTTCGTTGATGATGCGATTGGACACTTTGGCCAGCAGGCTGTACGGCAGTTCCGCCCAGTGTGCGGTCATGAAATCCGTGGTCTGCACCGCACGCAGGGCGACTACATACTCGTAAGTCCGGCCGTCACCCATGACGCCGACCGACTTCACCGGCAGGAACACAGCAAAGGCCTGCGCGGTCTTGTCATACCAGCCGGATGCACGCAGTTCATCGATGAATATCGCATCGGCCTCACGAAGCAGGTCGGCATACTGTGCTTTCACTTCACCGAGGATGCGCACGCCGAGGCCTGGTCCCGGGAAAGGATGTCGGAACACCATGTCACGCGGCAGGCCCAGTGCCAGCCCCAGCTCGCGCACCTCGTCCTTGAACAGCTCACGCAGCGGTTCCAGCAGCTTCAGGTGCAGCGTGTCGGGAAGTCCGCCCACGTTGTGGTGTGACTTGATGGTGTGCGCCTTCTTGGTCTTGGCGCCGGCCGACTCGATGACATCGGGGTAGATCGTACCCTGTGCCAGCCATTTGACCTTGGGAAGCTTCGCTGACTCCGCCTGGAACACTTCGATGAACTCGCGGCCGATGATCTTGCGTTTCTGTTCCGGATCGGAAACTCCGGCGAGATGTTTCATGAACTGGTCGCGGGCGTTGACATGAATCACCTTGACACCAAGATTGCGAGAAAAGGTTTCCATCACCTGCTCAGCCTCGTTCAGGCGGAGCAGGCCATTGTCGACGAACACGCAGGTCAGTTGGTCACCGATTGCACGATGGATCAGCGCGGCAGCCACTGACGAATCCACACCACCCGACAATCCCAGAACGACTTCTTCTTCCCCCACGTCGCCCTGGATGCGCGCGACCGCCTCGTCGACGTAGCTGGGCATGCTCCAGTCGCCCGACAACCCGCAGATGCCAAGCACGAAACGCTCGATCAGTGCCCTGCCCTGAAGGGTGTGCGTGACTTCGGGATGAAACTGCACGCCGTAGAATTTGCGCTCCTCATCAGCCATGCCGGCGATCGGGCAGGCCGCATTACTGGCCATCAGCTTGAAGCCCTGCGGCATGTCGATGACCTTGTCGCCGTGGCTCATCCATACGTCGAGCATGCCGTGGCCGTCGGGCGTCACCCTGTCCTGCAAATCCTTCAACAAAGCGGTATGCCCGCGCGCGCGCACTTCGGCATAGCCGAATTCGCGCACCTTCCCCATTTCGACCTTGCCACCCAGCTGCTCGGCCATCGCCTGCATGCCATAGCAGATGCCCAGCACCGGCACGCCCACGCTGAACACGGCCTGCGGCGCCCGCGGCGTGCTGTCTTCCCAGACCGATGCCGGCCCGCCGGAAAGGATCACTCCGGAAGGTTTGAAGGTACGGACAAAATCGTCGGATACGTCGTGCGGATGCAGCTCGCAGTAGACATGCAGTTCGCGCACCCGCCGCGCGATCAACTGGGTGTACTGCGAACCGAAATCGAGGATCAGGATTTTTTGATGCTGCACTTTCCGGTCACTCGACGCGATAATTGGGCGCTTCCTTGACGATCTGCACGTCGTGGACATGGGACTCGCGCACGCCGGCGGTGGTGATCTCGACAAACTCGGCGTCGCGATGCACCACGTCGATGCCCGAGCAGCCGAGGTATCCCATGCTGGCGCGGAGCCCGCCCATCAGCTGGTGGATCAGCGGAGCCACGCCGCCTTTGTAGGGCACACGCCCCTCCACGCCCTCAGGAACCAGCTTTTCGGTGTCGAGTTCATCGTGTTCCTGGAAATAGCGGTCAGCCGATCCCTGCTGCATGGCGCCCAGGGATCCCATGCCGCGATAGGACTTGTACGAACGCCCCTGATACAGTTCGATCTCTCCAGGAGATTCCTCGGTTCCTGCAAACAGGCTGCCCACCATCACCGAATGCGCGCCGGCTGCTATAGCCTTGGCGATGTCGCCCGAATAACGGATGCCGCCGTCGGCAATCAGCGGCACATCGGTTTTCTGCAGAGCCTTGGCTACATTGGCCACCGCGGAAATCTGCGGCACCCCGATGCCTGCAACAATGCGCGTGGTGCAGATCGAGCCGGGACCGATGCCGACTTTTACACCGTCGGCGCCATGATCGGCCAGCGCCTTGGCCGCCGCAGCGGTGGCGATGTTGCCGCCGATCACCTGCAGCTTGGGATAAGTACGCTTCAGCCAGCGCACCCGCTTCAGCACGCCCGCCGAATGTCCGTGCGCGGTGTCGACGATGATGACATCCACCCCCGCCTCAACCAGCGCTTCCGCGCGCTCCTCGGTGCCTTCGCCCACCCCCACCGCCGCGCCGACGCGCAGCCGCCCCAGCTTGTCCTTGCAGGCGTTCGGATGTTCGGATGATTTGAGGATGTCCTTCACGGTCACCAGGCCGCGCAATTCGAAATTCTTGTTCACCACCAGCACGCGCTCGAGTCGGTGCTTGTGCATCAGTGCCCGGGCTTCCTCGCGGCTCGCGCCTTCGCGTACCGTAACCAGGCGGTCGCGTGGCGTCATGATGTTTTTGACGGGTTGGTTAAGTTTGCTCTCGAAGCGAAGGTCGCGGTTGGTGACTATGCCGACCACGCGCCCGTTGGCTTCGATCACCGGCAGCCCGGAGATGCGGTACTGCTGCGTCAACGCCAGCACGTCGCGCACCGTCATGTCCTGGGTGATCGTGATCGGATCCTTGACGATGCCGCTCTCGAAACGCTTGACCTTGGTGACTTCCGCGGCCTGTGCCTTGGCCGTCATGTTTTTGTGGACGATGCCGATGCCGCCTTCCTGGGCAATGGCGATCGCCAGCCGCGACTCGGTCACGGTGTCCATGGCCGCCGACAGCAGCGGAATGTTCAGGGAAATGCCGCGGGTGAGCCTGGTTTTCAGGCTGACTTCCCGCGGCAGGACGGCAGAATGTGCGGGAACCAGCAGCACATCGTCAAAAGTCAGGGCTTTCTGCAGCACGCGCATCTGAGGCGTCCTTCGCAAAGCGCGGATTATAGGCGTTGGGCCGTAAACGGTAAACCGATCAGGGCGTTAGTCCATTGACGGCGGCTGGCAAACTGGCTATTTTCAGGCCAGTCGCAACCGCGGACACCGCAAGGTGCCGCGCCATCAACCCGGATCAGGCGCTGATTATGAGAAACCTTCTTGTCATTCTGGCCATGGCCTTGCTGTCGGCGACTGCACAGGCGCAAATCCTCAAATGCATAGGCGCCGGCGGGCGCGTGGAATTCGCCGCTGCCTGCCCCCCGGGTACCAAGGCAGAATCCACCGGAATCCGCAACAACCCCGGCGCCGCTTCCGCCGGCCAGCAGAAATCCCTGGCCGAACGTGATGCGGAATTCCGCAAGCGCCGCCTCGAACAGCAGGAGTCGGCGAAAAAATCCGAGGAAAAATCCCAGGAAAACGCCGACCGCAAACAGAACTGCGACAGCGCACAGGCTTACCTGCGCGGCCTGCAGTCCGGGCAGCGCGTCGCCAAGACTGATCCGAAAACGGGCGAACGCGTATTCCTCGAGGACGCAGACCGCGCCGCTGAAACGGCACGGGCACAGCGCGCTGTCGAATCGAACTGCAAGTAATCAACTGCGGCGTTTGACGGTGCGCCTGCGGCGCGCCTCCTTGGGATCCGCCAGCAACGGGCGATAAATCTCCAGGCGGTCACCCGCCTGCAGTACCGTATCCAGCGGGACTTCACGGCCGTAAATACCGACCGGCAGTACCATTAGCGGGACACCGCTGAATTCCGGCCGGTCTCGGCAGCGCTCCAGTGCTTCTTTCGCCGTGGTGCCTGTGGGCAAATCGAGAACCAGCACCGTCTGCCGCCGGGGCAATGCATATACGACGGATATTTTCATGAAGAGCCGTACAAGCGGTCGGCACGTTTCAGGAAAGCCTCGACCATGGTGCCTGCGATGTAACCGAACACTGGGCCTATGACTTTTTCCAGCAGCATGCTGGAAAATTCGTACTGCAGGCGGAAGTCGACCTTGCAGCCGTCCCCGCCCAGCGGAGTCAGGCGCCATTCCCCATCAAGCTTGCGGAACGGACCATCGACCAGATGCATGGTCATGGATTCGGGTGCCTGTTTGCGGTTTTCCGTCGAGAAACTCTGCTTGATGCCGCGGTAACAGATGTGGATGGTCGCGCGCGTAATGAGCGCATCACGGTAACTGACGGTCGTCCCGCTGCACCATGGAAGAAATTCAGGATAGCGCTCGACCGCATCCACCAGCCCGAACATCTGTTCCGCGCTGAACTGGACCAGCGCCGATTTCGACACCACGGCCATCAGCTTCTCCTGCGTCCGACGGTGACGGCGGGCGACCCGGGTAGAATACGCCTTGTCACGGATGAATCCCGCAATGAGTATCGTTCAGAACAAAAAGGCATTTCACGATTATTTTATCGAACAGCGCTTCGAGGCGGGCATCGCCCTCGAAGGCTGGGAAGTAAAAGCGATACGGGCCGGACGCTCGCAGCTCAAGGAAGCCTACGTCATCGTCAGCAATTCCGAATTGTTCCTGATCGGCTGTCATGTCAGTCCCCTGCCGACGGCGTCCACGCACGTACAGCCCGATCCGGTACGCACGCGCAAGCTGCTGCTGCACGCCGAGGAAATCACGCGTCTGATCGGCAGCGTGGAACGCGCCGGGTACACCCTGGTGCCTCTTGATTTCCATTTTGCCAAGGGCAGGATCAAGCTTGAAATCGGCCTGGCCAAGGGCAAAAAGCAGCATGACAAGCGCGCGACGGAAAAGGAAAAGGAGTGGCGTCGTGAACAGCAGCGCCTGTTGCGCGCCAAGGGCTGACGGCGTTGCTGCAACAGACCTGCTGGGGGATGATGGGGTGGCTGATGGGACTCGAACCCACGACAACCGGAATCACAATCCGGGACTCTACCAACTGAGCTACAGCCACCACTGAAACACTGCTGGTTCAAGCAACCTGTGGCGCGCCCGGCGGGACTCGAACCCACAACCCCCGGCTTAGAAGGCCGGTGCTCTATCCGGTTGAGCTACGGGCACAAGCAAGCCGGCATGCCGGAAGTTCCCTGCCGAAACCGAAGGGGCGTAATATACGCCACCCCTTACGCGAGCGTCAATTCCGCGCCCGTGTTTGCCGCCCCCGGTTTGCTTGCGACGGGTATCGAATTCTGCTATTAAAGCTTCTTTTTTACGCACAGACAGCCCCCCTCATGGCCACCGAAATACTCAAGAATTACCCCGCCTACAAGCCCAAGGGCAAAGAGGAATACATGAATGCGCGGCAACTGGCGCATTTCAAGAAAATGCTTGAGGAAATGAAGCGCGAACTCTCGCAGGACATAGACCGCACCGTGCATACGATGCAGGATGAAGCCACCATATTCGCCGATCCCAACGATCGCGCCAGCCAGGAATCCGACATGTCGCTGGAACTGCGCAATCGCGACCGGGAACGCAAGCTGATCAAGAAAATCGACGAAACAATCAGCCGCATCAGCGCCAAGGATTACGGTTATTGCGATTCATGCGGTGTCGAAATCGGCCTGAAACGCCTGGAAGCGCGTCCCACTGCAACGCTTTGCATAGACTGCAAGACGCTGGACGAATTGCGGGAGCGCCAGGTCGCCAAGTAACCTGGGTGATCCATGAAAAAGCGAGGGGGCCTTCCGGCCCCCTCGTTTTTTGAACTTCGCTGCAGGTTACTGCACTTGTGCCGGCTGCGCTTCCGCTTCTGCCGCGGCAACTGCCTTCATCGACAGGCGCAGGCGTCCCTTTTCATCTGCCTCGATGACCTTGACGCGCACTGCCTGGCCTTCCTTGAGGTGATCGGCCACACTGTTTACCCGCTCGTTGGCGATTTGCGAGATGTGCAGCAATCCGTCGCGGCCGGGCAGCACGCTGACAATCGCGCCGAAATCAAGCAGCTTCAGCACTGTGCCGTCGTAAATGCGGCCGACTTCGACATCCGCGGTCAGTTCCGCGATGCGCTGGCGGGCATTCTCTCCGCCCTCAGACGAAACGCAGGCAATGACCACGGTGCCGTCGTCCTGGATGTCGATGGTGGTGCCGGTTTCCTCGGTGATCGCGCGAATGACGGCGCCGCCCTTGCCTATGACGTCGCGGATTTTTTCCGGCTTGATCTTCATCGTGATCATGCGCGGTGCCCACGCCGAGAGCTCAGTGCGCGGCGCATCGATCGCGCTGCGCATTTTCTCGAGAATGTGCAGGCGACCTTCGCGAGCCTGGACCAGCGCGGCATGCATGATTTCCTTGGTGATGCCGGTGATCTTGATGTCCATCTGCAGTGCGGTAACACCGTTCTCGGTGCCAGCCACCTTGAAGTCCATGTCGCCGAGGTGATCTTCGTCACCCAGGATGTCTGACAGCACGGCGAATCGGTTGCCTTCCTTGATCAGACCCATGGCGATACCTGCGACTTGAGCCTTCAGGGGAACGCCAGCATCCATCAGGGACAGGCAGCCTCCGCAGACTGACGCCATCGAGCTTGAGCCGTTGGATTCGGTGATTTCCGAAACCACGCGGATCGAATAGGCAAACTCTTCCGCCGACGGCAGCACCGCGACCAGCGCGCGTTTTGCGAGACGGCCGTGGCCTATTTCGCGGCGTTTAGGCGAACCGACCCGCCCCGTTTCGCCGGTTGAGTACGGCGGGAAGTTGTAATGCAGCATGAAACGGTCACGGTATTCGCCCTGCAGAGCGTCGATGATCTGCTCATCACGCGAAGTGCCGAGCGTGGCAACAACGATCGCCTGCGTCTCGCCGCGTGTGAACAGCGCCGAGCCGTGGGTGCGCGGCAACACGCCGGTGCGGATGGTGATCGGACGCACGGTGCGCGTGTCGCGTCCGTCGATGCGCGGCTCGCCGTCGAGGATCTGGTTGCGGACGATTTTTGCTTCCAGGTTGCCCAGTTCATTCTTGACGTTGTTGATCTGGTCCGGGGTTGCATCGGCCGGCAGCACTTCCGCAACGACCTTGGCGCTGATCTCCTTGAGACGGACGGTGCGCGCCTGCTTCTGTTTGATCTGGTAGGCCTGGCGCAGGTCGGCTTCGGCCGCCTGTACGATGCGCGCAATCAGCGCTTCGTCCTTCTGCGGTTCCGTCCAGTTCCATTCTGGCACGCCGATTTCATCAACCATTTCGTTGATCGCATTGATAACGGCCTGCATCTGCTCGTGCCCGTACACCACGGCGCCGAGCATCACGTCCTCGGGCAGTTGCTGGGCTTCAGATTCAACCATCAGCACAGCCTGCTGTGTGCCGGCGACCACCAAGTCAAGTTGCGAGGTTTTAAGCTCGGTCTGCGTCGGGTTCAGGATGTACTGGCCGTTGGCATAACCTACGCGTGCAGCGCCGATCGGACCGCCAAACGGCATGCCCGACAGGGCCAGCGCGGCAGAGGCACCGACCATCGCCGGAATGTCAGAATCAATCTCGTTGTTCGACGACATCACCGTGGCGACGATCTGCACTTCGCTGTTGTAACCCTCGGGGAACAACGGGCGGATCGGACGGTCGATCAGGCGAGAGGTCAGGATTTCCTTCTCCGACGGACGGCCTTCGCGGCGGAAAAAACCGCCGGGAATCTTGCCGGCGGCATATGTGCGTTCCTGGTAGTCAACGGTCAGCGGGAAGAAATCCTGTCCCGGCTTGGCATTGCGTGCGCCGACGACAGTCACCAGCACCACCGTATCTTCCATCGTCACCAAGACCGCGCCCGAAGCCTGGCGCGCAATTTCGCCGGTCTCCAGCGTCAGCTGGTGGCGACCCCACATCAACGATTTTTTTACCGGATTCAAAATGTTTTTCCTTTTCTCAGAAACAAAAAAGACCGCACACGCGGTCTTCGGGAGGATCAATGCAGACTAGCAGCCGGCGCCCTCCAGCGCCGGTGCCCGACCGGGGCACCCTGCGAACCGGTCAAAAAAGCTGGCAGACAATGCTCGCATGCCAGCCGATTACTTGCGCAGGCCGAGACGCTCGATCAGCGCCTTGTACTGTTCAGCCTTGGTTCTTTTCAGATAATCCAGCAGTTTGCGCCGCTTGCTGACCATGCGCAGCAGGCCACGGCGCGAGTGATGGTCCTTGGTATGCGCCTTGAAATGTTCGGTCAGATCGGTGATGCGGGCGGTCAGCAGCGCTACCTGCACTTCGGGCGAACCAGTGTCGCCCTTGGCGCGCTGAAAATCCTGCAATACCTGCGCCTTTTGGGCGGTGGTCACAGCCATGTTCTGTCTCCAACGAAAAATCACGCTATTTTACCCTGTTACAGCCGCATTACTCAAGTTAATCGGGCTGCCGGGCAGACCCGCGGGAATGGCCACCAGGCGCCGGGGGCGCAGCATGGAATCCTCCACTTCGCCGACGCCGACAAATTCGCCATCAACGCCGTAGAGGCGATACAGGCCCGGCGCCACCCCGGGCATCATGATGGCCTGCCCGCACCCGATCTGCTGCTGCGTCCCCGCATCCAGATCGCGCCGTGGCAGACTGCAGGCAAAGGTTTCCGGCGGCAATAACCTTGCCATACGCTCCGCCATATCCATGGCTTCAAGCTCGGCCAGGCTGCTGGCCCCGGCCAACCGGAATGGCCCTGCCGCTTCCCGGGTCAATGCCGTCAGGTGCGCGCCACAGCCCAGAGCCGCACCGATGTCTTCCGCCAGCACCCGGATGTATGTGCCCTTGCTGCAGGCAATCCGCAGAATCAATTTTTTATCAATAAAATCAATTAGTTGTATTTCATTGATGCGGACGACGCGGGATTTGCGTTCGACCTTGATACCTGCACGCGCATAGGCATAAAGCGGCTTGCCGTCAATTTTGATCGCCGAATGCATCGGCGGCGTCTGCATCAGCTGTCCCGTGAAACGGTGCAAAACCTCGGCAATGGCCGTCGCTGAAACCGCTACCGGGTGTTGCCCTGTGATTTCTCCCTCCGCATCCCCGCTGCTGGTCGTGGTCCCGAGGCAAAGTGTGGCCTGGTAGCACTTGTCGGCGTCAAGCACGTACTGCGTAAACTTGGTCGATTCGCCCAATCCTACCGGCAGCAGGCCGTCTGCCATGGGATCCAGCGTTCCGGTGTGCCCTGCCTTGCGCGCCGCGAACAGGCGCTTGACCTGCGAAACCGCCTGCTGGGAACTCACCCCCCGCGGCTTGTTCAGCAACAGCACTCCGTCAACAGCATTGCGCGTGCGGCCGGCCCCGGTCACGATCGTTTTTTGTCACCGGATGATGTGCCGCCCACGGCATCGTCGATCAGCCTGGACAGTCGCATGCCGCGCTCGACCGAAACATCGTAATGAAAGTGCAGCTGGGGAACAGTGCGCAGTTTTATGCGTTTTGCCAGCGTACTGCGCAGGAAACCGGCCGCATGCTCCAGGGCCCTGGTTGCGGCCTCCTGCTGCACCGTTTCACCGAGGGCGGTAAAAAACACCTTGGCATGCGCGTTGTCCTGCGTCACCTCGACGTCGGTGATGGTGAGCAGGTCGATGCGCGGATCCTTGAGCTCGACGCGGATGATCTCCGACAGTTCACGCTGGATCTGGTCGGCAATTCGACGTCCGCGGGGAAAATCTTTAGGCATGCGACACCCCATCTGCAGCCGGCCGCAAGCGGCCGGTCCGGACGACCGTCCGGAACTGCGTTACAAAGTCCTCGCGACTTCGACGACCTCAAATACCTCGAGCTGATCACCTTCCTTGATGTCATTGAAGCCCTTGAGGGACAGACCGCATTCGAATCCGGCCTTGACTTCGCGCACGTCGTCCTTGAAACGCTTCAGGGAATCGAGCTCGCCTTCGTGGATCACCACGTTGTCGCGAAGCAGGCGCACCTTCGATCCGCGGCGCACCATGCCCTCCAGCACATAACATCCGGCGACTGCACCGATCTTGGAAATCCGGAATACCTGGCGTATTTCCACCAGGCCCACCGCGTTTTCCTTGCGTTCAGGCGACAGCATGCCGGTAAGCGCGGCCTTGACCTCATCGACCGCATCGTAAATCACATTGTAATAACGGATATCGACCCCGTTGCTTTCGGCCAGCTTGCGGGCCATGCCGTCGGCGCGGGTGTTGAACCCGATGATGACAGCCTTCGATGCAAGCGCGAGGTTGACGTCGGATTCGGTAATGCCGCCGACGGCGGAATGCACGATATTCACTTTCACTTCGTCGGTCGACAGCTTGCCCAACGCGTGCGCCAGACCCTCGAATGAACCCTGCACGTCGGCCTTGATGATCAGTGACAGCGTTTTTACCTCGCCCTCGCCCATCTGCTCGAAAATGTTCTCGAGCTTGGCCGCCTGCTGCTTGGCCAGCTTGACGTCGCGGTATTTGCCCTGGCGGAACAGCGCGATTTCGCGCGCCTTGCGTTCGTCGCCCAGAACCATCACCTCGGCGCCGGCAGCAGGTACGTCGGACAGGCCCAGCACCTCGACAGGAATCGAAGGCCCCGCGGATTCTATGGTCTTGCCTGCCTCGTCCAGCAGCGCGCGCACGCGGCCGAATACCGCACCGGCCAGAACGATATCGCCGCGTTTCAGGGTACCGGACTGCACCAGCACCGTCGCCACGGGACCACGCCCCTTGTCGAGCCTTGATTCGACGACTATGCCTTTCGCCGGCGCATCGCGCGGCGTCTTCAGTTCCAGTACCTCGGCCTGCAACAGCACCCGCTCCAGCAGGCTGTCTATGCCCTGCCCGGTCTTGGCAGATACCTCGACGAACATCGTGTCGCCGCCCCATTCTTCAGGTACGACTTCGCGCGATGCAAGGTCCTGCTTGACGCGCTCCGGATTTGCCTCAGGTTTGTCGATTTTGTTCAGCGCAACGATGATCGGCACCTGACCGGCCTTGGCATGGTGGATCGCCTCCTCGGTCTGCGGCATCACGCCGTCATCGGCGGCGACCACCAGGATGACCAGATCCGTAACTTTCGCGCCGCGGGCCCGCATCGCAGTAAAGGCCTCGTGACCCGGGGTGTCGAGGAAGGTAATCATTCCCCGCGGCGTTTCGACATGGTACGCCCCTATGTGCTGGGTAATTCCGCCGGCCTCGCCGCTGGCGACCCTGGTACGGCGTATGTAGTCCAGCAGCGATGTCTTGCCGTGATCCACATGGCCCATGACGGTAACAACCGGCGCGCGCGGCTCGGCCTTGATCTCCGCTTGCTGTGCAGATTCTTCGAGGAAGGCATCGGGCTCATCAAGCTTGGCCCGCTTCGCGACATGACCCATTTCCTCAACCAGGATGATGGCCGTATCCTGGTCCAGCACCTGGTTGATCGTGGCCATGGTGCCCAGCTTCATCAGGGTCTTGATGAGTTCCGCCGCCTTGACCGACATTTTGTGGGCAAGCTCTGCCACGGTGATGGTTTCCGGGACCATGACCTCGCGCACCATCGGTTCGGTCGGCGCGGTAAAACCGTGCTGCTGGTCGGAATCCTGCTTGTGGGTCGTGCGGTGAACCTTGCGCTCGCGCCAACCCAGGCCACCCGACGCATCACCCCGCGTCTTGATGTTGCGCTTGCGTGCCGTGGGATCCTGCCAGACCACCTGCTTGGCCGGTTTTTTTGCGCTTTTCTTCGGTTTGGCCGCTGCATCTCCGGCGGGCACGGCAGGCTTGTGTATCGTCCCCTCGACAACTGCGGCAGGTTCTGCTGCCGCAGCAGCGGCAGCAGCAGCGGCAGGCTCGGCTTTTGCCGTTGCCGGTTCAGCCGCGGCTTCCGCGGCAACCTGGGCCTTCTTGCGGCGCTCCTGCTTTTTCGCCGCATCCTCCGCCTGGCGCGCAGCAAGCTCTGCTTGCTGCTTCGCCTCTGCTTCACGGGCCGCGAGTTCCGCGGCATCGATCAGCGGTTTTGGCGCTTCCTCGACTTTTTCCGGCTCTGCGGCCTCGCGCTTGACCAGCACGCGTTTCTTGCGCACTTCGACCTGGATCGTCCTTGCCTTGCCCGTCGTGGAATCAGCCTTCTTGATCTCGGTCGTCTGCCGGCGCGTGAGCGTGATTTTCTGTTTCGCTTCCTTGGCGCCATGCGCTTCGCGCAGGTGATCCAGAAGCTGGGTCTTGTCCTTCTCCGTCAACCCCGTCTCGCCTGTCAGCGCTTTTTTCACGCCTGCAGCCCGCAACTGCTCGATCAGCAGTTCCGGCTGCACGCCAAGTTCCTTGGCGAATTCCTTGACTTTGATCTGGGCCATTGATCGTTACTTTTGCAATGTCATGCGTTGGATTCGGCAAACCACGGAGCTCGGGCAGCCATGATCAGTGTTTTCGCGCGCTCTTCGTCCAATTCAGTCAGCTCGACAAGATCGTCAGTGGCGTAATCCGCCAGATCTTCCTGCGTGGCAATGCCCTTGGACGCCAGCAGGCGGGCGGTGTCATTGTCCATGCCTTCGACCTTCATCAGGTCCTCGATGTCATGCTCGACTTTTTCCTCGCTGGCGATCGCCTGAGTCAGCAGCGCGTTGCGCGCCCGGCTGCGCAGCTCGTTGACCGTGGCTTCGTCGAAAGCCTCGATTTCAAGCATCTCGTTGAGCGGGACGTAGGCCACCTCCTCGAGCGTGGAAAATCCTTCCTGCACCAGGATCTCGGCAACCTCCTCGTCGACGTCGAGCTTTTCCATGAACTCGGAACGGGTGCGCGAAGTTTCCTCTTCGTTTTTCTTCTGCGCGTCAACCTCGGTCATCAGATTGAGTTCCCAGCCGGTCAGTTCGCCGGCGAGGCGCACATTCTGACCGTTGCGGCCGATTGCCTGCGCCAGGTTCTCCTCGTCGACGACGATATCCATGCTGTGTTTTTCCTCGTCAACCACGATGCTGCTGACTTCCGCGGGCGCCAGCGCATTGATCACAAACTGCGCCGGATCGGGATTCCACAGCACGATGTCGACTCGCTCCTGCGCCAGTTCGGCGGTCACCGCCTGCACCCGTGAACCGCGCATGCCGACACAGGTGCCGATCGGATCTATGCGGGCATCCTTGGAATGCACGGCGATCTTGGCCCGCGAGCCTGGGTCGCGCGCAGCGCCCTTGATTTCGAGCAGGCCTTCCTCGATCTCAGGCACCTCCAGTTCGAACAGCCTGGCGATGAATTCAGGAGCGGTCCGCGACAGTATCAGGTGCGGGCCCCGCGCCATGCGATCCACTTTCCAGACGTAGGCGCGAACACGGTCGCCCAGGCGCAGATTTTCCTTGGGGATCATCTGGTCGCGCGGCAGCATGGCCTCGAGGCGCCCGGACTCGACGATGGCATTGCCGCGCTCCATGCGCTTGATAACGCCGGTAACCAGATGCTCCTTGCGAGCCAGGAAGTCGTTGAGAATCTGCTCGCGCTCGGCATCACGGATTTTCTGCACGATGACCTGCTTGGCGGTCTGGGCGCCGATGCGGCCGACCTCCATGCCTTCCAGCGGTTCCTCGATGAAATCACCGATCTGGGAATCCGGATCTTCTTCCTGCGCTTCGTGCAGCTTGTACTGCCGCGAAGGCACTTCGATTTCCTCGTTTTTCACCACTTCCCAGCGGCGGAAAAAAGAGAATTCTCCGGTGGCCCGGTCAACCGAGGCGCGCACATCTACATCCTCGGTGAATTTTTTCTTGGCCGCCGAAGCCAGGGCGAGTTCGAGCGCGCCGAACACGATTTCCTTGTCGACGTTCTTTTCACGCGCAAGCGCGTCAACCAGCAGCAGAATCTCACGCCCCATATCCGTCTCCCGCTCAAAGCGTCGGCAAAAGCCGCGCCTTATCCACGTTGCCCAGGTCCAGCGACAGCACCCTGCCGTCGATCTCCAGACCCACCTTGCCCGTCTCGGCGTTGCGCAGCACGCCGACAAAATTGCGCTGTCCCTCCAGGGGCACGCGTAGCTTCAGGCGTGCCTTTTGCCCTGCAAACCGCGCAAAATCCTTCTCTGTCCGCAATGGGCGGTCCAGCCCGGGCGATGACACTTCCAGCCGGTCGTAACCCACGTTCTCGACCGCAAAAACCCTGCTCAGATGATTGCTGACCAAAGCACAGTCATCAACCGTGATGCCGCCGGGCTTGTCTATGAAAACACGCAGCAGCGCCCCCTTGGCGGATCTCTCCAGATCGACCAGTTCGTAGCCGAGCCCGGCCAGCGTGTTTTCAAGCAAACCCTGCAAATCCATGTCAAATCAGCGCCACAAACAAAAAATGGGCGATTCGCCCATCCCTCACATGCCACCCGCCATCTGTTCTACAGAACTTTGAAGTATAACAAAAAATTCGCATTAGTCCAATTCCCGGCCGCCTGTGCAATGTATCGCGGGAAGGTCATAAAATTATTAAAAATCATTGACTTATCACTAAAAATCCGGAATGAAGGTCGATTTGAAAAGCTACGCTGCTTGCGCGGGCAAATGAACTGTATATAATTACAGTCATGGAAGATGACCATCTGAAAACACTGACCCCGCGCCAGGTTGAAATCCTGCGGCTGATTGAATCGCATGTCGAAGAATCGGGGTTCCCGCCCACGCGGGCGGAAATCTGCGCCGCGATGGGATTCAGTTCACCCAATGCCGCCGAAACCCATCTGCGGGCGCTGGAACGCAAGGGCGTCATCGAAATGACCTCGGGCGCCTCCCGCGGCATTCGTCTCACGCAGCAGGCGACCCTGCCCGTCATCGGCCGTGTCGCGGCCGGCAGCCCGATGCTGGCAGAGCAGAATGTCGAACAGCGTTATCGCATCGACCCCGCCCTGTTCCAGCCCGCCGCCGATTACCTGCTGCGGGTGCGCGGCATGAGCATGCGCGATGCCGGCATACTCGAGGGGGATTTGCTGGCCGTGCACCGGACGACGCAATTCCGCTCGGGGCAGATCGTGGTTGCGCGCCTGCATGACGAGGTCACCGTCAAACGCATCCAGCGCAACCGCAATACCGTGGAACTGATTGCGGAAAATCCGGAATTCAAACCGATCGTCGTCGACCTGAAACGCGACCCGCTGGACATCGAAGGCATTGCGGTCGGCGTCATCCGCAACGGCAAATGGTCGTGATACCTGACTGCGGCATGCAGTAACTGCAGAAGCAGCACTCCTGCCGCCGGATCGGCTACAGGGTCAGGAATAGTCGAGCCCCATCACCTCGCGCACATCGCGCAGCGTCTCCTGCGCCAGTTTGCGCGCCTTCTCGCAGCCGTCGGCGATGATGTTGCGCACCAGCGTCGGGTCATCAAGGTACCGCTCCGCGCGCTCGCGCATCGGTTTCTGCTCCGCAATGATGGCGTCGATCACCGGCTGCTTGCATTCAAGGCAACCGATGCCCGCGCTGCGGCAACCCTGTTGCACCCACTGTTTCTTCGGTTCATCCGAATACACCAGGTGCAGTTGCCACACCGGACACTTGTCGGGATCGCCGGGATCGGTGCGTTTGATGCGCGCCGGATCGGTCGGCATGGTCTTGATCTTTCTGGATACGCTCTCCGGCGATTCGCGCAAGGCAATGGTATTGTCGTAAGACTTCGACATTTTCTGGCCATCCAGCCCCGGCATCTTTGAGGCTTCGGTCAGCAATGCCCTGGGTTCCGTGAGTATGACCTTGCCGCCGCCCTCGATGTAACCGAACAGCCGTTCGCGGTCCCCCAGCGGCAGGTTCTGGGTTTCTTCGAGCAGCGCCCGGGCGGCGGCCAGCGCATCGCCATCACCCTTCTCGAGGTAATCAGTGCGCAGCTTGCGATAGAGCTTGCCGCGGCGCGCACCGAGCTTCTTGATCGCGGCTTCCGCCTTCTCCTCGAACCCCGGTTCACGACCAAAGACGTGATTGAACCTGCGCGCAATCTCGCGGGTTATCTCCACGTGAGGAACCTGATCTTCGCCCACCGGCACCAGATTGGCCCGGTAAATAAGGATGTCTGCGCTTTGCAGCAGCGGATAACCGAGAAAACCGAAAGTGGCGAGATCTTTTTCGGCCAGCTTCTCCTGCTGGTCTTTGTAAGTGGGTACACGTTCCAGCCAGGACAGCGGGGTAATCATCGACAACAGCAGGTGCAGCTCCGCATGCTCCGGCACCCTGGACTGGATGAACAACACGGCCTGTGCAGGGTCTACGCCGGCGGCCAGCCAGTCGACCACCATGCTCCATGCGTGCTCCTCGATGGTCCCCGGTTCGTCGTAATGGGTAGTCAGTGCATGCCAGTCGGCGACAAAAAACAGGCACTGGTGCTCGTGCTGCAGCTTGATCCAGTTTTTAAGCACGCCGTGGTAATGACCGAAATGCAGGGCGCCTGTTGGGCGCATTCCGGATAAAACGCGGTTTTCAAACATTACGGAAATCTGTGAGGGTCATGAAAAATGGGCAGGAAGGCGGCTGCCATCACCTGATTCGGTCATAAAACTTAATAAAAACAATAGCTTATTTATTTAGGTGGCAGCACAGCGTTGCCCCGATTCTACCGCATGCCCGGAATTGCGTCGCAGCGCCCTGATTCTTATTGGTTTTTCAAAGGCCCAGCGGCGCCAGGCCACCCTTGCCCTTGCGCGTTACCACGGGCTCCGCTCCGGTCAGGTCGACTACCGTGGTCGGTTCGATGCCGCAAGAACCGCTGTCCAGTATCAGATCCACCTGGTGTTCCAGGCGCTCACGGATTTCCCCGGCATCGGTATGCGGCAACTCGTCCCCGGGCAGCAGCAGCGTCGAGGACAGGATGGGTTCACCCAGTTCGCTGAGCAGTGCTGCAACGACCGGATGGTCCGGGATGCGCAGACCGATCGTGCGCCGCTTCGGGTGCTGCAGGCGCTTGGGCAATTCGCGGGTGGCCTCGAGGATGAACACGTAACTGCCCGGCGTAGTTGCCCTGAGCAGGCGGAATTGACGGTTGTCCACCCGCGCATAGGTTGCCAGTTCCGACAGGTCGCGGCAGACCAGCGCGAAGTGATGCCTGGCATCGACACCGCGTATGGCTCGCAGGCGCTCCATCGCGCCCTTGTCGCCGATGTGACACCCCAGCGCATAACAGGAGTCTGTCGGATAAACCACGATGCCGCCGGAACGGATGATTTCTGCGGCGCGCCTGATCAGACGCGGCTGGGGGTTCTGCGGATGGATCGAAAAATACTGCGCCACAGCCGGGGATCAGTGCACGGCTCAGTCGGTGCCGCAAACGAGTTCCGTCCATACCGGTACGCATCCGGCAGGCAGCACTGGCACGTCACCGAGGTCGCGATAACCTTCACCGGGTCCGTGGAAATCCGAGCCCGCCGAAGCGCGCAGGCCAAAACGCCGGGCATAACGGGCCCAGGTTGCGAACTCGGACGGCGCATGCGACCCGGTCACGACCTCCAGTCCCGTCCCGCCCAGCGACCTGAATTCATCCAGCAAACGTTCGCACTGCTGCTGGTTCAGCGGATAGCGTCCGGGGTGGGCAATCACCGCGACGCCCCCGCTGCCGGTAATCCAGCGCACGGCATCCTCGAGCAGGCTCCACTGGTGCGGGACGTAGCCCGGGTTACCCGGAGTCAGATAACTCCTGAACACGGCATTGGTATCGCGTGCATGACCTTCACTCACCAGATGACGGGCAAAATGCGCACGGCTGACCAGTTGAGGATTCTTCGCATACTGCCTCGCACCTTCGAGGCTGCCGGGAATACCGGCATCAGCCAGGCTTTGCGCAATACGCCGGGCACGCTGTTCACGCCCGATGCGGATTGCAGCCAGGCCGTCGACCAGCGGTTCATGAGTACTGTTTATGCCCAGCCCGACGATATGCAGCGTGGTGTCCTGCCACAGCACGGAAATTTCCACGCCGTCGATCAGTTGCAATCCCCAATGCGTCGCCGCTTCCCGCGCCGCCGCCAGTCCGCCCGTTTCATCGTGATCCGTCAACGCCAGCACATCGACGCCACGCTGCACCGCGCGCTCAATCACAGCGGCGGGACTCAGCAATCCGTCAGAGCACGTGGAATGGCAATGCAAATCAACCCGCATTAAAAATCCAATGAAATCAAATAATTAAATACAGAAGGCCGCATGATAACAAAATCCCGCACCCTGTATCGATCGCATCAGCTACGCACAGCTACAAAGGCGGCCCAGAACAGCGATCAACATCACAGACTCCAGCCAGGCCATGACTTTGCAATGCTCGCAGTCTTCGATCCCGTCATGTCTCCCTTAATTGATTCCGCTATATACTGCCTGCGTCCAACAAAGGAGGGGCCGATCGGGAATGAACCGGAATCAAGCCATAGCAGTCATCGTCGCCATCACCAATCTGCTGCTGATTGTGCTTTTTCCCCCGATTGACCAGTTTTCGATCGCATCAACGGCAGTGCCGGTATTTTCCGGATTCCAATTCATTGCCACAAAACCGCCGCTCAGCGTCGTCAATACCGATCTGCTGGTAATTGAACTGGTGGTGGTGCTGGTGAATCTAGGCATCGCCTGGCTGCTGCTGCGCGACAAGCCGGCAGGCGCGACTACACGCAAGCTGAGTCTGCAGAACGCCTCGCTGTTTTTCACCGGCATCAACCTGATATTGATGCTGATGTTTCCACCGATGGAATCGGTGTTCGCGCTGACCAGGGCCGCAATCCCGACGTTCGAGGGCTTCTTTTTCATATTTGCCCAGAAACCCGCCCATGTCATCGTTGAGACTCTGCTCTACATCGAGGTCATTTTCATACTGACCAATGGCGCATTGCTGTGGCTGATTTTCAAGGAACGACGCCCGCCGTCCGATCAGGAGGTCATGACGGCCATGCGCAACCTGCGCCCGAAATAAGAGGCGCCGGGGCTGACGGATTCCTACCGCGGCTGCTGGTGCAGCCGGCTCTGGGCCGGCACGTGCTGCGCGAGGAATTCCATCTGGTCCGCGAGTATGCGGCGGTTGGTGAGAATCAGGTACTCTGCCCGGTTCGGCACGTACGGCAGGTAAACCAGCTCCATGCCTGCCCCCTCTGGAGTGCGGTCGCTTTTGCGTTCATTGCAGGCCCGGCAGGCCGTCACCACGTTCATCCAGGTATCGCGCCCCCCCTTGGAGAACGGCACGATGTGATCCCGCGTCAGCCGGGCACCGGCAAAACTGTTGGCGCAATAGGCGCAAATCTGGCGATCTCGATGGAACAGTTCCCGGTTGTTGAGCGGCGGCACCTGGTTGAACGACTTCATCGCCATCGCCTTGCCCTTGATGGCAATGATGCTGGCGCCACTGATCGTCGACCTCTCGCCGGTAATGCGGTTAAGCCCCCCGCGCACGGTAAAAGCACGGGCACCGATGCTCCACGCCACCTGATTCTTGGAATAGTAATAACAGGCATGCTGCCAGCTGATCCAGCGATGGGGTATGCCATGCGTATCCAGCGTCAGGATCAGCGGGAACAGGTTCACCGTTGCCGGATCAGAGTAGGTAGGAAGACTGCCATCCATCGTGTGCAATTTTCATCCTGAAATGGACATGCCTGAATGCCGGCACAATTTACCAGATTTTTGAATTTATGGAAGTTTTTGCCCCCCGGCTGGCCCTGCAGCTCCGGCCGCGTTATACTCCGCCCGCGTGATTTCCAGCTCCATATCCACTTCCGGCACCGTTGCCGGCACCGTCCAGCATTCCTGCGCGCCCTTGTCTTGCGCCGTGACGGTACCGCGGTCACCCGTTTTCGCCATCCGAATGCCCGTTTAATGTCCTTTGCCGATCTCAACCTGATTGCCGAACTGCAGCGCGCCGTGGCCGATGAAGGCTACAGCGAACCGACTCCGATACAGGCCAAGGCGATTCCGGCCGTTCTGGAACGCCGCGACATCATGGGCTGCGCACAGACCGGCACTGGCAAAACCGCCGGTTTCACGCTGCCTATGCTGCAACTGCTCGCCCCCTATGCCAACTCCAGCCCTTCTCCGGCGCGTCATCCGGTGCGCGCGCTGGTGCTGACACCCACGCGTGAACTGGCGGCACAGGTGGCCGACAGCGTACGCAACTACGGCAAACACCTCAAACTGCGCTCCACGGTCGTCTACGGCGGTGTCGACATGCCCCCGCAGACCAAGGCTCTGCGCGAAGGCGTCGACATCCTGGTCGCCACCCCGGGCCGCCTGCTCGATCACGTGCAACAGAAGAGCGTGTCACTCGGCCAGGTCGAAATTCTGGTGCTTGATGAAGCCGACCGCATGCTCGACATGGGCTTCCTGCCGGACATCCGGCGCATACTCGCGCTGATTCCGGAACAACGCCAGAGCCTGCTGTTTTCGGCAACCTTTTCGGAAGAAATCAAGAAACTCGCCAACCAGATGCTGCGCAGCCCGCTGCTGATCGAGGTTGCCCGTCGCAACGCACCGGCAGACCTGGTCGAACACCAGGTGTATGAAATTCCGGCCACGCGCAAACGGGCCCTGCTCGCAAGCCTGATCCGCACCCGGGAAATGAAGCAGGTGCTGGTCTTCGTACGCATGAAACGCGACTGCAACAAGCTCGCTCGTGAACTGGTGCGCGACGGCATCAATGCCACAGCCATCCACAGCGACCGCACCCAGGCCGAACGCGAACAGGCCCTGAACGACTTCAAGGAAGGTCGCGCCACAGTGCTGGTCGCCACCGACATAGCAGCGCGCGGCATCGACATTGCGGAACTGCCCTTCGTCATCAATTACGAACTGCCCTATACGCCGGAAGATTACGTACACCGCATCGGCCGAACCGGTCGTGCCGGATTGCCCGGAGAGGCCATTTCACTGGTGTGCGAAGATGAACATCGCCTGCTGGCCGACATCGAAAAACTGCTGAAACGGACGATACCCCGCAAATCCGCAGACGAGTTCGCGACCGGCGGTCGCGGCCATGGCCGGGAACCGCGCCGGGACGAAGCACCTGCCCGGCCTGCACCTCCGCAGGCAGCAGTACCGGTCCATCGCCCTGCCGCATCTCGCGCCAGCGACGGTTTCGATTTCAGCAAACCATACGAACCCGCCACCGGCACCGCGGCATCGACTGCAACTGCAAAACCGCCGTCCATACGCGGACGCTCTGCCCGTCCGACCGCCGCTTTGCTCGGCGGCCTGCCGCCACCCGCCAAGTCAGCGAAGTAAAACCGGGCACACGCGATGGACGCGCTGTCGCTGCCCGAGCTTGCATTCTTCGCGTTCGTCATTGTCATTTCCTACGCCGTGCGCGGCAGTGCCGGTTTCGGCGGTGTCACCGTGCCGCTGCTGGCCTGGGTCATGTCATTGAAAATCGTCGTGCCGATGGTTACGCTGCTCGGCCTGCTCTCTTCGTTCGTGATCCTGAGGAAAAACATCAGGCATGTACGCTGGCCGGCGCTGTGGCGGATCATGCCCTTCTGCCTGGCCGGCGTGCTGATCGGCCTGTATTTCTTCAAGACCCTGGATGCCCGCACCCTGGCCCGCGCACTCGGTGTATTCGTCATTGCCTACGGCCTGTACTCGTTGTGGCTCACCTGGAAACCCGCGACCGGCTTCAGAGCGCCGATGTGGCTGGCAGCACCGGCTGCCGGCACGACAGCCGGTTTCGTAGGCACCATCTTCGGCTCCATGGCCGGCATGTTTTTTGCCATTTACCTGGACCTGCTCAAATTTGAAAAGGCGGCGTTCCGGGCCACTGTTGCCGCCATCCTGTTCGGGCTCGGCCTGTTCCGCGGCGCCGGTTACGCCGCAGTCGGCGGTTATGACCGTGAAACGCTGCTGGCCTGCCTGATCGCCGTCCCTGTCATGCTGGTCGGAGTATGGGTCGGCAACCACATCCATGCCAATCTCGATGACACCGCCTTCAAGCGCCTGGTCGGCGGCATCCTGATCGCCAGCGGCGTGCCTCTGCTGTTTCGCTGATTCGATGCCCGACGCCGCTATAATCACTTCCGTCGATATCGGGAGCACAAGATCATGGCATCAACCATAACCCCTGCCGCGCTGCAGAACGCACTGCATGACGGCCGCGAAATTGCGCTGCTGGATGTCCGCGAGGACGGAGAATTCGGCGAAGACCACCTGCTGTTTGCGACGCCGCTGCCCTACAGCAGGCTGGAGCTCGGCATAGGCGCGCTGGTGCCGCGCAAATCGGTGCGCATCGTGCTTTGCGACGACGGCAGATCCGGCGTGGCCGGGCGTGCTGCGGCACGCCTCGCCGCAGCGGGATACACCGACCTCGCCGTGCTTGAGGGCGGCACCGCGGGCTGGAAGGCCGCCGGTTACGTGCTGTTCAAGGGTGTCAATGTGCCGAGCAAGCTTTTCGGCGAACTGGTCGAACACGCCTACAACACCCCGCGCATCACCGCCAGTGACCTCGTGAAGATGCGCGAGTCGGGGGAGGATTTTGTGCTCTACGACGGACGCCCCGTACACGAGCACCACAAGATGACCATTCCGGGCAGCACCTGCTGTCCCAATGCGGAATTGCCGTACCGCGTCGCCAGCATGGTCGACAATCCGCAAACCAAGATCATAGTCAACTGCGCGGGGCGCACGCGCTCGATACTCGGCGCGCAGACGCTGATCAATTTCGGCGTGCCCAATCCGGTATATGCCCTGGAAAATGGTACCCAGGGCTGGTACCTCTCCGACCTGCCGCTGGAATACGGCTCGGCCGCCTGTTATCCGGAAACGGTCGACCCATCAAAACTGCCGGCGCAGCAGCAAGCCGCGCAGCGACTGATGCAGCGCTTCAATGTGCAGACGGTATCGGCCGCCACCGTCAGCGCATGGCTGGACGAAACCGGCCGCACTACTTACCTCTGTGACGTGCGCACGCCTGAAGAATTCGCCGCAGGCAGCCTGCCCGGTGCGCAGCATGCCCCCGGCGGTCAGCTGATCCAGGCCACAGACCAGTGGGTCGGTGTGCGCAATGCGCGCATCATACTGATTGACGGCGGCGAAATGATCCGCGCACCGGTGGTCGCCAGCTGGCTGCTGCAGCTGGGTTGTGCAGCTTACGTGCTTGAGGGCGGCGTCAAGGCCCGGCTCGCCGCTGCCGTGCCCGCTGCCCCGGCCTTGCCTGATCTGGCGCCGGTCACCGCCAGTGAACTCAAGGGCCTGATCGAACACAAATCGTGCACAGTCATCGACGTCGGCCCCAGCATGGCCTATCGCAAGTCACACATACCCGGCAGCCGCTGGAGCATCCGCAGGCGCATCGCCGACGACGTGCGGGACGCCAGGACACCGATCGTGCTGGTCGCCGATGATGCGGACATCGCACGACTGGCCGCAACCGAATTGCGCGATGCCGGCATCCGCGATGTCCGTCTGCTTGAAGGCGGCATCACGGCCTGGACCGGGGCCGGTTATCCTGCAGCTTCATCCGCGGACATCCCGGCGAACCGCGAGTGCATCGATTACCTGTTCTTCGTCCATGACCGCCATGCCGGAAACCGCGAGGCCATGAAACAGTACCTGGCATGGGAGACCGGTTTGATGGCGCAACTGGGTGAACAGGACAAGTCGGTGTTTCACCTGCCCGGGCATTGATCCCGGACCCGCCGATGCCCATCTGGGTGGACGCCGATGCCTGCCCAGGCGTCATCAAGGACATCCTCTACCGCGCCGCGCAACGCGCGACGCTGCCGCTGATACTCGTCGCCAACCGGGCGCTGCAGGTACCGCGCTCCCCGTGGATACGCACGGTGCAGGTGGCGCGCGGTTTCGATGTTGCCGACAACCACATCGTCGCGGCAGCATCTGCCGGCGACCTGGTCATCACCGCAGACATCCCCCTGGCCGCAGCGGTCGTCGACAAGGGCGCAAGCGCTCTGAATCCCCGCGGCGAACTCTATACGCACGACAACGTGCAGGGACTGCTCTCCATGCGCAATTTCATGGACACGCTGCGCAGCGGCGGCGTTGAAACCGGCGGACCGCCGGCATTGAACAACGCGGATCGCCAGGCTTTTGCCGCGCAACTGGAACGCTGGATCGCATCCCGCCCTTTCGATAAAACAATTAATTAAATCAAATGCTTACAAAAACACACGGTCAGCGCGCTTTGCGCAAACCCAGATTCCCGATCAGCGTTTCCACCTCTTCTGCATAAGCGGTTACCGCAGCGGAAGTTTTTGCTGCATCAAGATAATTCCACACCCACAGGTTGCGCGAGAGATCCTGTTTCCATTCGTCCTGACCTGCCAGCCGCTCGAAACGCTGCTCCCAGAACCGCGCCGCCGCCGCATCAATGCCCCTGGGGGCAATGATGGCGCGAAAATTGGTCATCGTCCCCTTGATGCCCTGTTCTTCCCAGGTCGGCGCCTGCGCCAGCGCGCCCGGCAAACGCTGCGGCGCAGACACTGCCACCGTGCGCAGTCGCCCGCCGCTGACATGCGGCACCGCTGCCGAGGCCGCCGTCGATACCGCATCGACATGACCGCCGAGCAGCGCAGTGATGGAGTCCGCGCTGCCCTTGAACGCCACGAACCTGACCTTGCGCGGATCGATGCCGGCGCGCTGCAGCGCCAGCGCCGCCGACAGGTGGTTGGCGCCGCCGATCGAGGTTGATACGCCTATCGCCACGGATCCCGGATCCTGCTGCAGCCTGGCGACCAGGTCACGCCCGCTGCCGATCGCTGAATCCGCATGCACCGATACCGCAAAATACTCGTCAAACAGCGTCGCCACCCAGGTGAAATCCGTGCGCGCGTGCGGGCTGCGTCCCAGGGCGCGGCTGATCAGCACGTTGAGATTGCCGATCATCAGATAGTGGCCGTTACCGGCATGCTGGTTAAGGTAATTCCATGCGATCAGGTTGCCGCCTCCCGGTTTGTTGATGACCGACAACGCGCCGTCGAATATGCCCTGCGCCTGCCAGATACGCTGGATCGCTCGCGCGGTCTTGTCCGGGGCCGCGCCTGGCGCAGTGCCGACAATCAGTTCTACCGCTCGCTCGGGTTTCCAGTCGGCAGACTGGGCCCTGGCATGGCCCTGAACCAGCGGCAACAGCATGAACAGCAACGCCGGCATCCAACGCAACAGCATGGCGGTACGCATACGCAGATCCTCCCTTGGGAAAGCATGAAATTTTTTCTGCAATATAACAAAGCCGTTCCGTTCATGTCATGCAAGGTGCGAAGAACCGCTTCCTGCAGTGTTAGCATGCAGCTTTTCACGAAACGGAAATTTCCGCGATGGATGAGCAAGCAGCCCGCGCCGCATTTGATCACGCGCTTGAAACCTATGAACAGGAGTTCGGGAAATTTTTCCTCGCCCGGCTGTTCGGCCTGGAACTTTCCTACAGCGACAACGAATGCCGCATCGAATTCGACCTCAAGGATTTCATGTTCAATCCGCAGGGCGGACTCCACGGCGGCATCAGCGCTTTTGTGCTTGATATCTCGATGGGGCACCTGCTGCACCGGGCGAGTGGCGCCGGCACCACCCTGGAAATGAAAGTGCAGTACCTGAAGTCGGCGAAATCCGGTCGTATGACCTGCACCGCACGCTTCATTCGCCATGGTCGCAGCATTTCCTTCCTGCGTTCGGAACTGGTCGATGACAAGGGTGAAATGATCGCCTATGCGACGTCGACCTGGAAATCGCTCAAACCCCGCGCCGCAACCTCCGATTGACCCGCATGCGGCTGGTGCTGGACACCAACGTCTGGCTCGACTGGCTTGTGTTCGGCAATCCGGAGACTGCGCCGCTGCGCGCAGCCGTTGCCGGAGGTCGTGCGAAAATACTCATCGACGATGCATGCGAGGAGGAACTGGTACGTGTTCTCACTTATCCGCTGCAACACTGGACGCTGGATGCGGTCGCCCGCGAAACCTGCCTGGCGCAATGCCGCCGGATCGCTCGCCGGATCGAACCGGCATGCAACGCGGCGCTGCCGCGTTGCGCCGATCCCGACGACCAGAAATTCCTCGAACTCGCCGCCGGCGGCTGCGCGGACTGGCTGCTGACCCGTGACCGTGCGCTGCTCGACCTGTCGCGACATCACGCCACGCTGAAATTCCATATCGTGACGCCGGCACAATTTGCCATGCTTACAGCGTAGAATCCTCCGCGATGACAGCGACACACGAAGCAGGTCGATGGAACTGATACCGCTGGGACCGGGATTCGCCGCTGAAGTGCGCGGTGCCGACATGGCCGACGTCGCCGCCAGCGACGATGTTTATGCGGCGGTGCGCGCAGGTTTCGAAGAACATTCGGTGCTGGTTTTCCGCGGCCAGCCGATCACGGATGAACTCCAGGTCGCGTTTTCCCGGAAATTCGGACCGCTCGAAACCGCCAAAGCGGCCTCACGCGGCGAAGGCACGCCGTTCAGCATACTGACCAACGTCGAGCCCGACGGCTCGCTGGTGCCGCCCGGACACAAGGAAGAACTTCGCGCCCGCGCCAACCAGCTGTGGCATACGGACAGCTGCTTCAAGGTGCCGCCCGCGCTGGCCTCAGTGCTCTCCGCGCGCATCGTTGCCAGCAGCGGCGGCGAAACCGAGTTCGTGTCGATGCGCTCGGCATGGGCGCGCCTGCCCGCTGCCCTGCGCAACCAGCTGAACGATGCCTGCGCATGGCACGACTACGCCCATTCCCGCGGGAAAATCGCAGCACATCTAGCTTCCGAACGCGAGCGCTCGACCATGCCGCCAGTGGCCTGGCGCATGCGCTGGCGCAATCCCGTCAACGGCCGGGATGCCCTCTACATCGCCTCACATACCTGCGGCATCGAGGGTATGCAGAAACAGGAAGCGCTTCAGCTCATCGATGAACTGATTGAAATTGCCACGCAGCCCGGCGAAATCTACCGGCATCACTGGCAGGCAGGTGACGTGGTGATGTGGGACAACCGTGCAACCCTGCATCGCGGCCGCCCATGGCCCGGCGACCAGCCGCGTTACATGATCCGCACCACGATATCCGCCACCGATGCCGACGGCCTGGCAGCGATGTGGCCCCGGCGCAGCGCTGCCTGAGGGCTCCTCCGCCCGTCCCGGCATAAAAACGCCGCCCGCAGGCGGCGTTTTACCTGCAGCGGCAACCTTAGTTGGCCTTGATGCCTGCGTCGCGGATGACTTTGCCCCACTTCGTGAATTCCGCATTGATGAACTTGCGGAATTGCTCGGGATTGGAAGGCGCCGGTTCAGTGCCCGCCCTGCGGAACGCGCTGATGATGTCCGGCGATTTCAGCAATTCCGTGGTTTCCCGGTGCAGCCTGTCGATCACCGCCTTGGGCGTACCGGTAGGCACCGTCAGCCCCATCCAGAACGTGGCGTCATAACCCGTCAGGCCGGCCTCGGCAATGCTGGGTACGTCGGGCATCTGTGGTGAACGTTTCGCCGTGGTCACGCCCAGCGCACGCAGGCGCCCCGCCTTGTGGTGCTGCAGGGCAATGGCGATTCCCGGAAAGCCGATTTTCACCTGCCCGCCGAGCAGATCCGCCGTTGCGGCGCCGCTGCCCTTGTAGGAAATGTGCGTGACCTTGATTCCGCCCATCGTCATGAACAGTTCACCGGAGAGATGCTGGAAACCACCTGTTCCCGACGACGCCCAGTCGAGCTTGCCGGGCTGGCTTTTCGCCATCGCAATCACTTCCTTGACCGATTTTGCGCCGAGCGAAGGATGCACCACGAGCACGTTGGGCGCCGCGCCGAACTGCGTCACCGGCACAAAATCCTTCAGCGGGTTATAGGACAGTTTCCGGTAGATGTGCGGGCTCAGCACGAACGGCGTGGCCGTCATCAGCACCGTATAACCGTCGGGCTCCGCTTTCGCGGCCACGGCAGTGCCCAGCGCACCGCCCTGGCCCGGCCGGTTGTCGACCACGATCTGCTGGCCCAGCCGCTCGGCCAGCTTGGCCGTGGCTATACGCGCCGGCACGTCCGTGGCACCACCGGCGGCAAACGGAATGAGCATGCGAATCGGCCGCTCGGGATAGGCCGCCGCCGTGCTGAACGACAGAGTGGCGGCAAAAGCTGCGACGCCGGCCTGCAATAAAACCTGTTTCATCAGTTTCTCCTCCTGATATTGATATGGGTTACCAACGCATGTTAACAATTTCCAGCACCGAAAAACACCACGCTGCCGCGTGTTTCCCCGAGCAGCATGCCGCATTGCTGCGTCAGCTGATTTCAGCTCCGCTGGCCTTGACCACCCGGGCCCATTTTGCGGCCTCATTCTTCATGAAAGCCAGGAATTGTTCGGGCATCTCCTGCCACGCCGGCTCCTGCCCGACTTTCTGCAGCGCAGCTTTCATTTCGGGCGTCTTCAGCACCTGCAGCAGATCGGCGTGCAGTTTCATCTGGATGGCACGCGGCAGTCCCCTGGGAGCGGCGACTCCGAACCAGGCCACCATTTCATAACCCTTGACGCCGGCCTCGGCTACCGTCGGCACGTCGGGCAGTTCCGCCGAGCGCCGGGAACCGGTCACGCCCAGCGGCCGCAGCTTGCCGGACTTGATATGCGGCAACATGCCTGCGATGCCCGGAAAAGCCAGCATCACCTGGCCGCCCAGCAGGTCGGCCGTCACCGGTCCGCTGCCGCGGTAGGGTATATGCGTCAGCTTGATGCCCGCCATGCTGGCGAACAACGCGCCCGTAAGGTGCTGGGTGCTGCCGTTGCCCGAGGACGCGTAGTCGATCTGGCCGGGGCGCGATTTCGCCAGCGCGATCAGTTCCCCGATCGATTTCACCGGCAGCGAGGGGTGCACCACCAGCACGTTCGGTGCGCTGGTGATCTGGGTCACCGGCGTGAAATCGTCAAGCGAATCGTAAGGCAGTTTTTTATGCAGCGCCGCGCTGACAAAATGCGTGTTGCTGATCATGAAAATGGTGTAACCGTCGGGGGCAGATTTTGCCGCAATATCGGCACCTATGGTCGAACCGGCGCCGGGCCGGTTTTCAACGACGATCTGCTGCTTGAGCACCGCGGAGAATTTCTGCATCACGATGCGTCCGGGAACATCGGCGGCACCGCCGGCTGAAAACGGGATGATCATGCGCACCGTTTTTGCCGGGTAAACCTGTGCGACTGCAGGTACCGCGTGGATCGTGGCGCAGACCGCGGCAAACGCCAGGGATTTTACGTAACCATTTGATTTCAAAATATCTTCTCCAGAGCATTCTGTGACAATTGCAGGCGTGCAATGATATCACCCGCCGTGCCGTGCGACGCCCGGCGGCATCCACGATACCCCTACACCTTCCATGGAGCAGCGACATGAGCACGCAAGCAATAAATTTTCCGGGCGCGTTCGGCACATCGCTGGCGGCGCGACTCGACCTGCCGGGGCAACCGGCATCCGCCTATGCATTGTTCGCGCACTGCTTCACCTGTTCCAAGGACACGCTGGCTGCTACACGCATCAGCACCGCGCTGGTCGAGCGCGGTTTCGGCGTGCTGCGCTTCGATTTCACCGGACTCGGCGGCAGTGAAGGCGAATTCGCCAACACCAATTTCACCTCGAACATTGCCGACCTCGTTGCTGCCGCAAACTGGTTGCGCGTACATCATCAGGCGCCCCGTGTAATGATCGGACACAGCCTGGGCGGCGCCGCAGTCCTCGCCGCAGCCGCGCAGGTTCCGGAAGCGGCGGCCATAGCCACCATAGGTGCGCCATTCGATCCCGGCCATGTACGCCATCTCCTGCACAATGCTGCTCCGGACATCGAGGCCGCGGGCGAGGCCGAAGTCGATCTGGGCGGGCGCAGGTTCCGCATCAAAAAGCAGTTTCTCGAAGACATCGCCGGCCAGAACAATGCAACGCATATTGCCGCCCTGCGCAAGGCCCTGCTGGTGTTTCATTCGCCGCGCGACACCACGGTCGACATCGACAACGCCGCGAAAATTTTCGTCGCTGCCAAACATCCCAAGAGTTTTGTGTCTCTGGACACCGCCGACCACCTGCTGACGCGCAAGACGGATGCCGTCTATGTCGCTGCCGTACTCGCGGCCTGGGCCAGCCGCTACGTCAACCCAGCGGCGCAGACCGGCGAGATGGAAACCGGTGAACCCGGGGTAGTGATGGTGCGCGAAACAAGGGAAGGAAAATTCACCCAGGCCGTGACCGTCGGCCGGCATCGCTTGAGCGCAGACGAACCAGCGGCTTCCGGCGGCACCGATACCGGTCCTTCACCTTACGATTTTCTCCTCGCCGGACTCGGCGCCTGCACCTCGATGACCCTGCGGCTGTACGCCGACCAGAAGCAGTGGCCACTGGAACGCGTCACCGTAAAGCTCAGCCACCTGAAGATTCATGCCGCCGACTGTGCGGACTGCGAAACCCGGGAAGGCAGGATAGACCGCATCGAACGCGAAATCAGCCTCGCCGGCGCACTCAGCGCGGAACAGCGCACGAGGCTGATGGAAATCGCCGACAAATGCCCGGTGCACCGGACACTGCATTCCGAGGTTTCTATCAAAACCAGCCAGGCGACTTCATGACTCCAAGTGCAACCGGAGCTCGTTGCAAATGGAAAGCCCCGCATTGAGCGGGGCTTTGTTGTGGCCGGGTTGACCGGCCTGGCGCCGCCGGAGAGCGGCGTCCTTTAATGAATGGCATCACACCACTCCGGAATCGCGCCGACGGCAGTTTGCGGCTGCAACCGTGACAGGCGATACCCGGACGGTCGCCCGGGATTTCGCACGCTGCACATCGGGTACCGGATGCACAGTGCTGCGCGACTCTGCTTCTGTTTTTACGCCTGACCCGGGCGGTCGTCAACGGCCAGCCGGCAAATTTTTTCCGCTTACAGGGAAAAATTCCGGCATCAGTGAAAAAACAGAAACTTGCGCCGGTTTCCTCGGAAAGGACCTGACAGACAGCCTGTAACACCCGCCATTCAAACGCTTATCAGGCCGCAGCTGCCGTCATTCCCGACTTGTCGAAAGTCATGCCGCCCTTTTTCGCGTCCACGCGCACCACATCCTTGGGTCCAAAACGGCCTTCCAGCATCAGTTTGGCCAGCGGATTTTCGATCTGAGACTGGATCGCGCGTTTCAGCGGGCGTGCGCCGTAAATCGGATCAAAACCCGCCGCCGCAATTTCCTTCAGTGCGGCATCGCTGACTTCGAGTTTCATCTCCATCTGCGCGAGACGCTTCTCAAGATATCCGAGCTGGATGCGCGCAATGGACTTGATGTGTTTTTCGTCAAGTGCATGGAACACCACGATCTCATCTATGCGGTTGATGAATTCCGGCCGGAACTGTGTTTTCACTTCGCCCAGCACCGCAAGCTTGACCACCTGGTAGTCGTCACCCTGCATGCCCTGGATCATCTGTGATCCGAGGTTGGAGGTCATCACGATGACCGTGTTCTTGAAATCGACCGTGCGCCCCTGGCCGTCGGTCATGCGTCCGTCGTCGAGCACCTGCAACAGTACGTTGAACACGTCAGGATGAGCCTTCTCGATTTCATCTAGAAGGATCACAGAATACGGCTTGCGGCGCACAGCTTCCGTCAGGTAACCGCCTTCTTCATAGCCGACATATCCTGGCGGCGCACCGATCAGCCGCGCCACGGAATGTTTCTCCATGAATTCCGACATGTCGATGCGGATCAGGTGATCTTCCGAGTCGAACATGAATTCGGCCAGCGCCTTGCACAGTTCGGTCTTGCCGACACCCGTAGGCCCGAGGAACAGGAAGGATCCATAGGGGCGCTTCGGATCGCCCAGTCCGGCGCGGGAACGGCGAATCGCATCCGACACCAGGCGCACCGCCTCATCCTGGCCAACGACGCGACCATGCAGTCGCTCTTCCATTTTCAGCAGCTTGTCGCGCTCGCCCTGCATCATTTTCGACACCGGAATGCCGGTTGCCCGTGAAACCACCTCGGCAATTTCCTCGGTGCCGACATGGGTGCGCAGCAGCTTGTGCTTTGCCGGAACGGAGCCCGCGGTCTCGGCCTGCTTCAGCTGCGCCTCAAGCTGGGGCAGTTTCCCGTATTGCAGTTCCGCGACCTTGTCGAGCTTGCCGGCGCGCTGCAGCTTGACGATCTCAGCCCGCACGCGCTCGATTTCTTCCTTGATGTGCGCGCTGCCCTGGACCTGGGCCTTTTCCGACTTCCAGATTTCCTCGAGATCGGCATACTCGTGCTCCAGGGTACTGATTTCCTTTTCCAGCAAATCCAGCCGTTTCCTGGAGGCCTCGTCTTTTTCCTTCTTCATCGCTTCCCGCTCGATTTTCAGCTGGATCAGCCGGCGATCAAGCTTGTCCATCGACTCAGGCTTGGAGTCAATCTCCATCTTGATGCGCGACGCCGCCTCGTCGATCAGATCAATCGCCTTGTCCGGCAGGAAGCGATCCGTGATGTAGCGGTGCGACAGCTCCGCTGCCGCGACGATCGCGGGATCGGTGATTTCGACGCCATGGTGCAGTTCGTATTTTTCCTGCAGGCCGCGCAGGATGGCAATGGTTGCCTCCACAGACGGCTCGTCGACCAGCACCTTCTGGAAGCGGCGCTCCAGCGCAGCGTCTTTCTCGATGTATTTGCGGTATTCGTCGAGCGTGGTTGCGCCGACGCAATGCAGCTCCCCGCGCGCCAGCGCAGGCTTCAGCATGTTGCCGGCGTCGATCGCGCCTTCGGCCTTGCCGGCACCGACCATGGTATGCAGTTCGTCAATGAAGACGATGGTCTGCCCGGCATCCTGCGAAATTTCCTTCAGCACCGACTTCAGCCGTTCCTCGAATTCGCCACGATACTTGGCGCCGGCGAGCAGTGCCGCCATGTCCAGTGACAGCACGCGCTTGTTCTTCAGTGTTTCCGGCACTTCGTCGTTGATGATTCGCTGCGCAAGTCCTTCGACGATCGCCGTCTTGCCGACACCGGGTTCACCGATCAGTACCGGGTTGTTCTTGGTGCGTCGCTGCAGGATCTGGATCACGCGGCGGATCTCGTCGTCGCGGCCGATCACCGGGTCGAGTTTTCCGGAACGCGCGCGTTCGGTCAGGTCCAGCGTGAATTTTTTCAGCGCTTCACGGCTCCCTTCGGCTTCCGGGCTGCCGACTGTTTCAGAGCCACGCAGGTCGTCTATGGCCCTGGTGATGTGCGCGCGGTCACCACCCGCCTGTTTCAGCAGCCGTCCGGTTTCGCCCTTGTCCTGGGTCAGTGCCAGCAGGAACAGTTCAGAGGCGATGTACTGGTCACCGCGTTTCTGTGCTTCCTTGTCCGTGAGATTGAGCAGGTTGCCCAGGTCGCGCGAAATCGTCACCTCGCCGCCTGTGCCCTCCACCTTGGGCAAGCGGTCGATGCTGGATTTCAGCGCGCCTCGCAGCGCCTGGATGTTGACGCCGGCCTTTTGCAGCAATGAAGCCGTGCCGCCGTCCTGCTGGTTGATCAACGCGAGCAGCAGGTGCTGTGGCTCGATGTACGCATGGTCGTTGCCCACCGCCGCGCTTTGCGCATCAGCGAATGCCTGCTGGAATTTCGTGGTGAACTTGTCGAAACGCATGGATGCCTCATAGCGGCCAATAACGATACTTGGCAAATGGGGCGCTGCGCGGGGAATTTCAATGCATCGCGGGGAATATCCGAAAATTCAATATTTATAAATGAAATCAGATACTTGAAAATTGACCGGGAATCCAGCCAGGGAGCACGGAGCCCGATTTGTCACGGCTCCCCGCCAGTAACCCGTGCCACATAACGCGCAACTGACCGTATCTGTTCTTCGCTGAGCTTGCCGGCATAGGACGGCATCACGCCCAGCCCCTTGCGCACCGCCTCCATGACGCGGGCAGAATCCGGCTTTAGCTCCTCGAGTTTGGCGCCGATCTCGCCACTCGTGCCGGCATCCTGCAGCGTATGGCACAGGCCGCAGGGCGGCACCGCCAGTTTCGTGAACACCTCACGGCCCAACGCCAGCTGGGCATCGGCAGCGGCGGCATCACAGGCCATCGTCATCCCAATCGCAAACACGGCAAGCGACGGCAACATGCCGGCGCAGCGCCCATTTAAATCGCGCATGTCCATTCACCAAAAAATGAAAACCCGCGGTACGGCCCCGATGCCGCACCGCGGGCGGAGTATTGATCAGACGACGGTCAGCCTGACGCCGTGGTCACGCCAGCCATTGTGTGCGTAGGCACGTTCATTCTCGACACGGTCGGGCGGCTGCGTATTGCCCTTCTCATCGGTCGCGCGGCTCACCAGCGTGTAATTGCCGGCGTCGAGGCGCACCGGAAACACGAACTGCCGCCACGCATATTGGCCCAGATCCGGTCCCACGAACTTCGCGTCCTTCCAGCTTTTGCCGCCGTCCAGCGAAACCTCGACACGGGTGACGCGGTTGACGCCGGCAAAGGCCACGCCATGCACCTGCAACATTCCGGCGCCGACCGATCCGCCCTCGCCCGCGGGATGGTTGATCCAGGACTTGACATTCATCTCCCACATCGACGGCTGGCTCGGCGCCCCCTTCTTGCCGATCTCGCGAACACGATAGCCGGACGACTGGATGTTGGCCCCGGTTTCCTTGTCGGTAAAACTCAGGGTTTTCAGGTACTTGATGTTGTTGACGCCGTAATATCCCGGGATAACCAGGCGCAACGGACCGCCGTGGGCAAGCGCCAGCGGCTCGCCATTAAGTTCCCAGGCCAGTATCGCAGTTTCGACCGCTTTCAACGGCACCGAGCGTTCCACCATGACTTTCTTCGGTTCGATGCCTGGCGGTATCGTTTCACCGCCGGTTCCGGTCATGAACTTCATGCCACCGGCCACTCCACCCAGCTGTTTGACCACGGCAGCCACCGGAACTCCGCTCCAGACCACGCAACCTGCGGCGCCGACTTTCCATTGTGAACCGCTGGCCTTGTGTTTGAAGAAACCACGGCCGTTGCCGGAACACTGCAGCACCGTGGCCACCGTTTCCACGCCAAGCCTTTTCATTTCCGCCACCGTGATCTTGCGCGGATTGGCAACACCCTGCACCGTGACTTCCCAGGCGTCGGGATCGTAGGTAATGGACTCGGGAGGGGGCGGCAGGTTGTTGCGCACAAACAGGATGTCGTTCGGAACTATCACGCTGGTGCCGAATGCCGAGCGTTTCGTTTCGAGGCCATTGCTGCTGTGGACGATCATGCTGTCGATGTATTTCCACTCGGCAAATTTTGGCAGCGGTTTGGCCTTGGCCGCCTGCGCCAAGGCCTCGGTGGAGCCCGTTCCCAGCGCGGTTACCGCCGCAGCGGTGCCCAGCAGCACCTGGCGACGCCGCACATCAATAGCCTTGTCCATGTCTCCTCCTAGAGATTGAATATTGCAGGTTTGATCGCGCACGCGCCTGCTTTTGTTTGAATCTGCGCAGCGTACGATTCGAATTTCAGTCTAGCAGAACATGCTTATGCTGCAACGGCGCCATCTGCGGTGCGCCAAAGAAGTTTCTTATGACCGTATAAATCGACCTGCTGGGTACCGCACGCCTGCCGTGCAGACCAAGCATCAACCGGCGGGGAAAGCAGCCTTGAAAAAGCAGTACGGGCAGAGCGCCACGTCAGGCAACCATGCCCTGCAGGCCCTGCCCCTTGACAGCAGCGATGCGCACACCGGTTTCCGGATAGGGATAGAGCATGTTCAGTGCGATGCTCTGGTTGGCGCTCTGTACGATGCGCACGTGTTCGCGCTTCAGTTCCCGCGCGTGACGGCAGCCGCAGGCGTGGGCGATCATGTCGATTTCCTTGTTCATGTTGGTGCAGTAATTGGCCACACGCAGGTATTTCTCGGCCACTACCAGTCCGCGCTGCAGCCGCTTGTTGTGGGTGGTGACGCCGGTTGGGCAGGTGTTCTGGTGACAGCGCAGCGCCTGGATGCAGCCCAGGGCAAACATGAAGCCGCGGGCGGAATTGACGAAATCCGCGCCCACGCACAGGGCCCACGCCGCCTTGGCCGAGGTTACCAGTTTGCCGGCGGCGATGACGCGCACGCGATCACGCAGATCGGCCTGGATCAGTGAGTCGACGACGCGCGGCAGCGCTTCCGCGATTGGCAGCGCCATGTGGTCCATCAGCGTCTGCGGCGCGGCGCCGGTACCGCCTTCGCCGCCGTCTATGGCCACAAAATCCGGCGCAAACTCGGGGCCGCGGCGCAGCACGGCGTCGCACAGATCGTTCATGAACGACCAGCCGCCGATTGCGGTCTTGATACCGACCGGGCGCCCGGTCAGGTTGCGTATGTAGGCGATCTTGTCGAGCAATTCGTCGACATTGGCGATGTCGCGATGCCGGTTCGGGCTGATCGAATCGCGCCCGACGGGGATGCCGCGGATGCGGGAAATCTCTTCGGTAACCTTCTCACCGGGCAGCACGCCGCCCTTGCCCGGCTTGGCCCCCTGCGAGAGCTTGATCTCGAATGCCTTGACGTGTTTCGCCAGCTCTTTCGCGCGTTGCGGTGAAAAACTGCCGTCATGCTCACGGATGCCGTACTTGGCCGTGCCGATCTGCATGATGATGTCGCAGCCGCCGGTCATGTGGTACGGCGACAACCCGCCCTCGCCGGTATCCATCCAGCAGCCAGCCTCGGCCGCACCGCGGGACAGTGCTTCCACGGCCGGCTGCGAAATCGCACCGAAGCTCATGCCGCTGATGTTGACGATCGATTTAGCCTCAAACGGCTGTTCGCAATAACCATCGCCGATCAGCACTGAAGGCGTCGGCAACTTGTCCTCCTCGAGGACGGGATAGGGATGATTGACGAAAATGATCGAACCCGGGGCATTGAGGTCGTTGGTGGAACCGAAGCCGATGATGCCGCCCTCGTTCTTCGCATTCTTGTAGATCCAGCCGCGGGTCGCGCGGTTAAACGGCATCTCCTCGCGATCGTTGGCGAAAAAATACTGGCGGAAATACTCGCCGAGATCCTCGAAGAAGAATCGCAGCCTGCCGATCAACGGATAGTTGCGCAGCACCGTGTGCTTCTTCTGGGTGACATCGTGGATGATCATGAAAATCAGCCAGCCGATCACCACGAAACCCAGCACCGTACCGATGCCGTACGACAACACGCTCATGATTTCACCCATGCACGCTCCCCCGCCTGCTCGGTTAGAATTCCCGCTCCACTATAGAACAAAACACATGAACCTGGCATCAGAGATCGAAAGCAACGTCATTGCCGCACTGGCGGAAGACGTGGGCAGCGGTGACCTGACGGCGCAACTGGTGCCGGACGGCCGGATACAGGCAAAAGTCATCTCCCGGCAGCATGCCGTGCTCTGCGGAACCGCCTGGTTCGATGCCTGCATCCTGCGCCTCGACCCGGCGTCGCAGCTGCGCTGGCAGGCACACGACGGCGACCGGGTCGCCCCCGATGCCTGCCTCTGCGAGATCAGCGGATCATCGCGCGCGCTGCTGACCGCCGAACGCACGGCGCTCAATTTCCTGCAGCTGCTGTCGGCAGTGGCCACCACGACCAGGCAATACGTGGATGCAGTCGCCGGCACCCGTGCCGCGATACTGGATACCCGAAAGACGCTGCCGGGCCTGCGCGTCGCGCAGAAATACGCTGTAATCGTGGGCGGCGGTGTCAACCACCGCATGGGACTGTCGGACGCGATCCTGATCAAGGAAAACCACATTGCCGCCGCCGGCGGCATCAGGCCGGCTCTGGCTGCGGCCTCGGAATATGCCGCCAGGGCGCAGTGGATCCAGATTGAAGTGGAAACGCTTGATCAGCTGCGTGAAGCGGTAGAAGCCGGCGCAAAGATGGTGTTGCTCGACAACATGGCCCCTGAAATGATGCGCGAAGCGGTGACATGGACTGCGGGCCGCGCAAAACTGGAAGCCTCCGGCGGCATCACCCTGCACAACGTCCGCGAAATCGCCGAAACCGGCGTCGATCGTATTTCCATCGGCGCTCTGACCAAGGACATCACCGCAGTCGATCTGTCCATGCGTTTTGCCGCGCCAGGGGATAAGATATAACTATTTGTTTTTAAACAATATTTCAGGTTCTGCTGGCGATAAACGCCTTTACCGCCTCGACATCAGGATCCATCACCGTCACCCGCTGCAAGCGGCTCTCGAGACCTTCGTAGCCGGGCGGCACCTGCGGATCCCGGCCCAGTGCTTCACGGATGGTTTCCGCAAATTTTGCCGGCAGCGCGGTTTCAAGGCAGATCAGCGGCACACCGGATTCTCGATGCGCGCGGCCGACATTGACGCCGTCGGCAGTATGCGGATCGATGATCACTCCGTAACGTTGCCTCACGTCGCGTATCGCGGCCAGGCGTTCGGCATGAGTGCTGCGCCCCGAGACGAAACCGTGGCGCGCCATGTCTTTCCAGTACGGCGTCTCGCCGAGACTGAAGCCGCCGGCCTCCTCCACTTCACGCCACAGGCGCGATACCACCGCCGGATCGCGTCCGACGGCATCGTATATGAAACGTTCGAAATTGGACGCCTTGGAAATGTCCATCGACGGGCTGGAGGTCTGCGCCACTTCGCGCCCGCCACGCACGCGGTAATGGCCGGTGCGGAAAAATTCGTCGAGCACGTCATTCTCGTTTGATGCGAGCACCAGCCGGCGTATCGGCAGGCCCATGCTGCGCGCGATATGCCCGGAGAATATGTTGCCGAAATTCCCCGACGGCACCGCGAACGATACCTGTTCGTCGTTGTTGCGGGTGGCAGCGAAATAGCCCTTGAAGTAATACACCGTCTGCGCGACGATGCGCGCCCAGTTGATCGAGTTGACCGCGCCGATATGACGCGAACTCTTGAATGCGGCATCACCGCTGACAGCCTTGACAATATCCTGGCAGTCGTCAAACACGCCGCGGATGGCGATATTGAAGATGTTGGCATCCTGCAGAGAATACATCTGAGCGCGCTGGAACGGGCTCATCTTGCCATGCGGCGACAGCATGAATACGCGGATGCCCTTGCGCCCGCGCATCGCGTATTCGGCCGCGGATCCGGTATCCCCGGAAGTGGCGCCGAGGATGTTCAGCGTGCGCTCTTCGCGCGCCAGCACGTATTCAAAAAGTTCCCCGAGCAGTTGCATCGCCACGTCCTTGAACGCCAACGTAGGGCCATTCGACAGTCTGAGCAGATGCAATCCCGGTTCCAGTGTCAGCAACGGCGTGATTTCTGCCGAACCGAAGGTTTCAGGACGGTACGCACGATGGACCAGTGCCTTGAGCTCGTCCCCCGGTATGTCGTCAACGAAGCGGCTGATGATTGCATACGCCAGGTCGGGATAGGACATGCCGCGCAACTGCTGCAATTCTGCGGTATCCAGCACGGGATAAACCTGGGGAATGACCAGGCCGCCGTCGGATGCGAGCCCGCCCAGCAGCACGTCGCAGAACCGCGCGGCCGGCATGCGGCCACGGGTGCTGACATAACGGGCGGACGCCGGTGCCGGAGCGGAAGCTGTCCCCGCCATGGCGCGGTTCATTGCAGCGTTTCCATGCGGATGCGGGTGATCCTTCCGGATACCACCGGCAGCGACTCAATGCGCGCGATGGCGGCATCGATCTTCTTCTCCCGTGTCAGGTGGGTCAGCAGGATGATGTCGACCTGGCGCTCGCCCGCCTGCGGCTCCTTCTGCACCAGGGCTTCGATCGATATGCCCTGGTCGGCAAGAATCCGCGTGATGTCGGCAAGTACTCCGGCCTTGTCTTCGACGCGCAGCCTCAGGTAATAGGAAGTTTCGACTTCACCCATCGGCAGCACAGGCGCATCTGACAACTGGTCGGGCTGGAATGCCAGGTGCGGTACACGATGCTCGGGATCGGCGGTCAGCATGCGCGCAACGTCAACCAGGTCGGCAACCACCGCCGAGGCGGTCGGCTCGGCACCGGCGCCTGCGCCGTAATACATCGTCTGGCCCACCGCATCACCCTTGACCAGGATCGCGTTCATCACACCCTCGACGTTGGCAATCAGTTGCCGGGCCGGGATCAGCGTCGGATGCACGCGCAGTTCGAAACCGCCGGGCTTGTGTTTGGCGATGCCCAGCAGCTTGATGCGATAACCCAGTTCCTCGGCGTAGCGTATGTCTTCCTGCGCCAGCTTCGATATGCCCTCGACATGCGCCTTGCCGAACTGCACCGGGATGCCGAAGCCGATCGCCGCCATGATCGACAGCTTGTGCGCCGCATCGACACCCTCGATGTCGAAAGTCGGATCCGCTTCGGCGTAGCCCATGCGCTGCGCTTCCTTCAGCACGTCGGCGAAAGCCGCGCCCCTGTCGCGCATCTCGGAAAGGATGAAATTGCTGGTGCCGTTGATGATTCCGGCGATCCATTCGATGCGGTTTGCGGTCAAACCCTCGCGCAGCGACTTGATGATCGGTATGCCGCCCCCGACCGCCGCTTCGAAAGCCACCATCACGCCACGTTTGCTGGCGGCAGTGAAGATTTCGTTGCCGTGCAGCGCCAGCAAGGCCTTGTTTGCGGTCACCACGTGTTTGCCGTTGGCGATCGCTTTCAGTATCAGCTCCCTGGCGATGGTATAACCGCCGATGAGTTCGACAACGATGTCGATCTGCGGATCGCTTACCACCTCCTGTGCATCGCCGGTCACACGCGCGGCATCGCCGGCAACCAGTTTGGCCCGTGCGATATCCTTGTCGGCCACCACGGATATGCGGATGGCACGCCCGGCGCGACGCGAAATTTCCTCGCTGTTGCGTTTGAGCACATTGAACGTGCCGCTGCCGACGGTACCGATGCCGAGCAGCCCCACATTGATCGGTTTCATGATGATGCGGTTCTTTCCATGATTATTGTTGCAGCAGCCCGTCCTTGCGGAACATTTCCTTGATCGTGCGCATGGCCTGGCGGGTGCGCGCCTCATTCTCGATCAGCGCAAAACGCACAAAATCGTCGCCGTAATGGCCGAAACCGGTGCCCGGCGCCACGGCGACCTTGCCTTCGATCAGCAATTTCTTGGAGAACTCCAGAGAACCCATGGCCTTGTACGGCTCCGGAATGGGCGCCCATATGTACATGGTTGCCTGGGGCTTGGGCACCGCCCAACCCATGGCATTCATGCCGGACCAGAGTACGTCGCGCCTGCCCTGGTAGACCTGACGCACGGTTTCGACGCAGTCCTGCGGACCTTCCAGGGCTATGATCGAGGCAACCTGGATCGGCGTAAATGTGCCGTAATCGTGGTAACTCTTCATCCGCGCCAGCGCCGTCACCAACTCCCGGTTGCCGACCATGAAACCGACGCGCCAGCCCGCCATGTTGTAACTCTTCGACATGGTGAAAAACTCGACCGCCACATCCCGCGCGCCCGGCACCTGCAGTATGGACGGCGCCTTGTAGCCGTCGAACACGATGTCGGCATAGGCCAGGTCGTGCACGACGTAGATGTCGTGCTCCTTCGCAATCGCAATCAGGCGCTCGAAAAATGCCAGATCCACGCACTGGGTCGTCGGGTTGCTCGGAAAATTGACGATCAGCATCTTCGGCTTGGGATAGGTATCCTTGATCGATTGTTCGAGCGCCTCGAAAAAATCGACGCCGGCATGCATCGGCACATGGCGGATGTCCGCACCGGCAATCACCGGACCGTAGATGTGTATCGGGTAACTCGGATTCGGAACCAGAACGATGTCGCCGCGTTCCAGGGTGGCCAGTGCAAGATGAGCGATGCCCTCCTTGGATCCGATGGTGACGATGGCCTCCGATTCCGGATCGAGTTCGACACCATAACGCGACTGGTACCAGTTGCAGATCGCCTTGCGCAGCCGCAGTATTCCCTTCGACACCGAGTAGCCGTGGGTATCCGTGCGCTGTACCGACTCGATCAGCTTGTCGACGATGTGCCGGGGCGTGGGCTGGTCGGGATTGCCCATGCTGAAATCAATGATGTCCTCGCCGCGGCGGCGGGCAGCAAGTTTCAGTTCGCCGGTAACGTTGAACACATACGGCGGCAGGCGTTTGATGCGCGGAAATTCTTCCATGAAAGGGTCTCGGGAAAATATGCACCCGTGGCGCAGGGCACCACGGCAGGCGGAAAACGTATAATTGTATCGAAGCTGATTATTACCGGCAAATCATAGGGTTATGAAACTGCACCTGGCCAGCCCCAAAGGCATCAACGTATTCACCGGCTATGGCCCGGGCTACGTAGCCGTAAACGGTGTCGCACACCACGCGCCGCTGGTGGTCTTGCCCGACCTTCCGGCCGCCCACTGGCCGGTTGCCGGCCTGCCTATGCTGACGGCGGAAGCGGTCGCAAAATTGCTGGAACATTCGCCCGAAATCATCATCCTGGGTACTGGAGCAACCCAGCAGTTCCCGGGTCCCGCCGCCCTGCAGCCCCTGCAGGCTGAACGGGTTGGACTGGAAATCATGGATACGCCGGCGGCATGCCGGACTTACAACATCCTGGTTGCCGAGGAACGCAGGGTGTTGGCTGCTATATGGCTGCCCTGAGTCCGGAAAATCCCCCAGGCAAAGTGATTGTGCCCTGCTGCGGCAGCATTATGAAAAACGTCGCTCCGCGGTCTGGTTCGGCCTCCGCCCGCACATCGCCGCCATGGCGGCGGACCACCCGCTGCACCATCGCCAGTCCTATGCCGGTACCCTCGAATTCGGCTTCGCTGTGCAGGCGCTGGAACGGAGCAAACAGCTTGCTGGCATAAGCCATGTCGAATCCCACGCCGTTGTCGTTCACGAAATAGGTCGTTTCGCCATCGCCGATAATGCAGCCGATCCTGATTACCCCCTGATCGCGCCGTCCGGTAAATTTCCATGCGTTGCGGATCAGGTTATCCATGGCGATTCTCATCAATCCGGGATCAGCCGTCACCGTCATGCCCTCGGCCACGATAAACTCCACGTTTCGTTCCGGCTCGGCACGCTGCAGATCCTGGGCAATTTCCCTCGCCAGGAGTGTCAGGTCGCAGTCGCGGATGTTGAGATCCCGCCGGGTAACCCTGGCCAGTTCCAGCAAATCATCAATAAGGCGTGCCATGCGCTGGCTGCCAGCGCGCAGGCGCTCAAGATAGCCACGCCCCGTTTCATCCAGTGATCCCGCGTGCTCCTGCAGCAGGATCTGGCTGAAACCGTCGATTGTCCGCAGCGGGGCGCGCAGGTCATGCGACACCGAGTAGGAAAACGACTCCAGGTCGCGGTTTGCAGCAGCCAGTGCCCGGGTACGCTGCTCCACGCGACGCTCCAGTTCCGCATTGAGTTTGCGGATTTCCTCAGCGCTGTCGCGCAGCATCACGTCACGCTCGCGCAGCGCCAGCTCGGTCTGTTTGCGCCGGGTAATGTCGATATTCGTGCCCAGCACACGCACGGCCCGCCCATTCCGGTCACGTTCGGTAACGCTGGCGCGGCTTTCCACCCACAGCCAGCTTCCGGAATGCGTGCGGACGCGAAACTCGGCCTGGTATGGCACAGTCCCGACCTTCAGTAGCTGAACAATCGTGTTTCTCTGCTCTTCGCGATCATCAGGGTGCACCAGTTCCGTCATCTCCGTGAAGGTCGCGTGCATCTCGCGGGCATCACCCCCCAGCATCGCATTCCACTGGTCGCTGAGATAGACCTCGCCGGTCACGACATTCCAGTCGAACAACGCTCCACCCGAACTGCTCAGGGCCAACGCCACGCGGCGCTCGCTTTCACGCAGCATACGGGCTGCGTTGATCTGTTCGGTAATATCCTGGATCACAGAAATCAGGTATTGCGGCTTGCCGTCGGCGCCTTCGACTGCCGCAACGGAAAGCTCCACCCAGATGATCCGGCCGTCCTTGCGCCGGTAACGTTTCTGCCGGGAATAACTGCGCAGTGTCGAGTTTCGCAGCTGCACGTTGTATTCCTGGGTTTCGGCCTGATCTTCCTCCGGGGTGATGTCCAGCGAGCTCATCAGCAGAAGTTCGTCTTCGTCGTATCCGAGAATCTCGCAAAGTTTGCGGTTGACCCTGAGAAAACGCGGCATATGTGATACCTCGCGCACCGCCATGCCAACCGATGCCTGTTCGAAAAACGCGCGGAACCGCGCCTCGCTTTCCTCCAGTGCCTGTTGCGCTTGTTTTTGCTCGGTGACATTGTTCACTACGACCAACCGTGCCGTCCTGCCGCCGGAATGGAACGGCTGCGCATAAACCTCGGCAAGTATTACCCTGCCGTCACGTGTCAGATGACGCCGGTTGAAGCGTGCAGGCAGGCGCGAATCAATCGCGGCGAGTTCCGCCAACACGCGTTCGCGGTCCTCGACAACCTGAAGATCGATGGCCGTCATATGCAACAGCTCTTCCCGCGAATAGCCGTAAGTCCTGACCGTTGCATCATTCACGGCAAGCAGACGCGGCACCGGCACATCCGCGACCCACATCGGCAGCGGCGCCGAGGCAAATATCTGGCGGTAATGCTCTTCGCTTTCCTCCAGCGCAGCGATCATTTTCACCTGCTCCGAGACATCCTGCGCGACCGCAAGTGCCCCGGAAAAAACACCCTGTTCATCCGTCAGCGGCGTGATGCTCCAGCGGCAGAGGATTATCCGTCCGCCCTTCAGTATGTTTTCGTTCGTACCGGTCACGTTCATGTCGCCGGCGCGGACCCGGACACGACGTTCCCTGAGCAACTCAAGACCCGATTCCGGCACCAGGAACCTGGCGGTATCCCGGCCCTGCATTTCAGT
>JBFWOE010000009.1:0-46662 GCA_050250695.1 Burkholderiales bacterium
TGGATATATTGGTTCTGGACGAGGCCACTTCTGCACTAGACTCGGCCACAGAAATTGAAGTTTTGAGGGTCTTGCAATCATTAAAAAATGAAAAAACCATCATTTTCATTACTCATCGACTTGAATCCGTAGCCTGGTGCGACCGCGTCATTAAAATCGAGAATGGGCGGATTGTTCTGAATGGTTTCTGCTCCGGCCTGAAAGAATCCCGTGATGACCCTTGATAATAAAATTCGGCCGGCACATATGAATTGCCGTAAACCCTCATGAAAAGAGCAAACGAACATGCGCTCCCGACCGATCCATTCAAAAGCGACTTGATTCGCAGCAAACTGGCGCATCAAGAAGATCTGGCGGCGCTTAAAGCCAGCTATATACCCGGCGCCCTGCCTGAACTGACCGACATGAGTTCCGCCCGCTTGTGGGACGAACTGGCGGCCTGCTCGGATGCTCCGGCATTCCGCATCCGGCGGCTGCAGGCCGTGGCTGACCAGCTTTCGCCCGGAGCCAGCGTGCTGGACATCGGCATCGGCTGGGGCGAAATCATCCCGATGATTCTGGCCCGCGGCTGCAGTTACTCGGGCATTGATTTTTCGGAGCAAATAGTCGCTCATGTTTCACAACAGCATCCGGGGTGCAAATTCCACACCGGCGGACTGGACCAGATCACCTCGTCATACGATGCAGTGTTGGCCTTGGAGGTCTGCGAACACATCCTGCCCAGCAAAATCTTTGGCTTTTTTGGTGAAATCCGGCGGATTCTCACCGACAACGGCACCTTGATCATCACCGTTCCTGTCTACGAAAATCTGCGCGCAATGACTCTAAACTGTCCGCAATGCGGCCACATGCACAACCGCATGGGCCACGTCCGCGCCTATACCCCCGAGCTGATCATCGCCGAACTGAAACTCGCCGGCTTTGCCGTTGAGAAATCGTTTTTTATTTACGCCAGTTTCGACAATTCCCTGCCGGGTACGATGAAACGGAAGCTGGTCGACCTGGGCCGGCGGCTGCTGAAACTCGGGCAGACCGTTCCTCTCAACATCGTGGTCGTTGCCCGCAAGCGGGCTGATTGAACAACCTGGTGCAGTCGCAAGCCATGCACAAACTCGCCCTTGTCGTCCCGACCAAGGACCGCCCCGACGACCTGGGCAAACTGTTGTCCAGCCTTGAAGCACAAACCCGGCTGCCGGACCAGCTGATCGTCGTTGACGGGAGCAACCCGGACATCCAGCATGTCATCGACCGGTTCCCGGGACTTCAGGTGGATTACGTGCGGGTCTACCCGCCTTCCCTGTCGCAACAGCGTAACGCAGGGATGCAGCGCCTTGATCCGGAAATCACCCTCGCCGGCTACCTGGATGACGACATCGTGCTCGAACCATCCGCCATCGAAGTCATGCTCCGTTTCTGGTCGACAGCCGGCACTGACATCGGTGGCGCAGCATTCAACATCACCAACGCCGCCAGGCCCAACTGGGTCTGCCTGAAAAGCCTGCTGCTGGTTGACGCTGCGCTGCCCGGTCAAATGCTTCCTTCCGGCTTCCCGAGCACCATCGGTTTCCAGCAAGTTGATATCGAGACCGACTGGCTTTACGGTGGCGCAACCGTCTGGCGACGCGAAATTGCCGATCGATATTCCTACGATGAGTGGTTTCTCGGCATGGGATTTCTGGAAGACGTCGACTTTAGCTTCAGAGTGCGCCGTGAATACCGCCTGAAAGTGGTATCAGCTGCACGGCTCGCCCATTACAGCCATCCGATCAAACCGGAACGGGAAACGTTGCTGGGCAAATGGCAGATCACCAACCGCATGTACCTGGTGAGAAAACACAAATCACGCGGACTGTCAGTCGGCGCAGCCTGGATCGCCAGTGCCGGAACCACCCTGCTGAACATTGCGCTGGCCCTGTTCCGCAATCACCCCGGCCACTGGCGTCGTGCCAAGGGGAATTTTCAAGGCATGTTTGCCGAAATCACCGGCAATCGGTCGGCACTGGGAGGTCACCTGAAATGAGCGGCGCAGGAACGCTCAAGGTTACGGATGCGGCAACCTGCCTTCCGGACTAATCATGATGAAACTGCAACTCCCGGCTCCTTCTGCAAAACGACTGGCCGGTTTCCTGCAATCAGAAGCCGGCAACACGCCGCGCTCCGGTCACTGGCAGCACTTCTCAAGTCTCAACCACATCAGCGTTGATGCCGCCGCGGGCACCGTCACCTTCAGGGCCGGCGCCGGCTTTGACAGCGAATATGAACTGAATTTCCGCAAGCGGACTCTTGCCGAGACACTTTCCCGCCACTGGCTGGGCATCAGAGGCCTTAACCCTGACTCGCGCTTCTCCGGGGCCTTCTTCAAACTCTTGCCGGACAATCCGGCAATTGATGCCCGCACCGCCACAAACTTGTTGCACCCGCCCATGACTGCGCACAAGTTCCTTGCGGTTCACTATGCCAACCTGTTGCTGCCCTCTTTGCCCGCCATCGGCAAAACCACCTACGTTGAAATCGGACCAGGTTCCGGTTATCTGGCCGCACTCGTCCACCGCCACCGGCCCGGTCGCCTGATTCTGATTGATCTGCCGGAAATCCTCCCCTATTCCTTTCTGCTGCTGCACCGGACGTTTCCGGACAGCCCTTTTCTGCTGCCCAATGAACTGGAAGACGGCACCGTCCGGCTGCCTCAAGAGGGGTTTGTATACATGACAGCCGATCAGGCCAGCCGGCTTCCCGACGACTGCATGGACATCGGGGTAAACACGGCCTCGTTCGGTGAAATGCTCCCGCACCTGGTTGATCAATATTTCACGCTGCTGCGACGCATAGTCAAACCGGACGGGTTGTTCTTCACCTGCAACCGCGTTGAGAAGTGGATGAGCGGAGGAAACGACCCGACTGGGGCTGGCGCCAAGGTTCCCGTGCGATTTGATCAATATCCCTGGTCGCCCCTTGACCGCGACATCTTCTACGGCAAATCCGTATTTCATGATCTCGTGCAGCCTGAAAATCCGATGTTGCAGCGCCTTTGTCGCCTCGCACCGTCTCCTGCGGCCGCTACATCCGCCTGAGCATGACCGCAGCCATGGATCAACGTCCTGTCATTCTCGCAGCAGGTGACGACGGCCCCCGCAACACGCTGCGCCCGCTGGCGGGCGCAATCCCCGTCATCGCCTCTGGCGACAACATTCCGCCTCCAGTTGATGAAATCTACTGGCACCAACTGACCAGCGCCCATAATCCGCGCGGACTGGTCTGCGGCACCTCGGACAGTCCTGCAGGCCAAGCCGTGGAAGCCGGCGCAAGGCGGGCTGCCGCCGCAGCCGGAATCCCAATTGCGGTTGTCGAGGATTTTCCAGGCAACTATCGCGAGGTTGCCGGCAGCAGCACCGGCCTGTTGCTGGTCGAAAGTCCGCCCGCCATCGAACTTGCCCGCAATCGCCTCGGAACCTCCTGTCCGCCGACACGGGCACTGAGTCCGGCGCGATATGACCCGTACCGCCTTCAGGCATGTGCCCGTAGGACCACCATCCGTCAAGCCTGGACCGGCAACAGCAAGCCTTCAGTGCTGTGGGCCGGCCAGCCGGAAACCACCGATTGCCTGCTCACTCTGGAAGCATTGCGCCCGGTGCTTGCGGATTTGCGACTTCAACTCCTGTTCAAGGCCCATCCGCGCGATGCTGGGTATGCCGGTGGTGCCTACCGCGGCCTGTTGAGCGACCCAGCGCTGTCGCCGGTTGACGTCACCCCGCTGCCGGTAGAGGACGCGCTGCTGCTGGCGCCACGGCTGGTCATCACGCAGTTCTCTTCGGTGGCCATCGAAGCCGGCTTCTGCGGCATCCCGAGCCTGAATCTGCTGCTGCCGGGCGCCGGCGCCGACCGCCTGCTCGAAAAAAAATCCTGTGTCGTGCCGCCACACTGCCTTGAAGGCGCAGCACTGCACACCCATGATCCTGCAGCACTTACAGGGATGATACGCAGCGGGATCGCGGACGAATCCTTGCGCACCTGCATAGTCCGCTGTTTCGACTCGTATTTCAGTGTCGGCACCCCTACCCTGCCCGCATTCATCAGAATACTCGAAGACCTTTTCGCCAGCCGGGAAATTTCGCCCTGAAATCATGGAGTTCGGGTAAAATCTTCGTCATCGAATATTAGGGCTCCGATGGGCGCAACCACCAGAAAGATCATCCCGATCCAGGCGCTGGACAACAGCCGTTACGACGTTGACCGCCTGTTGCGCGACGGCAGCTTCGTCGCTACAGATGCCGAGCGGCATATTGCGGCGGAAGCCCTGGTGGCCGAACCCGAAATCACCCGCCTGCTGCACCCGGAAGTGCGCTACGAGGTCACAGACCACTGCAATGCCAGTTGCATCATGTGCCCGCGCGACAAGCACGAACATGGCCGCGAGCACGGCATCATGGACCAGGCCAAGTACGAAAAAAGCATCGACGAGGTGGTCAGCCTCGGCGCAAAAAAAGTCGTGCTCACCGGTTTCGGCGAACCGATGCTCGACAAGCGGCTTGAGGACAAGGTGGCCTATGCCACGGGCAAGGGCCTGTCGACCTATTTCATCACCAACGGTTCGGCACTGACCCCAAAACGCTCACGCCGGCTGATGGATGCCGGTCTGGCCGAAATGCGCGTGAGTTTCTACGGCATGCGTCCCGAAACCTACAACGCAGTCATGCAGGGCCTCGATTTCGACCGCACCATGAAGGGGTTGCTGGATTTCCTGAAAATCCGCGACGAGTCCGGCTCGAAAACACGGGTGCAGATTTCCTATCTGGAACTGGAGCAGAACAAGTCCGACACCGCGGCCTTCCGCGAATTCTGGGAGCCCAAGGTCAATGCCATCGAAATCTGGAAGCCGCACAATTTCGGCGACGGCCGGGATTACCGTTTCCGCGAAGGCGACCTCGAGCGCAAAACCAGCTGCGGCCGGCCCGAGAACGGCCCCTTCCAGATCCAGTGGAATGGTGAAGTGATTCCCTGCTGCTACGACTACAACAACCAGATCATCCTCGGCAATGCCTTCGAGCAGCCGGTGCTGGAAATCCTCAACAACGAGAAATACCGCCTGCTGCGCTACGCGCACCGCATGAAGAAGTTCGGCATGTTCCCGTACTGCGACCAGTGCGACCAGCTGCTGCCCCATGCCGATGCACTGGTCTACACCAACCGCCATAACCTGCCCGCCGAAGAAGCCGTCAAGCTGTCGAATACCGACCTGTTCGACCTGGTTGCCGGCAAGGAAATCGCGGAAGAGCAGCTATCGTCGCGCTATATCGGCGCAAACAAACCCTAGCGCCTGCCGTCTTGCCGACGGTCTCCCTGGTCTCCCGATTACCCGATCAAGCCCGGCCTGGGCTTGTGATCGACTTCGGCACCGCGGCAATGGATGGCACTGAACCTCCGGTAGGTCTTGTTGCCGTCCAGCTTGCCGGAATCTATCGCCTGCATGGCCACCTCTGGCTGCGGGAATTCAGCGAAGATCTGGGTGTCCTCAACGCGGCAAACGCGGGACTGGCCTGGTGGGCGCATACCAGCACCGCAAAAAACCTGTTGTCATCGCCGCTGGGAAACCGCCTCATGCAGGCCCGTGCCGCCCTGAAATTCGTCGAAGAGGAAAACTTCGATCACCTGTACATCGCGGGGGCCACGGAAGGACAACGTGCCATCATCCGTGCCGGCATTCATGTCAGCAGCCGGCAGATAACACTCATCGAAAGCGGGGGCAAGGCCGAGTTTACCGCCATCGAAGTGGCGTTCCGGCTATGCTGGCAGGCAGCCCGCCTGGCGCATGCCATGATCCGCTGGCGCGGCAGCTTCGAGCTTCCGGACTCCGATACGGCTGCACTTACTTATGTCGATGCGAGCATCGACGAAGAATCCGATGCATTCTTCGGTCGGCTGCACGACCTGATGGGTGAGCGGAATCCATCGGTTCATCTGAACTATTTGGCCTTCGTCCAAGCCCCTTACCAACAGGTTTTGCCACGCATGCTCGCGTTCAGGAAAAAAATTTATTCTCCGGTCTTCCTGCACGCACGGCTACGGGACCTCGCCAGCACACTCCTGGGCTCACTGCGCGAACTTTTCTTCCCCGCCTTCACTGGGTCTGGTTTCCGCAGCGTCACGGGAAGCGCCGGGCTGTTGAGGGAAGCTTTCCGCTGGGATCTGGCCAAGGGTGGCTATTTTCACAATCTGCTCCTGTGCAGTGCGCTGCGGCTCTTACTTCGCAAACGGCCTCTGCGCCGGCTGATCTACCCCTACGAGAACAAGTCGCTGGAGAAAATGCTGCTGCTTGCCGTACGCGCGGAATGTCCGGCATGTCTCATCATCGGCTACCAGCACACCTCGATCACCCCGCGGCACACCACATTCCGCTTTTCCGGAGCAGAAATCGCCGCAACACCCCTTCCTGACAGGATCATCACCGTGGGAGAAATCACCCGCCGCTACCTGGAAGAACAGGGCCGATATCCGGCCGGCATGCTTCAGGCCGGCTGCGCGCTTCGACAGTCATCGCCGGCGCCCGACACCGATGCCCCCGGTGTCTCCGGGAGAATACTTGTTGCACTTTCTTCCAGCCTCCACGAACTCGTCGCCGCAACCGGATTCATGATGCGCGTCGCAGCTGCGAGAAAAGATTTGCAGATTGGAATCCGTCCCCATCCGGAATTCCCGCTCGCGCTCCTGCCCGAGCATTTGCGCCGGTGGATCCACGATCACGCCATTGATCTTTCAGGAACCCCGCTCCGGGAAAACCTGCGCTGGTGCAGTGCAACCGCTTATGTGTCCTCGACCGTCGCCCTCGAATGCCTGATGCTGGGAAAGCCGGTGATCAATCTCGATCTGGGTGAGATCATCATTCCGGATCCGGTGCTGGATCCGCCTCCTCTGTGGCAACGGGTTGCAGATCCCGATGCATTTCTGGCCGCTCTGGCCGCTACCGATGCCGTGCCCGCGGAAACACGTTTGTCCAATGCACAGCGGACACGGGGCTACATGCAGTCTTACTTCTCTCCGGTCACACCGACGGCGATTGGTCTTTTTCTGCAATGACCAGCCGGGACGACAGCAAAACAACCCCTGTCAGCGTCACCCGCAACGCCGGCTGGAACCTGCTGGGCGCCGCCCTGCCGCTGCCGGTCGCGCTGCTGTGCATTCCCTTGCTGGTGGCTGCACTGGGTGTGGACCGTTTCGGGGTGCTGGGGCTGGCGTGGGTGGTCATGGGTTACTTCGGCATGTTCGATTTCGGCCTGGGCCAGAGCACCACCCGGCTGGTGGCCCAGGGGAAGGCCTCGCAGGACCTGCGCACGCTGATGCTGAATTCACTGCTGCTGCACGCAGCGCTGGGGCTGCTCGGCGGTGCGGCATTCGCCGCACTGGTTCCGTGGCTCGCCACCCGTGCATTCGAAGTGCCGCCGGAGCTGGTCGGCGAAACCACGCATGCCCTGTACTGGCTGGCGGCCTCGGTACCGGCCATCGTCATCTCGGCGGCGCTGCGCGGCATGCTGGAGGGCCTGCACCGCTTCGATATCGTCAACCTGGTACGCATTCCCGCGGGCATCGTCAATTTCGCCGGGCCGGTGATCGCGCTGCAGTTCGCCGACGGCCTGCCCGCGGCCGTTGCGGTGATTGCCGTTGCCCGTTTTCTGGTGGCCCTCGCCTATGCCGCAGCCTGCCTGCGCCTGCTCCCCGCAAAAACCGGAACAACCTGCATCGAGGGCGCGCTGTTGCGGCGCCTCGCGTCCTACGGCGGCTGGCTGACGGTTTCGAATTTCGTCAATCCGCTGATCATCGTCACCGACCGCTTCGTGGTGGCCGCAGCGGTTTCGGTCGCCGCCGTAGCCTATTACGTGACTCCTTACGAAATCATCACCAAGACCTGGATCATTTCGGCCAGCGTGCTCGGCGCCCTGTTCCCGGTGCTGTCAGCCGCGGCCGCGAACAACCCCGCCGCGCTGCGCGGCATCTGCCGGCAGACGGAAGTGGTCCTGCTCTGCCTGGCCACTCCCGTTGTTGCGGTATTCCTCGCCGGCTCTGACCTGCTGCTGGAACTGTGGCTGGGCACGAACTTTCGCGACCAGTCGTCAGTCGTCGCGCAGTTGCTGGCAGTCGGCATCCTGATCAACGTGGTCGCCCAGGTGCCGCTGACGGCGCTCAATGCCGCCGGGCGCGCGGACCTTTCCGCAAAAATCGCGGCCGCGGAGCTTCCGGTTTATGTCGCTGCCATCTGGTACGGTGCGCATGCCTTCGGCATCAATGGCGTTGCCGCGGTCTGGGCGGCGCGCGCCGCTTTCGACGCAGTCCTGCTGTTCGCAACGGCACATGCGACGCTGCCGCCGGGTGATGTCTCGAAGTCGCGCGGATTGAATGTTTTGAATGTCATGCTGCTCTGCGGTTTCCTGCTGGCCTTCTGGATGACCGGCATGCTGCTGCCGGAACAATGGCTCGCTCGCACCTTTGTTGCGACCATCCTGCTTGCCGCAATGCTGGCATGGCAATGGCATCGCATGTTGGGAACGGAAGACCGCGCAGCAATGCTGGCGCTGTACTCCCGTCTTGCCGGAAAATCTCCGGCATGAATCCCGATGTCCGCCAGCCACCACTGGTCTCGATAGTGGTCCCTTCATACAACCACGAGCGGTATCTCTGCGAAGCCATCGACAGCATTCTTGCCCAGGATTATCCGCAGATCGAACTGATCGTCATCGACGACGGCTCCACGGATGATTCACCGCGGATTCTCGCCGACCATCCTGGGCAATTCCACAGGGAATGCCAGTCCAATCAGGGACAGGTCGCAACTCTCAACCGGGGCTGGCAAATGTCGAAAGGCGACATCATCGGTTACCTCAGCGCGGACGATGTGCTGCTGCCCGGGGCCGTCAAGGCGGCGGTGCGCTGCCTTGACGATCATCCGGATGCCGCGCTGTCGTACAGCGATTTCAACCTGATTGGCCCCGATTCGGCCGTGATCAGGCGGGTTCATGCCCCCGAATGCAGTTACCGCGACATGGTCGTGAAAATGCTCTGCCCCCCGGGTCCCGGTGCTTTTTTCCGGCGCAGTGCGTTTGAAAAAGCGGGGTTGTGGCATACCGGCTACAAACAACTGCTGGATTTCGAATACTGGCTGCGTCTGGGGCTGCATGGCCGCTTTGTGCGCATTCCGCAGGTGCTCGCGGGTTACCGTGTGCATCCGGGATCGCAGACCTTTGCGGCATCGACGAATATCCGGCCGGACGAGTCGGTGATGATCATGACGGAGTATTTTTCCAACCCGCTGGTTCCGGAAATCGTCCGCGAAGCCCGAAACGAGGCGCTCGGCAATGCCACCCTGTATTCCGCGCAAATTCACTTTCGGGTGGGCAATTACCGGCAGGGGCTGCATACGCTGGGCCAGGCGTACTCGCTGCATCCACGCAGCGTGTTTTCCCTGCGCACGCTGCGGATGGCGTTCAATGTTTTGTTCAACAAAACCGGCCACCGCGTACTCTGGTGGTTGCGAGGCATGCTGCGAAGCAACCCGGCCATCGGCAAAAAAATTCATAAGTAATTGATTTTATTATAAAATATATCGCGCTTGCTGATGAACCCGCCGAACAACCTTTTGATGTATGCACTGGGCACACTGCTCATTATCGCTGGCGTGCTGGCCGTGGCGACTCTTGTTCATTACAGCGGGTCGGTTCCAACGTTGGCCTTTTTCCACGCCTGTTTTTTACTGCTGCTCGTGCTGACCTTTCCGCGGCCGAGGATGTATTTCTATACCTTCTTCGCGGCCTTCCTGTTTCTGGGTTTCTGGCCCAAGGTGGTCATGCAGATCATCTGGGCCGTCGGTTTCATCGAGCCGGTCGGAGATTTCTCGGGCAGCCCTGCCGAGTGGGACAACGCGCTGCAAGCGGCCGGGTGGGGCGCCGCAGGAGTGATGCTGGCGCGGTTGATCCAGCTCGCCCTGTGCCGCAGGCAATTGACAACCTGCCAGGATATTTCGCTGCCGGCACCGGCATGGTTTGCGCGGCACCGCCGCTGGATCTGGCCGGCAACCCTGATCCTGATCGTCGCGCTGAACGCATTGAACCTGCAGTTCGCCTTTTTCCAGATCGGGGTAAATCCTCAGTTGATCTTGCCGATGAAACTCAATGTGCTCATCGCGTGGTTGATAAATGTAGGTTTTGCTTTCTGGATCGCTGCGCTTGTTCATTGGGAATTCGCGCTTGATCAGCCGAGTCAGGGAAGCGCACTGCTTGCCCCCATCGCCGAGGCCTTCTTCGCATCGGTATGCACTCTCAGCCGCCTGACATATCTCCTGCATACGGCACCATACTGGGTCGCAATCTGGGAAAAATGGGGTTCCTTTCGGAATTTGTCCTCTCATCGACGCAGAATTTCACTGTTTTCAACCTTTTGCCTGCTTTTTGCAGCCAGTGTTTATGCGGTTTTCTGGTTACGGGTCAATATCTACTATTACATCCCCCCGGAGGATTCCGTCGCCACGGAGGTTCACCGGACCATGGTTTTTCAACTGCCCAATCTGTTTATCCAGCGCTGGGTCGGCCTTGAGGGCACGCTGGTAGTGAGTGCTGTACCCACCCGCAACAAAGAGCTTCTCGTAGAAGTTCTGACATCGAACCCTAAACTCGGCACAAAATCGCTTTATCAGCAACTTGCCAAAGTACGTTATCACTCCGAAGATCCGGGGAAATTCACGTTCCTGGCCAATACGGGTGTGGTTGCCATCCTGCTGTTTTCGGGATCTCTGGCTGTCGTGTTTCTGGGCATGGCATTGGTCACGGCCTTGCTGATGATCGTTGAAATCTGCATGGCCAGGCTGCTGGCCAACGATTTTCTCCAGGCCGTTGCAGGTGCTTCGCTGGCCAACGTAATTGCCCAGACAACCTTTCCCTATCTGACGCTGATTTTCTTCCTGCAAATGTGCGTGGCGATCGCATTCCTGGCATGGCTGCAACGTGCACGGATGCCGCGGCTGCCCCTCATGTCGCGCACCCGGACATGAATTCCGCCCCGAAAACAATTGCAGTCTCCGGAGCAACCGGTTTCATCGGCAGGCATCTGCTGCAATCGCTGATGCAGCGACCGTGCACCGAGATCCTTGCGCTGAGCCGTCGGCCACCCGAAGCCTCGCTTGCCGCCGTAAAGCAAATTCGCTGGATACAGGGCAATCTGGACGCAGCCGAAACCCAGGCCGCCCTGCTTCTTCCCGGAAGCACGTTCGTGCATCTGGCCTATCCGGATCAGTGGACCCGTGATGCCCATCTCGATGCAACCAGGCTGCTTGCAGAAACCGCGGCCAATCGGAGAGTCAGTCGTGTAATTCTCTGCAGTACGGCCACGGTGGTCGGCCGTACCAGTGATTCACCCGTTACCGCCGAAACCCGGGAGTCTCCGCAAGCCGGTTATGAAGAAATCAAACTGTCCATCGAAAAACTGTGGCTGAACCTTGCTGCGAACAAATTTGATCTCGTCATCGCACGACCCAGTGCCGTGTTCGGTCCAGGCGGCCGGAATCTGCTGAAGCTGACAAATGCCCTGCTGCACGGCAATACCTGGGTCAATTACCTGCGCAGCTGCCTTTTTGCCGGCAGGCAGATGAATCTGGTCGCTGTTGAAAACGTCGTCGCGGCACTCGAATTTCTGATCGCGCACGACCAGCCCTTCGGGGGCAAGATTTTCTACATTGCCGATGATGATGATCCACTGAACCGGTTCTGCGATGTCGAACGTATCCTGTCGCGAGAACTCGGTCTCGGATATTACAGACTGCCGCCGCTCGGATTGCCGCAGTTCATGCTGAGCACACTGCTCCGTGCCTCGGGTGCTTCAAACATCAATCCGGGCCGCATGTACGACTGCACCGCACTGAGACAGTTGGGCTGGCGCAAAGTCCGCAGCCTGGAGGACGGATTGCGCAGTTTTGCAGCCTGGGTGACCCGGCACCCCCGCTCATTGTGAAAGTCCTCACAGTCAATACCATGCTGGATCCGGTCGCCGGCGGCGGCACAGCGGAACGGACTTTCCAGATGAGCCGGTTCCTGGCCATGGCCGGCGTTGATTGCACGGTGCTGGCGCTGGACGTCGGCCTGCGTGACGAACGGCTGGCCGCGCTGCTGCCGGCCAGAGCCTGCGTGTTGCACTGCTGTCTGCCGAGGTTCTACCTGTTCCGTCTGCCAGAACCGCTAATCGCGCAGTTGGTACGCGAATCAGACATCGTTCACCTGATGGGGCACTGGACCGTGCTCAACGCCTTGGTTGCGCAGGCTGCGCGCAAGGCGGGCAAACCCTACGTGGTCTGCCCCGCCGGAGCGCTGCCCATTTACGGCCGCTCGCGCTGGCTGAAAGGCATGTACAACGCGGTTTGGGGCAAAAGACTGATTCGCGACGCAGCGGCCCATGTCGCCATAGCGTCTAACGAGACCGCGCATTTTGAGACCTACGGCATTGCACCCGGAAAAATTACGCTGATACCCAACGGCATCGATCCCGCGGCATTTGATGACTCCGACGAGTTTGCCTTCCGCAGCCAATTCAGATTGCCCACCGAACCCTTCGTGCTGTTTCTGGGCCGTCTCAACACCATCAAGGGCCCGGATCTGTTGCTGGACGCATTCCTGCGCATTGCCGAGAGATACCCCCGGATAAACCTGGTATTTGCCGGACCTGATGGCGGTATGCTTGGCGAATTGCAGGCCGTGGCCGGAAAATCGTCCTCGGCTGCACGTATCCACTTCACCGGTCCGCTGCATGGCGCCGACAAATCGCGGGCTTATCATGCCGCTTCACTGCTCGCAATTCCATCGCGACAGGAAGCCATGTCCATCGTCGCCCTGGAAGGCGGGATCTGCGGCACGCCGGTACTGATCACCGATCAATGCGGCTTCGAGGAAATCGGCTCCAGTGGCGGCGCATTGATCGTGCCGGCCAGCGTGGATGGCCTGCAGCAGGGACTGGATAAACTGCTGTCGGCCGATGTTGATCTGCATGCGATGGGCATGGCTCTCCGCGAATTCACCCGCAAGCACTATCTTTGGGAAACGGTGGTCGATCATTATCTCGAACTGTTCGGCAAACTGGGACGGGTCGGCGCTTGAAGATATTGGTCATCACCCAGTATTTCCACCCGGAACCTTTCCGCATCAACGACCTGGTGCTCGGACTGCGGCAGCGCGGACACCGCGTGGAAATACTGACCGGCATGCCGAATTATCCTTCCGGGCGGTTCTATGCGGGTTACAGCGCATTCGGTCCATGGACGGACGACTTTCATGGAATGCCGGTGCATCGCGTGCCGTTGATGCGCCGGGGCGAGCGGAAAAACTGGCGACTGGCGGCAAATTACATTTCTTTCGCGCTCAGCGCCTGTGCGCTGGGTCCGCTGCGCTGCCGCGGCGCCTACGATGTCATCTTCGTGTACGAACCTTCGCCGGTGACGGTGGCCCTGCCCGGCATTGTATTGCGCAAGCTGAAACAGGCGCCGATGCTGTTCTGGGTGCAGGACCTGTGGCCGGAGAGCCTCTCCGCCACGGGTGCAGTCCGATCGCGCTGGCTGCTGCGCCTGGTCCGCAGGCTGGTTGATTTCATCTACAGGCGCTGCGATCGAGTGCTGGTATCCTCCACGGGCTTCACCGGCCATGTCGCGGCCAGCGGCATTGCCGCTGAACGTATCGTCAATGTTCCCAACTGGGCGGAAAACGCATATCGGCCGCTCGACAACCCGCCACCGGAAATCCTGACCGAACTGCCGGCAGGATTCCGCGTGATGTTCGCCGGCAACATTGGTTCGGCCCAGGCCTTCGATACCATACTGGCCGCAGCGGAAAAACTGCGCGACCGCACGGATATCCAGTGGGTGATACTCGGCGACGGCATGCTCAAATCATGGGTGGCAGAAGAGGTTCGCAGGCGCGGTCTCGAACGGCAGTTCCACCTGCTCGGCCACCGGCCGCTGGAATCGATGGCGGCCTACTTTTCCGCGGCCGATGCCCTGCTGGTGACACTGCGCGACACGCCGGCGTTCGCTCTGACTGTGCCGAGTAAAGTACAATCCTACCTTGCCTGCGGCCGGCCGATCATTGCCGCGATCAACGGGGAAGGCGCCGACCTGGTCAGCGCGGCCGGAGCCGGCCTGACCTGTCCCGCCGAAAACGCCGACCGGCTTGCGCAAACCGTGGTTGAGCTGTGCAACATGCCGCAGCAGCAGAGAACCGCCATGGGGCACAACGGCAGGGCCTATTTCGAAGCAAATTTTGAACGGGAACTGGTCATCGACCGGATTGAACGATTGATGCTTGCTGCTACGGAAAAAACATGCGCATCCTGATACTCGGCGGTGATGGCATGCTCGGCCACCGGCTGTTGATGGATCTTTCACGAGCGCATGAGGTCCGGGTAACACTGAGGCAGGAACGACATGCGTACCGGGATTTCGGCCTGTTTACCGACGCCAATTCCTACACGGGCATCGATGTGCGTGTAACCGACCGCCTGGTCGGTGTATTCGCCGATTTTCATCCCGAGGCGGTCATCAACGCGGTTGGGGTGGTCAAGCAGCGCAAGGATGGCCTGGACCCGATTCCCAACCTTGAAATCAATGCGCTGCTGCCCCATCGACTCGCCGCGCTGTGCAGCGCGATCAGCGCCCACCTCATACACATCAGCACCGACTGCGTATTCTCGGGACGGACCGGTGGATACACCGAAAACGACGAACCGGATCCCATTGATGTCTACGGCCACAGCAAACTGCTCGGTGAAGTGATTACGCCGGGCTGCATCACCCTGCGCACCTCCATCATCGGCCCCGAACTGTGGCGCAGAACCAGCCTGCTGGAATGGTTTCTTGCCCAGAAAGGCCGCGCCTCCGGATACAAAAACGCGATTTTTTCGGGCATGACGACCATCGAGATGTCCCGGATCATGGAACGCTTGATCACCAGCTTCCCGAGGTCGGCGGGCATCTACCACGTTTCCAGTGAACCTATCAGCAAATTCGACCTGCTGACGCTGATCAGGGACAAGTTCGGACTTTCCATCGAACTGGTCCCCGATGAAAAATTCCGCTGCAACCGCAGCCTGGATTCGACCCGTTTTCGCGAGCACTTCGGCTACACGCCGCCCAACTGGGAAAAAATGATCGACGAACTGGCGGCATATCACAAGTCAGGAAGGACATAATGATGTTCAAGGGCAAGACCATTCTGGTTACCGGCGGCACGGGCTCCATGGGCAAGACGTTCGTGCGGCGCGTGCTCTCCGGCGAACTCGGCAAACCCAGAAAAGTGATCGTGTTTTCGCGAGACGAAGCAAAACAGCATGAAATGCGCATTTCATACCTGCATCGCGCGGTCACAACGGACGAAGTCATTTTCCGCAACTTCATGGATGTGCTTGAGTTCCGGATCGGGGATGTCCGCGACTACGGAGAAGTCTGTTCGGCAGTCAAAAATGCCGACATCGTCGTCAACGCTGCCGCACTGAAACAGGTGCCAACCTGTGAATATTTCCCTGCCCAGGCCCTCGCCACCAATTGCCTGGGCGCCATGAACATCGTTCGCGCCATCGAGGAAAACAGTTACCCGGTCGACACAGTCGTCGGCATCAGCACCGACAAGGCCTGCAAGCCCGTCAACGTCATGGGCATGACCAAGTCGCTGCAGGAACGGATCTTCATTTCAGCCAACGTGCTGAACCCGAAGACACGTTTCATCTGCGTACGCTACGGCAACGTGCTGGCCTCGCGCGGCTCGGTGATCCCGCTGTTCCATGACCAGATCCATGCCGGCGGGCCGGTCACTCTGACCGTGCCGGAAATGACCCGCTTCCTGCTGACGCTGGACCAGGCCGTCGACACCGTGTTCACCGCGCTGAAGGAGGCCAGGCGCGGTGAAACCTATGTACCCAATGCACCTGCCGCAACCGTGGAAAACATCGCCAAGGCACTGATCGGCAAACGCCCGATAAAAACAAAAATCACCGGCATACGCCCCGGTGAAAAAATGCACGAAATCATGGTGTCCGACGAAGAGGCGCATCATTGCGTGAAACGCGGCGACTATTACGCCATCCTGCCCATGCTGCCCGAACTGGCGTCGCGCAATGCGAAACAAAAACCTGCCTTGTCCCGGGAATTCAGTTCAGGGGATACCGTGCTGGATCTCGCCGGAACCGTCGCCCTGCTCAAGCGCCATCGCCTGATGGTTGATGACGTCGAGTCCGGTAACGGCCTTGAACTGCTGCGCTGAACCGGGGATGTCCCTCGGTTGAAACGGATCCTGGTCACCGGAGCCAGCGGTTTCGTCGGACGCCGGCTCTGCGCGCACCTGGTCCATCAAGGCTGGCGGGTCCGGGCGGCAGTGCGCGGCGCTCCCCCGATCCCGCTCGCCGAAGGCATCGACATGCATGCCGTCCCGGACATCGGACCCGAGACCGACTGGTCCGGGGCTCTCGCCGGAATCGACGCAGTCGTGCACCTGGCCGCGCGGGTGCATGTGATGCATGAAACGGCGATGGAAGGCCTGCGTGAACACCGGCGGGTCAACACCGAAGGCACTGACACCCTCGCCCGCGCCGCGGCGCGCGCCGGCGTCCAGCGCTTTGTCTACCTGAGCACCATCAAGGTCAACGGCGAACGGACGCTGGACCAGCCCTTCACGGAAGCCGATACGCCCGCACCGGTAGACGCCTACGGACAGTCCAAGCTGGAAGCGGAGCAACGTCTTGCACGGATTGCGGATGAAACGGGACTGGCCTGCGTGATATTCCGGCCACCGCTGATGTACGGTCCCGGCGTCAAGGGCAATTTCCGGCGGCTGATCAGTCTGGTCAGGCTCCGCATACCGCTGCCGCTTGCCGGGATTACCAATGCCCGCAGCATGCTTTGCGTGGACAACATGGTGAGTGCCATCGAAGCCGTACTCAACCGGACACAACCGGTGACTGCCACCTACCTGGTGAGTGATGGCCACGATCTGTCGACGCCGGAACTGTTGCGCAAAATCGGCGCGGCGATGGGCGGAATGCCCCCCCTTTTTCGCTGCCCGCGGTCGTTGCTGCTGGCCGCGGCGGGCATGGCCGGCAAGGGGGAGGAAGCAAGGCGCATGATAGAATCGCTGCGCGTCGATTGCGGCAAGCTCCAGCGAGAACTGCAATGGAATCCGCCGGTTAGCATTGATGCCGGCATCGCCGCTGCCGTGCAGTGGCAACTGCAGAAGAGCAATCCGCCCGACGACACGCGTGGCCCCGGACATGAATAACTACAAGGCGCGAACGAACTGTGCATTCTGCGACAGCAAGGCGCTCGAAAAAATCATCGATTTTGGCGCCGTCGCTCTTGCCGGCGGCTTCCTGAAACCGGAAAAATTCGAATCCGAACCGCGGTTTCCGCTGAGCGTGCACTTCTGCAGGAATTGTTACGCGCTGCAGGTACTGGACATCATCGATCCCGAAACCCTGTTCGCCGACTATTTCTATTTTTCTTCGGCCATCCAGTCGCTGCGGGATCATTTCATCGACTATGCCGACGAGGTCGTACCGAGGTTTCTCGATCCGGCAAATGCAATGGCCGTGGAAATCGGCTGCAATGACGGCATCCTGCTCAAGCCGATTGCCGACCTCGGCGTACGCAAGGTCATTGGCGTCGACCCTGCAACCAACATTGTCCGCACCATCGACGATCCACGGATCACCATCGTCAACACCTTTTTCAGCAGCGCGGTCGCCGCGAACATCCGCGCCGAACATGGCCTTGCGCAGCTTATAGTGGCCAACAATGTCTACGCGCACATTCCGGAAATCAACGATGTCACCCACGGCATAGCCGAACTGCTCGACGAAGACGGCGTATTTGTCTTCGAAGCCCATTATCTGGGCAGCGTCGTAAAGGGCCTGCAGTACGACATGATTTACCATGAACACCTGTATTACTACTCGTTGCTGTCGCTCGAGAGCCACATGGCACGGCACGGACTCGTGGTTTTCGACGTCAAGTCAATCAGCATCCATGGCGGCTCGATGCGGTTCTATGTCTGCCGGAAAACCAGCAAACACGCCCGCAAGGTTTCCGCGCAGGTGCACCGCCTGCGCAAGGAAGAGCTTGAACAGGGTTACAACCGTGTCGAGTGTTTCGAGCAGTTCGCCAGCGAAATCGCCCGGCGCAAGGACCGGCTGATGGCGCTGCTGGCTGAAGCCCGCGGCAAGGGATTGCGGATCGCCGGATACGGCGCCTCCGGGCGAGCGAACACGATCATCCAGTACTGTGGAATTTCCGATCAGCACATCGACTTCATGGTCGACGACGCATCGGCCAAATGGGGATTTTTCACGCCGGGCTCGCACATCGAAGTGGTTCCGCGCGAAAGGCTCGCCACAACCCCGCCCGATTACCTGCTGGTGTTCGCATGGGCATATCTCAACGAAATTGCCATGAAATGCAGGAACTACCTGGAACAGGGCGGCAAATTGTTGACCCCCCTGCCGGAAGTGCGCCAGGTTTCGCATCCCAGGCCAGGATGCGAAAGATGATCCGTTTCACCACCGAACCATCAATGACTTCAGAGAGTACATCATGAAAGTGCTGTCAATCTTCGGAACGCGTCCTGAAATGATCAAGATGTGGTCCACCCTGAAAAAGCTCGACGAGCTCAATTTCGAGCACATCATGGTGCACACGGGACAGAACTTCACACCCGAGCTCAAGGACTTTTTCTTCCGCGACCTGAAGCTGCGCAAACCCGACTACGAGCTTGGCATCGACACCAGCAGCTACGGCAAGGAAGTGGCGGACGTGGTCGCCAAGTCCGACGCGCTGATGGCAAAAATCAAGCCTGATGCGCTGCTTATCCTCGGCGACACCTACAGCGGACTGTCGGTGATGCCGGCCTCGTATCGCGGCATCAAGGTCTTCCACATGGAGGCCGGCCTGCGCGCCTGGGACAAACGGATGCCCGAGCAGCGCAATCGCATCCTCATTGACCACATGAGCGACTACCTGCTGCCGTTCAACCAGTATCACCGGGAAAACCTGATGCGGGAAAACATCCACCCGTCAAAGATTTTCATCACCGGCAACCCGACGTTTGAAGCCATGCGCGCCTTCCTGCCACAGATCAGGAAGAGCAACATCCTCAAAAAGCTCGGCTTGTCCCGCAAGGATTACTTCATCGTCACGGCTCATCGCAGCGAAAACGTGGACAACCCCGTGCACCGCGAAGCCATCATCCGGGCCCTGGGCGAGATTCACAGTAAGTTCAAGCGCGAAGTGATCTACCCGATGCACCCCCGCACGATGAGCAAAATCGGCAATGACCGGCTGCCGAAAGGCGTGCGGGTCATGGCACCGCTCGGGTTCTATGATTTCAACCGCCTGCTGCAGGACAGCTTCTGCATCCTCTCCGACTCCGGAACCGCGCCTGAAGAGGCCTATTTCTACAAGGTGCCCTGCGTCAGCCTGCGCATGACCACGGAAAGGCCCGAGACCGTGGAAGGGGGGGCGCACATCGTTGCCGGAATGGACGCCAACAACATCGCCGCCGCGGTGGAAACAGCCACGTCGAACAAATGGTCCGGCAAATACGATCTGGAAGTAGACTTCGAGCCGTCCACCGTAGTGGTCAACGTGATCCGCAGCAGGATCACCAATTTTTTCTAGGTCAGGGCACGCGCCTGCCGCCGGCACGTCAACCTGCGAATCCTTCAGCCAATGTCAGGAGCATATTTCGCACCGGCTCTGTCCTTCGTGCTTGCCTACGCGATTATCTGGTGGCTGGTCACGCGCGCGGCGGCACGACTTCCGGTCGATACCCCCAATGACCGGTCACTGCATTCGACCCCGGTTCCCCGGGCCGGAGGCATCGGTCTGCACGCCGGCGCCGTCACTGCCGTCATCGTCATCGCGCCCACGCTGACTCCGGAGTTGTGGATTGCTTTCGCCATGCTGCTGGCAATATCCCTGATCGACGATTTCAGGGCCTTGCCCGTGCGCCTGCGCCTCGTCGTCCACCTGTCGGCCGCAGCAGTATTCGTGATTCCGCAACTTGCGAATCCGTACGGGATGGCGGTTGCCGCCGCCGCAGTACTCGCAACAGCCTGGATGATCAACCTCTACAACTTCATGGACGGATCGGACGGTCTGGCGGGAGGAATGACGCTTTTCGGTTTCGCTTTTTATGCAATGGCGGCCTGGACCGCAGGCAGCACCGGATTCGCTCTGGTCAATGCCGGCGTCGCTGCCGCGGCTGCGGCGTTCCTGGTTTTCAATTTCCATCCGGCCCGCATTTTCCTTGGCGATGCGGGCTCGGTACCGCTGGGCTTTCTCGCAGCCGCATTCGGCCTGACCGGATGGCTGCAACGCGACTGGACGTGGTGGTTTCCGGTTCTCGTTTTCTCGCCGTTTATCGTCGATGCCAGCGTTACGTTGCTGCGTCGGCTGCTGTCCGGCGCGAGGATATGGGAGGCCCATCGCGACCATTACTACCAGCGGCTGGTACAGATGCGATTCGGCCATCGTGGCACGGCCTTTGTCGAATACCTGGTAATGGCTGCATGCGGGCTGGGTGGCCTGCTTTCGATGAAAACGGGCCTGGATTCAGTGGTTGTCCTGCTTGCCGCCTCCGTGTTCTACTCTGCCGCAATTGCTGGAATCGAATACGCATGGCACGAACGGCGTTTACCGGATGCCTAATTTCCGCACTGTACTTGCAATAATCCATGACGTGGTTGCAGCGGCCGCCGCGTGGATCATCGCCTACTGGCTGCGTTTCAACCTCGAGCTTCCAGAACCCTATGACACACAGGCCGTGGAATCGATGCTGTGGATCGTGCCGCTGTACACCGTGCTGTTTTATTCATCCGGACTTTATCGCGGCATCTGGCGCTTCGCCAGCCTCCCTGACCTCAAGCGCATCATCCTTGCGGTAGGGGCCGGGGCGTTCGCCGTACCCGCGGTTCTTTTCATGTTGCAGTTGGCGGTTCCGCGTTCCGTCCTGGTGATGAGCCCGGTGCTGCTGGTCATGATCATGGGGGGAAGTCGCCTTGCCTACCGCGGCTGGAAAGAGCGTCGCATCGGTTCGCTGATGCAGATCGGCCTCGAGCCGGTGGTCGTGCTCGGCGCAACCGATGCGGCTGCGAGCTTGATCAAGGAACTGGCGCGCAGCCCTCAATGGCAGGTCATCGGGGTATTTGACGACGATCGCACACATCATGGCCGCCAGATCCATGGCGCAACCGTACTTGGCCCGATCAGCGAACTGCCGCACCTGCAGCCAGGACTCAATGCCCGAAGGGCGATCGTCGCAATGCCCGAAGCCGACCACGGCGCAAGGCGGGCAGCGGTGGAAACGGCAAGTGCCGCAGGGCTGCAGGTGCTGACCGTACCATCGTTCGATGACCTGATGACCGGGCGCGTGACCGTATCGCAGATCCGCAATATCGAGCTGGATGACCTGCTCGGACGCGACCCGGTGCGGCTGGATACCGCCGGGCTGCACGAATGGCTGGGCGGGCGTGTCGCCCTGGTCACCGGTGCCGGCGGCTCCATCGGCGCTGAACTGTGCCGGCAGATCGTGCGTTATCAGCCCCGGCGCATCGTAATGCTGGAAAACAGCGAATTCTCCCTCTACACCATTGAGCAGGAATTTTTACGCCGGTTTCCAGAAATCGCCATCAGCACGGTCATCGGCGACGTCAAGGAAAGCAAGCGCGTAGGGCAGGTAATGGCCGAATTCCGGCCGACCGTGGTATTCCATGCGGCCGCGTACAAGCATGTACCGTTGATGGAAAACGAAAACGCCTGGCAGGCGGTGCTCAACAACGTACAGGGTACGCGGGTGCTTGCCGAGGCTGCGATGGCGCACGGCGTCGAGAAGTTTGTGCTGATTTCCACCGACAAGGCTGTCAATCCCACCAACGTAATGGGTACGACCAAACGGCTGGCGGAACTGATCTGCCAGTCATTGCAAAAGCCCGGAAGCACGCGGTTTGTCATTGTCCGTTTCGGCAACGTGCTGGGTTCCACCGGCAGTGTCATACCCAGGTTCCGCGAGCAAATTGCCGGCGGCGGCCCGGTTACCGTCACCCATCCGGAAATCACCCGGTTCTTCATGTCTATTCCGGAGGCAGTGCAGCTGGTGATGCAGGCGGGACTGATGGGCAACGGCGGGGAAATCTTCGTTCTCGACATGGGCGAGCCGGTCAAAATCGCAGACCTCGCCCGCGACATGATCCGCCTGTCGGGATTCGACGAAAGCGAAATCCGCATCATCTATACCGGGCTGCGTCCCGGTGAAAAACTCTACGAGGAAGTGCTGGCAGCCGACGAAAATTCGCTGCCGACACCGCACCCCAAGCTGCGGATCGCCAAGGCCCGGCCGGTCGATGCGGCGACACTCGCTGAAATCGTTGCCTGGCTCGGACGCCCCGATCAACCCGATACGGATGCGGTGAAGTCGGAACTCGCACGCTGGGTTCCGGAATATACCCGCCAATGACCCAATGAAGCCTTCAGTGCTGCCCCGTTACGCCGACCAGACGGGTCGCTGGGCGGCGATAGCCGCAGGTTTCTCGATTCCGATTTCCGTTGCGCTCGACAACGTGCTGCTGCTGATCACGCTGGCCGGATGGATCGCCGGTGGAATGTATTCCCGGAAACTCCGCCTGGTACGGGCCAACCCGGTGCTGATCTGGGCCCTGGCGCTCTTCGGCATCCTGCTGACTGCCGCATTCTGGGGGAATCATCCGCCCTCCGACGCAAAAACCTATCTGCTCAAATACCTCGATCTGGCGTTTATCCCCCTGTTTGCCTATTTTTTCAGTGATCCCGAAACCCGGAAACAGGGTCTCCGGGCATTTGCAGGTTCACTGATCCTGGTTCTGATGCTCTCGTTTCTGGTCAAATTCGGCCTGCTCGAGCGGGGAACAGTGATCGAGGGCACCACACTCTCCCCGGTGGTCTTCAAGTTGAGGATAACGCACAATTTCCTGATGGCTTTCGGCGCCTTCCTGTTTCTGTGGTTATCGATCAGCTCCGGTTCGGTGGCAGCGAAGTCTTTCTGGGCGATGCTGGCGTTGCTTGCGGGCGTCAATGTCATGCTGATGGTCGAAGGCGCCACCGGTTACCTTGTTTTCGCCGCGCTGGCAGCCTTGATGGCATTCAGCCGCTTCCCGCGGCGGTTTCGGGTCGCCCTGGCGCTGGCTGCAGCAGTCGCCGGCTTGCTGCTGGTTGCAACCCCGAATCCGTTTTCCAGCAGGGTGGCAACACTCGCCAAGGAACTTCGCAGCTGGCAGCCCGGCACCGCAGCGCATGAATCATCAGCCGGCTACCGGCTGGAGTTCTACCGCAACACTCTGGACATCATTGCCGGACATCCCCTGGCCGGCGTCGGGACCGGCGGATTTCCGACGGCATACGCCGAACGGGTGCGTGGTACGACGATGGTCGCCACCCGCAATCCGCATAACGAATATCTGCACATCGCGGCACAGACCGGGCTGCTTGGCCTGACCGTGCTCGTCGCCCTGTTCATCGTGCAATGGCGCACGGCCGCGCGGCTGCCGACGCCGATGGAATCGGGCCTTGCGCGCGGCCTGGTGCTGACCATGGCCATCGGCTGCATGTTCAATTCATTCCTGCTCGACCATGCCGAGGGCTTGTTTTTCGCCTGGATGAGCGGATTGCTCTACGCGGGGCTGACCGCTCCGGCAACTGCAAGCAGCACGGCATGACCATCTCCGTCATCATCATCACCAAAAATGCCGGCGCCACCATCCGCCGCTGCCTGGAGTCCGTGGCCTGGGCCGACGAAACAGTGGTCGTCGATTCCGGCAGCACGGACGACACCCAGGTCGTCTGCCGCGAACTCGGAGCAAAAATGCTGGTCACCGCCGACTGGCCGGGATTCGGCCCGCAGAAAAACCGCGCGCTGGACGCCGCGGCCGGTGAATGGGTTTTTTCCATCGACGCCGATGAATGGGTCACCGCGGAACTGCGCGACGAGATCCGAGCCGTGATCACCGACCAGGCGGCGGTGCCGGCCTATGCCGTCCCGCGCCGCTCCAGTTTCTGCGGGCGCATCATGAAACATTCGGGCTGGTGGCCCGACCATGTCGTGCGCCTGTTCCGCCGCGACCGCGCGCGTTTTTCGGACGACCGCGCACATGAACGGCTGGTGGTCGATGGCGACACCCGCAAACTGAAACAGCCGCTGATGCACGAAGCCATCGTCGACATGGAACAGATGCTGGCCAAAATGAATCTCTATTCCTCGGCCGGCGCACGCATGCTGCACGACCGCGGCCGGCGCGCTTCCATCGCCACCGCGCTGCTGCACGGCACCTGGGCATTTTTCCGCACCTATGTGCTGCGCCGCGGGTTCCTTGACGGCCGCGAAGGATTCATCCTCGCCGTGGCCAACGCCGAGGGTTCCTATTACCGCTATATCAAGCTGATGCTTCTTGGAAAACGGTAAATGGTGATTGGTAACTGGTAATCGGAAAACCGCCCCGCCTTCCACCAATCACCAGTTGCCAAACCTGTCACCGACTCAAATGCACATTGCGATCATCATCGCCACCTACAACAGGGCCGATGCCCTTGCCGCCCTGCTCGAAGGTTACCTGCACCAGGACAGCGGCGATTTCGAGCTGATCATCGCCGACGATGGTTCAAAGGACGACGTACGCGTGCTTGCCGAAGACTATGCGCAACGGGCGCCGTTCAAGGTCACCCACCTGTGGCATGAAGACAACGGTTTTCGTGCCGCCGTGATGCGCAACCGCGGATTGGCCGCGACGCGGGCTGACTATGTGATCTACACCGACGCTGACTGCGTGCCTGCGCCGGATTTCGTGCGCCGGCACCGCCAGCTTGCCGCACCCGGCTGTTTCCTTTCGGGCAATCGCGTGCTGCTGAGCGAGAGCCTCACACTGCGCGCGCTGCGCGACCATCTTCCGCTGCACAACTGGTCGTTCTCGCAATGGACTGGCGCGCGCCTGCGCGGCGACATCAACCGGCTGCTGCCGCTGCTGCGCCTGCCCGACGGTGCTTTCCGCCTGCGCACCCCGCAACGCTGGGAAGGCGTCAAGACCTGCAATTTCTCGGCATGGCGCGCCGACCTGCTGCGTGTGAACGGTTTCGACGAAGCCTATGCCGGGCGCTGGGGACTGGAGGATTCGGACCTGGCAGTCCGCCTGATCCATGCCGGCATCAAACACAAGAACGCCCGCTTCGGTGCTTCTGTGTTCCATCTGTGGCATCGCGAAGCCGACAAACGCGGATTCGACGAAAATCAGCGACTGCTCGACGAACTGATTGCATCACGCCGCTTTCGTGCACAACTGGGCGTCGATCAATACCTGTAACTGCTGGCTGAGCGTCGGCACAACAATAAAATAATGTTTAAAAACAATTATTTATAATGGATCCCCGGCTGTCGTACGTCACCACCTGTCCGGTCGGCTGCAATTCAACACTCGCCGCCACGGCACTGCTGTTGCGCGAAGGGGCGCTGCGCCGCTGCAGCAGCTGCGGCCAGTTGCTGAGCAATGCCAGCGAAACACGTTACGCCGAAACCATGGCGCAGTTCGACAACAGCGCATTCAACGTGACCGAAGGCCGCGCGCAACTGCGCCGCGACGCCGTGGCGCAGCGCCGCCTGGCGCGGCTGTCCGCGCTGCTCGGCAAGCCGCTGCGCGAAATCCGACTCTGCGATGTCGGCTGCTCGCGCGGCCAGTTCGTCGCCGCGGCGATTGCCGCGGGCTGCAATGCCGAAGGTGTGGAACCCGCGCCGCAGATCGCACAAGCTGCGCGCGACACCGGATTGCCGGTGCGCACCGGGCTGCTGGAGGATCAGCGGTTTGCGGATGCGACTTTCGACGCGCTGACGCTGTTCGAGGTGGTCGAACACCTGCGCACGCCGCTGCCGCTGCTCGCCGAGTGCCGGCGCGTGCTGAAACCCGGCGGCATCCTGCTGATCAGCACCGGCAACGCCGCAAGCTGGACCGCGGCGGTGATGGGTGCGGGCTGGGATTATTTCGACATGTCCCGTGATGGCGGACATATCAGCTTTTTCAATCCGCGCTCGATGGCGGCGCTTGCGGCAAACGCCGGATTCAGCGTCGTGCGCATCGATACCGCGCGGGTGAAATTCCACGATCGCGAAAATACGCAGCGCTGGCGTTATGCGCTCGGCAAGCTGGCAGCCGAAGCGCTGAACCTGCCGGCCCGCCTCGCCGGCCGCGGCCATGACATGCTGGCCTGGCTGCGCAAACCTGCCGCGGACTGAATTTCAGCGCAATCCGCGATAGAGCGCTGCGTACTCCCTCGCCACCTGTTCCCAGCTGCGCTCGAAACGCGGCGGTGGTGCGCGACGTGTCAGTTGCCGTTCGCAGGCAGCCACCCAGTCCGCCTGCGGCGCCTCCAGTGCCAGCACCGCACCGGACTCGGCCGCCACATCGGGAGCGATGCCGCAGCGATCCGACACCACCACCGGCACCGCCGCCGCCATCGCCTCGGCGATCACCATGCCGTACGGTTCGGCCCGCGCCGGATGCAGCAGCAGATCGAGTCGGGCATAAACGGAAAAATCGCTGGCCCAGCCGGGCAGGCGGTAGCCGCCATCCCAGTCTGCAAACATTCCGCGCACTTCATCCGGCTCCGGTCCGATGACCCAAAACTCGAGGCGCGGCCGGCGCCGCCGCAGTTCGGCGACGATGGCCACGGCCTGCATCAGGCCCTTGCGCTGCCATTCCCTGCCGACAAAACCGATGACCCCGCCATCCGGCGGTGCAACGCGCGGGACGCGTGCCGGCCCCGGCGTCACGCCCGGGGGAACCGGATCGCTCAGCCGCGCGGTGGTTTGCGGGTAATAGTGCTGCAATTGCCGCCTGATCAGGGGCGAGTTCGGCACCACGGCGCGCACGCCGGCAGCGCACAGTTCGCGACGCTCCAGATACAGCTGCATCCACACCCGCAGCGACACCAGCCGCCACCAGCCGCGTCCGAAGATGGTCGCAAACGGCGGGCCGTGGAACGTGGTGACATGGTGCACATCGACGCGCTCGTGGCTGTGGATCAGCGTATCCGGCGGTTGCGGATGGTCGTGCAGCCATTGCGCGACGCGGCGGGAGAAACGCAGCAGCGAGATCCAGCGCGGCCGCTGCGCGATTTCGCCCAGTTCATGCACGGCAACACCGGGCTGCGAACCACCGTGGTTGCGTTCGCAAAGCACGGTCACCGGATGGCCGGCCTCGGCCAGAGCGCCGGTCAGCTCCCAGACATAACGCTCCATGCCGCCGACCGGCCCGTAGCGGCGTACGATGTGCAGCGTGTTTTGCGGATTCATGGCGCGCGCGCGGTGTCGCAGGCTGTGCCGCGGCAGAGCAGGTAGAGTTCATTGCCGCCGAGACGGAACTGCGCGGCGATGCGGCCGAGCTTCGGGTCCGCTTCATAGGCAATGACGAAGCCGTCAGTCCACTGTGCCGGTGGAAACGTCAGCGGCGGCCGCGGCAGACGGGCGATGTTGATATATGCTGCCACCGACAGCCCGCTGGCGCTGACGTTCTGTGTAAAAAGCGGCTGGCCGGCGGTGCGCAGGATGATCATTTCCGCGGTGCGCAGGTAGTTCTCGCCGCGATAGCGGCTCTGGTAGAACGGGAATGCGACGACCATCGCCAGCAGCTTGGCCGCGATCACGACGGCCAGCCATTTGCGCAGCACCGCAGGCATCTGCGCGCCGCCCAGCCACAACACGCGCGCAATGACCAGCCCGGCGAACGGGTACAGGGGCATCAGGTAGCGCATGTTGCTGTGCGGCGCCAGCCAGTATGGCAGATAGCTGATCAATGCGATCAGCAGGGCCGTGCGCAAACGGGGATCACCCGCGGTCACGACCCTGCCGCGATTGCGCAACAGCACCCACAACGCCAGCAACGCCGCCGGGACCAGGCCGGCCAGGGTTTCCAGCGGGTAGGCAACCAGCTTGAGCAGGTAATCCGCCGCGCTGTCCGGCGCCAGCTTGGCGAGGATTTCGTCGAACATGCGCCGGCCCTGCCCGCGCGTGCCGGCAAAAAACGCAAGCCATGCCACCGGCAGCGCAGCGCCCGCGGCATGCAGCGCCAGCACCGGGGTGGTGAGCAGAAAGCGGCGATAATCGGCGCGCAGCAGCAGCGCTACGCCCGCTCCGGCATAAAACACGTACGCGGTCAGCGCCTTGGCCATGAAAGCCGCGTAGACCGCGATCAGCGCCAGTACCAGCAGCGCCGGCAGCCGCCGCTCGCACGCCACCCACAGGCAGGCGGTGGCGCTGAAGGTCAGCAGCGCAAACAGCGGATCGACATAAGCCAGCCAGCCGCGGTAGAAAAAAAGATCTGCAAGCGTAATGTAGATCACTGCCGCGACGGCGCTGAAGACGCGATCGCCGTACAGCACCTGCGCCAGCCAGGCCACAACAAGGCCAGTCGTGACCGTTGCACCTATCGTAATGGCGCGGGTAACCGGCAGCACGGCCTCCCAGCCGATCAGACTGGCCGGCGGAATGATCAGCCAGGTAAACAACGGGTTGTGCTGCAGGTCGCCGCCGAACAGCAGGCGCCGTACCGGCTCACCGTGGTACCACATCTCCAGCGCCGAAATCGGGAATATCGCCTCTTCGCCGACGTAATAAAACGCCAGCGCCGGCAGAAAGCTTGCGGCGGCAAGCGCGAACCACATCCACCAGCCGCGGGCCGAATAATCGGAAAAAATTTTCATTTCAGACTGCCGGGTGTCAGTGCGGCGTCTGCAAACAGGCTGACCATCACTTTACGATAACACCCGGGCAGGGCATGGTGCGGGTCAATAAACTCGGTTGCCGTGCATCCGAACCGTTCAGAGGGGCCGGCATCCATAAGCCTGATCCGGTGCTGTCGTGCCCACGCCTCCAGTATTGATTTGGTCTTTCGCAACCTGTCGCCACTGTGTCCACTCGCGGCGAGCCGGACATCCAGTCCGGGTAACAGCGGCGGCATGTAAAACAGAATGCTGGTCTGTCGTGCGCGCGCCGTTGCCGCCAGTTCCGCCAACTGGTCCAGGATTTCCGGCGCAGGCTCGCCGGCGCCGCGGGCCAGCTCCACGGCATATTGCGAGGACGCGCTGGCCGCCTGGGCCAGCTGGGCCGCAGCATTGCCGGCAGTGACCCGTTTCTGGTCGGCAAAGGTTGCGCTGCCGTCATCACGGAACCCCACGCACTGGCCGCGGAACAGCGTGTCGTAATCCCGTGCCGGAACGCCGTCGGCACAGCGGTAGGGTCGGCCTGCCGGCTCGCTGAAAAACTGCCTTGCAGCGTCAACGGGCGATGGCGAGTGGGCGATGTCGCGCAGGATCAGCGCCAGGTCGCGGATGCGCGGCCAGCTCAATGCATCGCGAATGCGCGCCGCAAGCGGCGGCGCCGAGGGCGGTGGCACGTTCGCTGCGGCAAGATCAGCCATCGCGGCAGTGCCCTGCTGATACACAAAGCCCAGCGACCAGTCGAGCGGGATGACCAGCACACGCAGGCGATCGCTCCACCGGTCCAGCACGTAGCGGGCCTCACCGATCACCGACAACAGCGAATTGCCGCTCTGCGCGAAATTGTAGAGCCGAAACCCCGGTGGCAGCGCATCCGCCGTTATGCCCATCGCCGTCGAAGAACCAAACGCGATGGCATTGATTTCGCCGATGCGGTCGTTCAACCGCAGGGTCTTGAAAGCACGATTCTGGGCAATCGGCGGCGCATAAGTGACGCCGCGCGCCTGCTGTTGCCACCCGCTTGCCAACCGGTTCTTGTCGAAACGGTAGTCATTGCCGATCAGCAGCAGGTTCAGCAGAAGCACCGGTGCCAGCGCGGCGAGGCACCCGCCGCTCACCCATGCCACGTATGCGCGCGGCGTCATAAAGAGCGCCTAACAGCGTGAAACACGCGTGCGTTACGCGCGAAAATCGGTGATGACGCGAAGGACGGTGCAGGTCTTATCGCGAATAAGTCCAAGCCGGCCGACAAAGTCAGCGCCGATTTTCGCGGTAACCCTTCGGGCTGGCACGAATTTTTGCTCATGGCTGCGTCACCCGCCTTGTGCATATTCGCGATATACCCTGCGGCGTGCTCCTTGCCATGAGCAAAAATCGTGACAGCGCATCGTGTGTTTCATGCTGTTAGGCGCTCTAAAATTGGAAATAGAGAAATTCGGAATGGCGGCTCAGATTCACGATCACCGCCAGCGCCAGCATCACGGTCAACGTTGCCGCAACCGGGCCGATGCGCCAGCGCAGCCGCGACGGCGCTTCCACGGGAACGCCCAGCGCCGGTTTCGCCGCCGCCATGATCTGCTGCGAATTCGGCGCGAACCAGACGATCAGCAGCAGCAGCCAAATCCAGTTGATGACGCCGGTGCGCGGCAGCCCCGGCGTCGCCCCGAATTCGACGCCCAGTGCCGTCAAAGCGCTGCCGAAGCCGCCGCTGCGTTCCAGCCAGGCCTCCGGCAGCACCAATCCATTGAATCCCGCCATCGCTTTCAGTATGGCGCCCGCCGTGGTGATGTCCGGCGCACGAAACACCACCCAGCCGGCCACTACCGCGGCAAAAGTCAGCAGACATGCCAGCGCATGCCCCGCAACCGTTGACTGCCGCCGGTCATGGCCGAGTTTGCGCTTCAACCCGCGCCAGGCGTGGTTGATCACCAGGTACACCCCGTGCAGCGCGCCCCACAGCACGAAGGTCCAGCCGGCCCCGTGCCACAGGCCGCCGAGCAGCATGGTCAGCAGCAGGCTGAAATAACGTCGCCGCGCACCCCTGCGGTTGCCGCCGAGCGGCACGTACAGGTAATCGCGCAGGAAGCGCGACAGGGTCATGTGCCAGCGCCGCCAGAAATCGACAATGCTGGCGGCCTTGTACGGGGAATGGAAATTGACCGGCAGGCGCACGCCGAACAGCAGCGACAGGCCGATCGCCATGTCCGAGTAGCCGGAAAAATCGAAATAGAGCTGGAAGGTGTAGGCCAGCGCGCCGCACCAGGCCTCGAACATCGTCAGCGTGATCCCGGCGCCCGGAGCGTCGAACACCGGCGCGACATAGGGCGAAACGCCGTCGGCGATCAGCACTTTCTTGGCGAGGCCGATCACGAACAGCGTCAGTCCCGCGGCAATCAGGTCGTACTGCGGGCGGTAGATTTCTTTGCGCGCAAACTGCGGCATCATCTCCCCGTGATGCAGGATGGGCCCGGCGATCAGGTGCGGAAAATAGGTGACGAACAGGCCGTAATGCACCAGGTTGTATTCGCGCGCCTTGCCCTGGTGCGAATCGACCAGGAAAGCAATCTGGGTGAACGTGAAAAACGAAATTCCCAGCGGCAATATGATTTCATCCAGGCTCAGCCCGGCGCCGGTCGCCGCGTTGAAATTGGTGATGAAAAAGTTCGCATACTTGTAATAAGCCAGCAGCAGCAGGTTCGCGGTGATGGCGGCGATCAGCAGCCGGCGTCCGTTCTTCGCGTCGCTGCGCGCCTGTGCCCGCGCAATGGCGGTACCCGCGGCAAAATTGCACAACATGGAAACCAGCAGCAGCGCGACATAGGCCGGATTCCACCAGCCGTAGAAAAACAAAGAGGCCGCGGCCAGCCAGCCGGCGGCAAGCTTGGGGCTGCTGCGCCCCAGCGCAAAAAATCCCAGCAGTGTCAGCGGCAGGAACAGGAAAATGAAGGTCTGGGAGTTGAACAGCATGGGATCGGGGACTGGAAATTGGTAATTGGTAAGTGGCGGTGCTGTGCCCTCTTCACCAATTACCAGTCACCATTTACCAATTACCTGCGCTCAAAGAATTTCCGCACCGCTGCGGCAATCCTGCGCGCCTCGTCTTCGCCGAGACCGTAGTACAGCGGCAGCCGCACCAGACGGTCGGCAAGATCGTCGGTCACCGGCAAAACACCCGCCGCACGGCCAAACCTGCGCCCGGCCGGCGAGGCATGCAACGGCACGTAATGAAATACGGCATGCACTCCCGCCGCCTTGAGGTGCGCCAGCAGCGCTGCGCGCGCAGCGGTATCGCGCGTCAGCAGGTAGAACATGTGCCCGTTGCCTGAAATTCCCGCCGGCTCGGGCTGCGGCAGCGTGACCAGACCCTCGTCCGCCAGGTCACGCAGCTCTCCGCGGTAAATCTCGCACAGGCGGCGGCGCCTGGCGATGATGTCATCGGCGTGCTGCAGCTGCGCCCACAGGAAAGCGCCGATCAGTTCGCTGGGCAGAAACGATGAACCGATGTCCACCCAGGTGTACTTGTCGACCTCGCCGCGAAAGAACTGCGAGCGGTTGGTGCCCTTCTCGCGGATGATTTCGGCGCGCCCGACCAGCGCCGGATCGTTGACCAGCAGCGCACCACCCTCGCCGCTGATCACGTTTTTGGTTTCGTGGAAAGACAGGCAGCCAAGGTGGCCGATGGCGCCGGGCCGCCGGCCCTTGTAATCCGACAACACAGCCTGTGCCGCATCTTCGACCACCAGCAGTCCGTGGCGTCCGGCGATCGCCATGATTGCATCCATTTCGCAGGCGACGCCGGCGTAATGCACCGGCACGATGGCGCGGGTTTTCGGCGTGATCGCCGCCTCGATCAGCGCCTCGTCGAGATTCAGCGTGTCGCGACGGATGTCGACAAACACCGGTATGCCGCCGCGCAGCACGAAAGCATTGGCCGTCGACACGAAAGTGTACGAGGGCATGATCACTTCGTCGCCGGGCCGGATGTCGCAGAGGATTGCCGCCATTTCCAGCGCCGCAGTACACGAATGCGTCAGCAGTGCGCGCCGGGCGCCCAGCCGTTGCTCCAGCCAGCCGTGGCACAGCCTCGTGTAGTGTCCGTCACCGGACAGATGGCCGCGTGCCACCGCGTCGGCGATGTACTCGAGTTCAGGGCCGATGATGAACGGCTTGTTGAAGGGTGTGGTCATGTCAAAAAATTCAGGCCGGGCGCCGGGCCACGGCCAGCAGGGAACCGCCGAACGGCAGCGAAATGCCCGCGCGGATCGGCAGGCGCTCGGCATCCAGCGCGAATTCAAGCAGCTTGTTTGTGGCGGCACCGATACGCAGTTCGGCCAGCGGGTCATAATCCGGAGCGGCAGTGCGGCGGGTCAACCGGGACAGCATCATCAGCGGGAGCAATACCGAGACAAAGGAGGTCATTCTAACGACCTCGAAGCCGGCCCGCGCGAGCTTGTGCCGCAACCCGGTCCGGGCGTAACGCCGCACATGATGGGCGCGCACGTCGTATTCGCTCCACATGAAAGGATGTTGCGGTACCGTCAGCAACAGGCCGCCGCCAGGTCGCAGCGCACGCTGCAGCTGACAGAGCACGGCCTCGTCTTCACTGATGTGCTCGATGACGTCGAATGCACCTATGACGTCGAATTCACGGTCGTACGGCATGCGCCGCGCATCCATCTGCAGGAACATTGCACGCGGCACACGCTCCGCGGCAAATCGCAGCCCCGCCGTCTGCGCCTCGGTCGCGGTCATACGCGCCGCAGGAAACGCCGTGGCCACACCCTGCAGCACATAGCCGGTGCCGCAACCCACCTCGAGAAAATCTCCGAATCCCGAAAAATAACGCTGCAGCGCCCAGACGATCAGCCGGTTGCGCGCGCGAAACCAGAAGTTGCGCGCCTCCAGCGCCGCCAGCCCGGCGAAAAGCGCCGGATCAAAGCCCTCGGCCTGCGTGTCGAGTTCGGGTGCCAGCGCCGGAAACCCGGACCGCTGCTGCACGCGAAAACCGCAGGCCCCGCAATCCCAGCCTGCGGCTGCCAGCGCGGCGCCGCAACCCGGGCACAACCTCAACCCTGGCTCCCGACAACGATGCCGGCGGTGATCAGCACCAGCCCGGCAATCTTCCATGCGTTGACCGGTTCATTGAACACCAGTCCGCTCAACACCAGCACCAGCACGAAGGCAAGACTCATGAAGGGGTAGGCATGCGATAGCTCGAGTTTGGTCATCGCCGCCATCCACGACACCACCGCGAGCAGGCCGGCCAGCAGCGCCGAAACCACCCAGGGATTTACCAGCAGCTTGGCGAGGAACCACAACCGGTCCGGCGTATCCAGCGGAAAAGCGCCGGCAGCCACCACCTGCCACTTGATTACGATCTGGCTGTAGACCGTCAAAAAAACAGTAATAAAAACAAATAAATAGCTCATGGCGTCCACCGGTGATAAACATCGACGGGGTGACGCAGGCGGAATCCCAGCGCCAGGTAAAGATTACCCGCTGCAGTGTTGGCGGCGGAAATCGAACTGCTCAGTTCGGCGTGGTTGCGATAAAGGTCTTCGCACACCGCGGTCCACAGGTATTTTGCAAGACCGCGTCCGCGAAACTTTTCCGCCATCGCGTGCAATACCAGCCGCTGCCCGTCGGCGGCGATGAATCCGGCCAGTTGCCCCGCGTAGATCAAGCCATAGGTATTGCCGGCGGCATGCAGCTGGCGCAGCCAGTTGTCGTAGCGCAGGTCCGCCTGTTCGCGCTTCAGGTTGAAATCGCGGTGGAAACGGCCATGCACGAAAGCACCATGACAGATGGCGAGCAGGCCGTCGAGCGGGGCATCACGGGAAAATCCGGCACGGGCATCGCGCTGCGCGGCAAAACGTTCTCGCGGACAATATGGCTCCACCAGCGTGTCGCAGTAGTAGAAACCGCATTCATGCAGCAACGCCTTGGACTGCAGCGGATCAACCTTGATCGTGTAATGCCCGCAGCGCCCGGCGGCGGCACGCAGTGCGGCTTCTGAATATGCGGTGATCTCGTAACAGTCGCGTCCGAACGCCGCGCTGTCCCAGTCAACGCGCCGTATCGCGGGATGCATGGTCGAAAGTCGCGTTCATCACGATGTAGAGCGGTCGCTTTTTCGCCTCGTCGAAAGTCTTGCCAAGGTAGATGCCGAGCATGCCGAGAATGCTGATGATGATGCCGCCGATGAAATACAGCGACACGAACAGGCTGGGCCAGCCGACTACCGGCGAGCCGTAGAGCGCCGCCTGTATCAGTATGTAGAGGCCGGCGGCAAAGGACAGGATCGACATCAGGAATCCGAAGCGCACCGCCAGCCGCAAAGGCTTGTCGGAATAGGCAATGATGGTGTCGGCCGCAAGCTTCCACAATTTGCCCAACGTGTACGTGGACCGGCCCTCATGCCGCGACGCATGGCTGACCTCGATCGCCGCGGTCGGAAAGCCCATCCAGTTCACCAGCCCGCTGAAAAAACGCAGTTGCTCGCGCATGCCACGACAGGCAATCACGACCTTGCGCGAAATAATGCGGAAATTTCCGGCTGCGCTGTCGTATTCGGTGTCGGCCAGCCAGCTCAGCAGGCGGTAGAAACTCCAGGACAGGGCACGCTTGATCACGCCGTCGGTACGCCCTCCGCGGCGGGCCAGCACCACGTCGTAACCTTCCTGCGCCTTGGCGTAGAGACGCGGGATCTCTTCCGGACGGTCCTGCAGGTCGCAGTCCATCACCACCACCCAGTCGCCTTCGGCGACGTCCAGCCCTGCGGTGATGCCGTAATGCTGGCCGAAATTGCGGCTGAACTGCAGGCCTTTCACGCGCGGGTCGGTCTGCGCCAGGCGGCGGATGATGTCCCAGGAACGGTCGCCGCCGCAGTCTTCGATCAAGATGATTTCAAAATCCCCGGTAACCGGCTCGACCGCCGCCACGAGCCGGCGATACAGTTCATCAAGGCAGCCTTCGGCCTTGTAGACCGGTGTGACTATGGACAGGTGCGGCATGACGGCTCAGCCCTCCCCGGCCTGCATGAACTGGTTGCGGTAGAGCCTGGCATAAATTCCGCCGCGCGCCAGCAGCTCGGCATGAACGCCGGTTTCGGCAATGCGGCCGCCGTCAAGCACGACGATGCGATGCGCCTTTTCAATGGTCGACAGCCGGTGCGCGATGACGATGGTGGTGCGTCCGCGCATCAGCACTTCCAGCGCCGCCTGCACATGGCGTTCCGATTCACTGTCCAGCGCCGAGGTCGCTTCATCGAGGATCAGCACCGGGGCGTTTTTCAGCAGCGCGCGCGCGATCGCCAGGCGCTGGCGCTGGCCGCCGGACAACTTGACGCCGTTCTCGCCGACCATGGTATCCAGTCCTCCAGGCATCCGGCGGATGAACTCCATCGCATGCGCGGCCTCGGCAGCGGCCTCGATGTCCGTCCGTGCCGTCCTGTTCATCGCGCCGTAGGCGATGTTCGCGGCAACCGTGTCGTTGAACAGCACCACGTCCTGGCTGACCAGCGCGATGTTCTCGCGCAATGCGGCGAGCCTGAGGGTCGCGATGTCATGGCCGTCAAGCAGGATGCGCCCGCCGGTGGGCACGTAAAAGCGCGGCACCAGGCTGGCGAGCGTGGTCTTGCCGCTGCCGGAAGCGCCGACCAGCGCCACGGTTTCTCCCGGGGCTATGGCGAAATCGATGCCGTCGAGCGCATGGCGGCCGTCGCCGGCATAGGCAAAACGCACCTGCTCGAAACGGATTTCGCCGCGCACGCGGCCCAAGTCAACGCTGCCTGTATCGGCCTCGCCAGCCTGGTCGACCAAGGCAAACACGCTTTCCGCTGCGGCAAGCCCGCGTTGCAGGGGTTCGTTGATCCCGGTCACGCGTTTCAGCGGCGTGGTCAGCATCAGCATCGCGGTAATGAATGAAACAAAACCGCCGACGGTGATCTGCGCGGCATGTGATTGCTGTGTCGCAAAATAAATGATGGCGGCCAGCGCCAGTGCGGCAACGAACTGCACGATAGGCACGCTGGCCGCGGCGGCGGCCACCTGTTTCATCAACTGGCGGCGCACGCTGTCGGCCTGCGCGTCAAAGCGCCGCTGCTCGTAGTCCTGCCCGCCAAACAGCTTGACCACGCGGTGCCCCTCTATGGTTTCCTGGATGACCTGCGTCATGTCGCCCATCTGCTGCTGCACCGCGCGGCTGGAACTGCGCAGCCGCACGCTGATCACGCGCACCACCAGCACGATGGCCGGCGCCATCACCAGTGCGAGCAGCGTCAGCTTCCAGTTGAGCCAAAACATCCACCCCAGCAGCCCGATGATGACCAGCGCGTCCTTGAACAGCACGGTCAGCACGCTGGTCGCCGCGGTGGTGACCTGCATCACGTCGAAGGTCAGCTTGGAAATCAGGTTGCCCGAGGCCTGGTCGTCGTAATAACGCGCCGGCAACGCCAGCAACTTGCGGAACATGACGCCACGCAGGTCCATCACCAGACGGTTGCCGACCCAGTTCAGCGCGAACTGCGCCAGATATTCTGCAAAGCCGCGGATCACGAACAGGCCAATGATGAACACCGGGGTCCAGCGGATCACCGCCTCGTCCTTGTGGACGAACACGCCGTCGAGCAGCGGCTTCAGCAGCGCAGGCAGCGCGGGCTCGGTGGCCGCGACGATGACGGTGCCCAGCAGGCCAAGTGCAAACACGCGCCAGTACGGCCGCACATGGCGCACCAGGCGCAGATACAGCGCTGTACCGGACATGGTTTGCACAGGCCGAAAGATAGCAAACTTTTGATAATTAATGAAAAGATGCGGGATTCAAGTTACGTGCGGCAAGCGCTTTCCTTGAAAGGCCTGCGCCGGGACGCCACCCGCGGCAAATCGCGGGCGGCAAGGCGGATCTAGCGGAATGTATGGCGTGCAGTCAGGAATACCGTACGCTCGGGCGCCGGCAATGCAGCGTACGTCGGGAAGCCGGTGAACACCCCGTACGAAAAATAATGCGTGTTGAACAGGTTCTGCACCCCCGCGGCAAGGCGCCAGCCCGCGCGCTCATAACCCAGCTTGAGGTCGACGACGGTATACGCGGGCAACCTGCGGTTGAATACGTTCAGTTCATCGCTGTCGTAACGCTGCTCGCCGACATGGCGCAGCTGGCCGTCGATGCGCACCCCCGATCCCGGGCGCCAGCCCGCGGCCAGGTTCAGTGCGTGCCGGGGCACCAGTGGAACATCGTTGCCGGCAATCGGCGTTCCGCCAAAATTGCCGGCGCGAAACTCCGCCTCGGCATAAGCGTAACCCAGGCTCAAATCAAGGCCGGAGGCCGGATGCCATCTCGCCTCGGCTTCGACGCCGCGGCGCCGGGTCGGCGGCAGATTGCGGTTGGTGAAGGTCACCGGGTCGAGAACGATCTCGTTTTCGAGTTCGATTTCGTAAAGCGCCAGGCGGTAGCGGGCAGGACCGCTTGCGGCCTCCACGCCGATTTCCCGGTCGCGCGCGGTCTGCGGCTCCAGCAAGGCCACCGTTGCCGTGAACAGGCTGTAATTGTCATTGACGTTGGGTACGCGGAAACTGCGCCCGACCTTGCCGTAAGCCGCCCAGACACCACCGAGCGGCCGGCGCAGCGCAATTTCGTGCGCGTGCAGGTTCCGCGTGCGTTCCGCCCGGGGCGCCGCATTGGCGGCATCATCGACGCTGTAGGTCACCCGCTGGTCGCGTATGCCGAGCGCCAGCGATGTCCCGCCGGAAAACAAAGTGGTGTGCTGTGCATACACGGCATGCCCGCGTTGCGCGGCATCCGGACGTCCGACGATGGCCGGTCCGGCGACTCCCTGGAAATCCCAGTCTTCCATGTCCATGCCGGCCACCAGGGTGTGCGTGGCGCCGCCGAAACCGTAAGGCAGTTTCGCGCGCGGGGTGAACAGCAGCTGCCGCACCTGCGTCTGCACGTTGTTGCGGAACGGCGTGGCCACAAAAAACGACGCGTCGGTGTCTTTTTCCCGGTACGACAGGTTTGCGGCGAATTGCAGTGCGCCCGCGGACCGCTCCGCCCCGAGATTGAGATAGCCTCCGCGAAGCAGCGCGAAATCCCCGGGCAGCGCCGCCTGGCGACGGTTCGCGGCAATCTGCGCCTCGCTGATCGAACCCGGCAATTCCGAGCGCTGGTCATCGGCCCCCAGCTTCAGCGTCATTACCGCCGGCCCGCTGCTGTGGCGCAGGTCCAGCTGCGCTCTGTCGATGCGCAATGCATTGTTGTCGCGATAGTTGTCGCTCTCGCGATGCGCCGCGGTCAGCCTCAGTCCGGTGTTTTCGCCGGCGATGTTGGCCCCGGCGCGCGCATCCCGTGTGCGGTGGCTCGCGATACCCGCTTCGACAAAGGCGCTGCGCTGGCTGGCGACCGGCGTCTTTGTGATGATGTTGATGGTGCCGCCGGTCGCGCCCGCGCCATAGAGCACGGCGCCGCCGCCGCGGATGACCTCGATGCGTTCTATCGCATCCAGCGGTATCGCCGACCAGTTGACGGTGACCTGTTCATTTTCGCTGATGCGCTGCCCGTCAAGCAGCACCAGCGTGTTCTGGTCGCCGAAAATGCCGAAACCGCGCAGATCGACCTGCAGGTTGGGCGACCCCGACAGGTCGCGCGTCTGCACACCGGGCAGCATGCGCAACAGTTCAGGCACGGTGCTGGCCGTGCTGTTGCGGATGTCCGCCTCGGTAATCACGCTGACGCCTATGGGAAACTGGCGCTGGATATCGGGAAAACGCGTCGCCGTAACAACCACCGGCGCAAGTTCTTCAGACCCTTTTCCGGGTTCGGCAGCCCATGCCGGTACGCCGGCCGCAGCGGCCAGCGCCGCGGCAATGATACATCTCTTCATGCTCGTTTCCTTTGCGTGCCCGCCGCACGCGACCAGCGATAAAAGGAAACAATGCAGTAGGGATGCGCGTGCCAGACGCACCGGATCGCCGCCCTGCCGCGACTGTTTCCGACTGTCGTTGCAGGCCGGTCTCCGGGCTTGCGATATCGTTGGCGCCGCCTTCCCGTCCCCGTGGGGGACAGTGGCTGCGGGCGTCAGCGGGCATCCAGGCTGCAAATGCCGATCGCTTACCGTTGCGGGGGCAGCACAGGAATTGGCCGGGGCAGATTGCACTGGCCGCACCTGTTTCCCGTTTCACCGGGCCGTCAATCAGCTACGGCCCGACACCTGAAACGTGTCCGGAACGTTCCACATGCGGTCGCGGTTCGTCCTGGACAGCATGCATTCTACCCGAAGGTCTGCAACCGCAGCCGTAAAATTTACCTTTATTAATCAAATGGTTGGGATATCATCGTAATGCGGGAGCGGCGCTGGCGGAAGCGCGCGGCGGCTGTCGCCCGGTGCGCGACATGGGCATGCCGCCAGTCATGCCAATCTACATTCAAAACCGCGCGTTAACGGTTGACCCGTCGAGATTTTCCCCACTATAGTGCGCGCATGGAAACCGAGTTGAAGAACCTGGAGGACAAACTCACCCAGTTTGTCGAAATCAACCAGCGGCTGCGTGAAGACACGCAGCGGCTGCGCCAGGAACTGGCCACAGCCCTGCACCGGAACAAGCAGCTCGAAGAAAAGATCAGCACCGCGAGCAACCGCCTCGAGCACATCCTCAAGCAGATCCCCGCCGAAGAAACATGAGCGCCGACCCAAAGGGTTTGCAGATCAACATCATGGGCCGCGAGTTTCGCGTGGCTTGTGCGGAACACGAGCAGAAAGGCCTGCTCGACGCCGTGGAATATCTCAACAGCAAGATGCAGGAAATCCGCGACCGCGGCAAAGTCATCGGCCTTGAGCGCGTCGCCATCATGGCCGCGCTCAACATCACCCATGAATTTCTCTCGACGAAAGTCGGTGGCAGCTTTGACATCGCGGAAACCAGGCGTAGAATCCAGCGCATGGAAACGGCCATTGATCAGGCGATGGCGGAGCAAAACAAGCTGTTCTGATTCCGCGTCGGTGTAGTCCTGGTATCCGGGCCGTTCAGAAATTCCCCTGCGGTGTTTGTTCAGGCCATATATTCTTTGAACCAATAACATCGCTCTGGTCGCCGACCAATGCAGTTCCGGTGTGAGCGTCCCACGCGGACGAACCTGAAGGAACTCGGAAGGTGGCCGTCTTGAACCTCAGGTTCAGGATGCTGGTCTGAAGCGGCACAAGCGGGGGAACCTTACTGTCAATGCGGCCACGCCGCATTTTTTTTGACTGTGACCGGCATGCGTTACTGGCTGATCAAATCCGAACCCGATGCCTACAGCATCGACGACCTCGCGCGCGACCGGACGACGCCGTGGACCGGCGTGCGCAACTACCAGGCGCGCAACTTCATGCGCGACCGGATGAAACCGGGGGACCAGACGTTTTTCTATCACTCCAACTGCGCGGAACCCGCCATCGTCGGCATCGCCGAAGTGAGCAAACCGGCCTACCCCGACGCCACCCAGTTCGACCGCAAGAGCAAGTATTTCGACGACAAGGCGACGCCCGACAATCCGCGCTGGCTGCACGTCGATTTCCGCTTCGTGCGCAAAGCCGGGCCGGTCACGCTCAACGAACTGCGCAAACACAAGCCTCTCGCGAAAATGCAGCTCCTCGCCCGCGGCAACCGGCTGTCGATCACGCCGGTGTCACCCGAAGAATGGAAGTACATCCTCGGGCTGATGAATTGATGCGGGCCTGACGCCGATGTTCGACTGGTGGTGGGCCTACCTGGCGCTGGGTGCTTTTGTCGGTTTTTTTGCCGGGCTGCTGGGCATCGGTGGCGGTGCAGCAACGGTGCCGGTACTGGCATTCATTTTTGCCGCCAAGGGTTTTGCCCCCGGTCATGTGGTACACCTCGCGCTGGGCACGGCGCTCGCCACCATGCTGTTCACCTCGATATCCAGCGTGCTGGCGCACCACAATCACGGTGCGGTGAACTGGAGCATTTTCCGCCGCATGGTCGCCGGCATCATCGTCGGCACTTTCGGTGGCGCGCTGCTCGCCGGCGTGCTCAACCTGCGGCTGCTGACCATGGTGTTCACCGCGCTGATCTACTTTCTCTCGGCGCAGATGCTGTTCGGCCGCAAACCGCAGCCCGGCGCCACCCTGTCGACCACCGCCGGCATGAACGCCGCCGCTGCCGGCATCGGCATGATTTCCAGCCTCACCGCCACCGGTGGCGCGGCCCTGGTCGTCACCTACCTGGTCAAGCGCGGCACCCGCGTGCAGGAAGCCATAGGCACGGCGGCCGCGATCGGCTGGCCGCTGGCGGTCGCCGGAACCGCGGGTTTTGCACTGACCGGTATCGGCCAGCAGGGCCTGCCGGCTTACAGTCTGGGCTACGTCTACCTGCCTGCGCTGGCCGGTGTGGTGGTCTCCAGCGTGCTGCTGGCCCCTGTGGGCGCGCGCCTCGCCCATCGTACGCCAGGCGCGACGCTGAAGAAAATCTTCGCCGTGGTGCTGTTCCTGCTGGCGACGAAGATGCTGGTCAGCTTTTTCTGACGAGCCGCGCCGCTTATACAGCCCCGGTAGCCTTCAGCGCGGCGATTTCCGCATCGGTTTTCCCGAGCACGCTGCGCAGGATCTCATCGGTGTGCTGCCCCACCACGGGTGGCGGAATGTCGTGTTTCAGCGGCGTGCCAGAAAATTTCATCGGGCTCGCGACCAGCGGCACCTTTCCGGCTGCGGCATGCGGCAGTTCGATTTTCATGCCGCGCGCGATCACCTGCGGCTCCTCGAACACTTCCTTGATGGTATTGATCGGTCCGTTGGCGACACCTGCGTCGTCGAGCAGCTTGACCCACGCCTTGGTCGTGCGTTTTTCGAACACCTCGTTGAGCAGGCGCGTGATCTCGACGCGATTTTTCACGCGTTCGGCATTGGTGGCGAAACGCGCGTCCTTGGGCAGGTGCGAGCAGTCGGCGGCATCGCAGAACTTGTTGAACAGGTTGTCGTTGCCGCAGGCAAGGATAATCGCGCCGTCACTGGTTTTGAAGGTCTGATAAGGCACGATGTTCGGGTGTGCATTGCCGATACGCGTCGGCGACTCGCCGGTGGCGAAATAATTCATCGCCTGGTTGGCGAGGAAGGCTACGCAGCTGTCGAGCAGCGCGACGTCGATCCACTGCCCCTTGCCGGTCACCGCGCGATTGGCCAACGCGGCACAGATCGCAATCGTCGCGTACATGCCGGTGGTCATGTCGATGATCGGGATGCCGACACGCTGCGGCCCGCCGCCGGGCACGCCGTCGGCCTCGCCGGTGATGCTCATCAGCCCACCCATGCCCTGCGCCATGAAATCGTAGCCGGGACGATCCTTGTACGGACCGGTCTGGCCGAAGCCGGTGACCGAGCAATAGATCAGACCGGGATTGAGTTTGGCGAGGTCTTCATAACCCAGACCGTAACGCGCCAGGTCGCCGACCTTGTAATTTTCCACCAGCACGTCGACGCCTTTGGCCAGTTCGCGCACCAGCTGCTGGCCCTCGGGCTTGCTCAGGTTTACCGTGATCGATTTTTTGCCGCGGTTGGCGGCGCAGAAATAGGCACCCTCCTTCGTTTCACGGCCCTGATCGTCCTTCAGGAAAGGCGGCGCGTAACTGCGCGAGTCGTCGCCCTTGCCGGGGCGCTCCACCTTGATCACTTCCGCACCCAGGTCGGCGAGGTTCTGCGCGGTCCACGGACCCGCGAGCACGCGCGAAAGATCCAGCACCCTGATATGCGATAACGGTCCGGCCATGTTGTCCCCGATGGTTGGTTCTGCGCTCAGCGCCCGACGAAGCGGGGCTTTCTCTTGTTCATGAAGGCATCGTAGCCGATGCGGTAATCCTCGGTACTGAAGTAGTCGAAATTGGCGTCGATCTCGGCGTCAGTCAGCGCTTCCGGTTGCGGCGTCAGGCGGCGGATGAACTGCTTGTGCCAGCGCGCGACCAGCGGTGCGCCGGCGGCGATGCGCTGCACGGCGGCGGCGGTTTCGCCCGCCAGCGCGGCATCGGGCACCAGCCGCGTCAGCAGCCCCTTGTCCATCGCCTCCTCGGCGCTCCACACCCGTCCTTCAACCAGGATTTCCAGCGCCACCGCGCGCCCCACCAGTGGCAGCAGCGCCGACAGTTCATCCCAGGCAATCGCGAACCCGAGGCGGTTGATCGGCACGCCGAAACGCGCGCTTTCTCCGGCGATGCGCAGGTCACACATGCAGGCCAGCTCCAGCCCGCCGCCGGCGCAGGCGCCGTGGATCATCGCCAGCGTCGGATGCCGGCATTCACCGACCGCGCGCAGGGCGCCGAACACCAGTTCGCGATGATAGGCCTTGCCCTGCACCGCATTGTCGCGCTCGGTTGCGAACTCGGCGATGTCGGCGCCGGCGGCAAACGCCTGGTCGCCGTCGCCGCGCAGCACCACGCAGCGCAGGCTGTCATCAGCCGACAACCGTTGCATGACCGTTGCCAGTTCGCGCCACATCGCCACCGTCAGCGCATTCAGCTTGGCCGGGTTGGCGATCGCCACCGTCGCCACCGGGCCTTCGCGTGTCAAAACGATTCTGCCTTTCATCGCGGAATTTTAATGGATCGCGGCACGCACATGGATGATGCCGACGAAAAAAAGCACACCGCCGAGCAGACCGACGAACATGTTGCCGCGGCTCAGCCGGTAAGCCGCGAAAGCAACGGCGCAGGCCAGCAAGCGCTCGACCAGCGCGGTCTGTGCAAGCAGGCCCGAGGGTGCGACGATGATGCGCGCGATCAGCCCGGCGACCAGCGCATAGGCCACGCAGGAAATCCATTCGAACAGCGCGCTGTCCGGCTCCAGCCGTCCCGACAGCAGCACGCCCAGCCCGCGCCACAGATAGGTCGCGCCGGCGCAGGCCAGCATCAGCAGCCACAGTTCAGCGGACGGAGACATGATTCCTCCGCAGCAGCCACGCCGCCGTGCCGCCGATGAACCCCGCGCCAAGCAGGCTCCAACCCGGCGCCACCGCATGCAGCGCCAGCGCAGTGACCGCGCCGCAGGCCAGCGCGGCGATGGCGGAACGGCTGCGTGCCTCGCCGACCAGTGTCACGAAAAAATACAGCGGCGTCAGCAATGCGAGGCCGTAACGCGCCAGCGGCGGAAGTGCGCTGAGCAGGAGCTGGCCGACCAGCGCGGAAATCAGCGCGGCGGTCATGCATACCGCGGAAAAACCGAGAAAGTAATTCCAGCGCGCCTCGACATCCATGCCCTCGAAGCGGCGCATGGTGACTGCCCAGGTGGTCATCGACACCAGTTGCGCCGCCAGCAGCAAATGCCAGCGCGGACGCGGCGGCGCGCCGCGCACCAGCGGCATCAGGGTCATCGTCATCGGCAAAAAACGCGCGGCACTCAGTGATACCGCCAGTGCAGTGGCGGCGACGGCGGCGTCAGCCGCGTGCATTTCGAGCAGCACCAGCTGGCCGGGCAAGGCCCAGATCGCCAGCGTTGCCGCCAGCGTCAGCCAGATCGGATAACCTGCATCGGCGACCAGCGATCCGTAGCCGATGAACCCGGCACCGAGTACGGCCGCCGGTACGCCGAACGCTTCGCGCGCGCCGGCGCGAAACGCGGAAACGTTCACTGCCGCGGGTCGCGCGATTTGGGCTGCGTGCGCGGCGCCGGCTTGAAGACGTCGGAATCCAGGAACCCGGTCAGTTTTGCCAGTTGCACGGAAGATTGTTTGCGCGCCGCATCCGTGTCACAACCCGCCCAGTCGTAAAAACCCTTGCCGGCAGCAGCCCCGGTTTCGCCGCGCGCAACCATGTTCTGCAGCATCGGATTGGGGACGCCGTTGTGGAACAGTTCCGGCACGATCGAGGCCTGGGCGCCGGCGTGTATCGAAAGGCCGCTGATGTCTTTCTGCTGGATCAAGCCGTTGATGCACATTCGCGGCGCCAGCATGCGCCGCGCCGCATGGTCGATGTCGGCGGCGCTCGCCACCCCGGCCTCGATCAGGTAGTACGCCTCATGCAGGATCGCGTGCTGCAGGCGGTTGACCAGGAAACCGACGATGGGTTTGTAGAGCACAACCGGCTCCTTGCCGGTACGCCGCAGCATTTCTGCGGCGGCATCGACCAGCTCGGGCGGTGTCTGCGGCCCTGCCATCACCTCCACCACAAGCGCCTGGTCGGCGGGCATGAAATAGTGCAACCCGAGAAAACGCTCGGGATGCTTCAGCGGCTTGGCAAGCTCGACCAGGTCCAGTCCGGAAGTTCCGGTGGCGAGGATGACGTCGGCGCCGGGATACGTGGCCTCGACTTCGGCGTAGACCCGCTGCTTGGTCTTGACGTCCTCGGGCACCAGTTCCAGCACCAGGTCGGGCGGTGTTGCCGGCAGTTGCGCCACCGCGCGTACGCCCGGCGGAAGGTCCTTCAGTTCCGCGGCACGGCTGCTGCGTACCATGGTGTCGAAACCGTTGGCGGCAAAGGTGCGCGCAACGCCGCTGCCCATGACGCCGTAGCCGTATATCAGTATGGAGCGGATGTCTTTGGTCATGAAAGTCGCCTGCGGGCGGTGTGCTGCCGCGCGCCGGAAAATGATTGAAGTATGGGTGTGCCCAAGGCTAACCAGTTTGCGCTGCGTTGCCAACTGCCCCGGTTCGCGAACCGGCATGACCCGCAGCGCGGTTGACAGTGTATCGATATGGGGTTAACGTTTTTGAGCAGCAAATCCTAAGCGGGCCGTGTCATGCCGCAGCCCCGATAAATCACGTTGGAGGAATCCCGAATGAAACGATTGTTGATCGCCCTCGCCTGCGGCTGCGCCGCATTCGGGGCCGGAGCGCAGAATTTCCCGAGCAAGGCCATGACGGTGGTGGTACCGAACCCTCCCGGCGGCATGAACCAGATCCACG
>JBFWOE010000010.1:0-44129 GCA_050250695.1 Burkholderiales bacterium
CCGCTGTGGCCATCGACGCCATCATTAACCAGAAGGGCAAGGACCTGATCTGCATTTACGTCGCGATCGGCCAGAAGGCTTCGTCGATCAAGAACGTGGTGCGCAAGCTCGAGGAACACGGCGCGATGGAATACACCATCGTCGTCGCCGCCACCGCCTCGGAGTCCGCGGCGATGCAGTTCATCGCGCCCTACTCCGGCTGTACCATGGGCGAGTACTTCCGCGACCGCGGCCAGGACGCGCTGATCATTTACGACGACCTGACCAAGCAGGCCTGGGCCTACCGCCAGGTGTCGCTGTTGCTGCGCCGCCCTCCCGGCCGCGAAGCTTATCCTGGCGATGTGTTCTACCTGCATTCGCGCCTGCTTGAGCGCGCCGCCCGCGTCAATGAGGATTATGTCGAGAATTTCACCAAGGGCGCGGTCAAGGGCAAGACCGGTTCTCTGACCGCGCTGCCGGTCATCGAAACCCAGGCCGGAGACGTGACGGCCTTCGTGCCGACCAACGTGATTTCGATCACCGATGGCCAGATTTTCCTTGAGACCGACCTGTTCAACGCCGGCATCCGTCCCGCGATTAACGCCGGCATTTCGGTGTCGCGCGTCGGCGGCGCCGCGCAGACCAAGATCATCAAAAAACTGGGCGGCGGCGTGCGTCTGGCGCTGGCGCAGTACCGCGAACTCGCGGCCTTCGCGCAGTTCGCATCCGACCTCGACGAGGCCACTCGCAAGCAGCTCGAGCGCGGCCGCCTGGTGACCGAACTGATGAAGCAGCCGCAGTACGAACCGCTGCAGGTCTGGGAAATGGCGCTGACGCTGTTCTCCGTCAACGGCGGCTATTTCGATGACATCGACGTCAAGAAGGCGCTGGCGGCAGAGCGTTCGATGCGTGACTACATCAAGTCCAAGTTCGGCGATCTCGTCAAACGCATCGAGGACACCAAGGATTTGTCCAAGGACGACGAGGAAAAACTCAACGCCGCGATCAAGGACTGGAAGCAGAATGGATCGTACTGAGCCGCGCCGAAATTAATAATTAATCGTTTATAAACATATACTTACGACATGCCCGGCTCCAAGGAAATCCGCACCAAGATCAAGAGCGTGCAGAACACGCGCAAGATCACCAAGGCCATGGAAATGGTTGCGGCGTCGAAAATGCGCAAGGCGCAGGACCGCATGCGCACTTCGCGGCCGTATGGCGAAAAAATCCGCAATGTCGCCGCGCACATCAGTCACGCCAACCCCGAGTACAAACATCCGTTCCTGGTTTCGCGCGATTCGGTCAAGCGTATCGGCCTGATCGTGGTCACCACCGACAAGGGATTGTGCGGCGGTCTCAACACCAATGCCCTGCGCCTGGCTCTGAACAAGATCAAGGAATGGCAGGCGCTGGGCGAGGAGATAGAGGTTTGTGCGCTGGGCAACAAGGGTCTGGGGTTCATGCAGCGCCTTGGTGCCAAGGTGGTGGCGCAGGTCACCGGCCTTGGTGACAAGCCCCAGATGGACAAGCTGATCGGCGCGCTGAAAGTCATGCTCGACGGTTACACCCAGGATCGTTTTGACCGGCTGCTGATCATCTACACCAGGTTCGTCAACACCATGAAACAGGAACCGGTGGTTGAACAGCTGCTGCCGCTGTCGGGCGATGCGCTGGGCGCACCCGAAGGTTCCTGGGATTACATCTACGAACCGGATGCCAAGGTGGTGCTCGACCAGGTGCTGACCCGTTATGTCGAGGCGTTGATCTACCAGGGTGTGGCCGAGAACATGGCGTCCGAGCAGTCGGCGCGCATGGTGGCAATGAAAGCGGCTTCGGACAACGCCGGCAAGGTGATAGACGAATTGACACTGATTTACAACAAGACGCGGCAGGCTTCGATTACCAAGGAGCTGTCGGAGATCGTCGCCGGTGCGGCGGCGGTTTGATTGTTTGACGACATTTTGATTTAGGGATTGACCATGAGCCAGGGAAAAATCGTTCAGTGTATCGGCGCGGTGATCGACGTCGAGTTTGCCCGCGACCAGATGCCGCATGTCTACGATGCGCTGAAAATGGACGGCAGCGAGCTGACGCTGGAAGTTCAGCAGCAACTCGGCGACGGCGTGGTGCGCACCATCGCGCTGGGATCTTCCGACGGCCTGCGCCGCGGCATGATGGTGTCCAACACCGGCGCGCCGATCTCGGTGCCCGTGGGCCCGGCCACGCTGGGGCGCATCATGGATGTGCTCGGCCGCCCGATTGACGAAGTAGGCCCGGTCAAGTCCGACAAGAAAATGTCCATCCACCGCACGGCACCGACCTACGAGGAGCTGTCGCCCTCGCAGGATCTGCTCGAAACCGGCATCAAGGTGATTGACCTGGTATGCCCTTTCGCCAAGGGTGGCAAGGTCGGCCTGTTCGGCGGCGCCGGTGTCGGCAAGACCGTGAACATGATGGAACTGATCAACAACATCGCGAAGGCGCATTCGGGCCTGTCGGTGTTCGCCGGCGTCGGCGAGCGCACCCGCGAGGGTAACGACTTCTACCACGAGATGATGGAAGCGGGCGTCGTCAACAAGGACGACCTGTCGAAGTCGAAAGTGGCGATGGTCTACGGCCAGATGAACGAGCCGCCGGGCAACCGCCTGCGCGTGGCACTGACCGGCCTTACCATGGCCGAAGCGTTCCGCGACGAGGGCCGTGACGTACTGTTTTTCGTCGACAACATCTATCGCTACACGCTGGCCGGCACCGAGGTTTCGGCGCTGCTCGGCCGGATGCCTTCGGCGGTGGGCTACCAGCCGACGCTGGCGGAGGAAATGGGCAGGTTGCAGGAACGCATCACGTCGACCAAGGTCGGTTCGATCACCTCGATCCAGGCGGTGTACGTGCCGGCGGACGACCTGACCGATCCCTCCCCCGCGACCACCTTCGGCCACCTCGACTCCACCGTCGTGCTGTCGCGCGACATCGCATCGCTGGGCATCTATCCCGCAGTGGATCCGCTGGATTCGACCTCGCGCCAGCTTGATCCGCATGTCGTCGGCGAAGAGCACTACAACACCGCGCGCGGCGTGCAGGCAACGCTGCAGCGCTACAAGGAACTGCGCGACATCATCGCGATCCTGGGCATGGACGAACTTTCCCCTGAAGACAAGCTGGCGGTATCCCGCGCGCGGAAAATCCAGCGCTTCCTGTCGCAGCCGTTCAGTGTCGCCGAGGTGTTCACCGGTTCGCCGGGCAAGTACGTGTCGCTGAAAGACACCATCAAGGGCTTCAAGATGATCGTCAACGGCGAATGCGATGCCCTGCCGGAGCAGGCTTTCTACATGGTCGGCGGCATCGAAGAAGCTTTCGAGAAAGCCAAGACGCTGCAGTAAGGGGCAAGGAGTCCGGCAATGGCTGAAGCAGTACATACCATGCATGTCGATGTCGTCAGCGCGGAAGAGCAGATCTATTCCGGCGAGGCGGAGTTCGTCGTGCTGCCGGGCGAAGCCGGTGAGCTCGGCATCTATCCCCGGCACACCCCGCTGATCACCCGCATCAAGCCCGGCGAGGTGCGCATCAAGCCGGCTGGCGGCGGTGCGGAAGAGTTCATTTTTGTCGCTGGCGGCGTGCTCGAAGTGCAGCCTAAAGTGGTCACCGTGCTGGCCGATACCGCGATCCGCGGCGCTGATCTCGATGAAGCCAAGGCCACCGAGGCGCTGAAACAGGCCGAGGAAGCGCGCAAAAATGCCCAAGGCAAGCAGGAAATCGCCACGGTCGAAGCCGAGCTGGCGATGCTGGCGGCGCAGCTGGCGGCCATCCGCAAGCTGCGCGGCAAACGCTGAGTCTGCCGGCCATGACATCACACCGGGGCGGCTGCTAGCCGCCCTTTTTTGTCTCCCGCGATGACTGCCGACCCGGTTGATCTGCTGATCATCGGCGGGGGCATCAACGGCGCGGGCATCGCCCGCGACGCGGCGGGGCGGGGCCTCTCGGTAGTGCTGGCCGAAAAGGACGACCTTGCGGCCCATACCAGTTCCTCCAGCAGCAAGCTGATCCATGGCGGCCTGCGTTATCTCGAACAATTCGAATTCCGGCTGGTGGCGGAGGCGCTGGCGGAACGCGAGATCCTGCTGCGCACCGCACGGCACCTGGTATGGCCGGCGCGTTTCATCATGCCGCATGTGCCCGGCCTGCGGCCGCGCTGGATGATTCGCGTCGGATTGTTTCTCTACGATCACCTGGCGCGCCGGGACAGCTTGCCGGGATCGCAAGTGGTGCGCCTGGACCGGCCGCCTTACGATGACGGGCTGCGGACGCAATTAAGGCACGGTTTCATGTATTCGGATTGCCGCGTCGATGACGCACGGCTGGTGATCAGCAACGCGATGGATGCACGACAGCGCGGCGCGAAAATCCTGACACGGACCGAATGCCTGTCAGCCCGGCGCGAAGACCGGGTCTGGCGGATCACATTGGGCAACGGGAGCGAAATCCAAGCCCGGGCCATCGTCAATGCCGCCGGACCGTGGGTAAAACAGGTGCTGGACGGGTGTCTCGGGCAACCCGGCAAGGACCGAGTCCGACTGGTCAAGGGCAGCCATATCGTGTTGCCGCAACTCTATCGTGGCGACCATGCCTTCATCCTGCAGAACGACGATCGCCGCGTGGTGTTCATGATCCCGTATGGCGAAAGCCACACCCTGGTCGGCACCACCGATGTCCCTTACGACGGTGATCCAGGCGCAGTGCTGGCAAGTGATGCGGAAGTCGATTACCTGTGCCGGGCTGCCGGCCGCTATCTGCGGCAGCCGGTGCTGCCGTCGCAGGTGGTCTGGCGCTACGCGGGAGTGCGACCATTGCATGATGACGGCGGCAAAAACCCGTCGGCGATTTCGCGGGACTATACCCTGCGCGTGGAGGATGACTCGGGAAAAGCGCCGGTGTTATCGATCTACGGCGGCAAGGTCACCACATACCGGCGCCTGGCGGAACATGCACTGCACAGGCTGGCGCCCTTTTTTCCGGGGTTGCGGGGCGACTGGACGGCGACCGTGCCGTTGCCGGGCGGGGATTTTGCGGGATCCAGCCGCGAACAGGCGCGTGATGCGCTGTTCGATCGCTACCACAATCTGCCCCAGGCCCTGCTACGCAGCCTGTTCCGGCGCCATGGCATGCTGGCTCATGCCCTGCTCGATGGCGTCACGGCGATCTCCGGCCTGGGACGGGATTTCGGCGCCGGACTCTACGAACGCGAAGTCGACTGGTTCGTCGGGCAGGAATGGGCGGCGCATGCCGATGATGTGCTGTGGCGTCGGACCAAGTGCGGCCTGCAACTGACGCAACAGCAGCGGCAGGCTGTCGCAGATCATGTAAAACAGCGGATAAGCTGATGTTTATGCGATAATTTTCGGATGAAAGCCCAAGTCGTCATACTTGCCGCCGGACTAGGCAAGCGCATGCATTCCGACCTGCCCAAGGTATTGCACGTGCTGGCCGGAAGGCCGCTGATCGCGCATGTGGTTGCAGTTGCGCGCGAGATCACCACCGAACAGGTCTGCGTGGTTCATGGCCACGGCGGTGACCTCGTGCAGGCTGCGCTGTCCGGTGAACAACTGGTCTATGCGCTGCAGTCGCCGCAACTCGGCACCGGGCACGCTTTGCAGCAGGCGTTGCCGCTGCTGTCCAGTGCGCCGCTGACGCTGGTGCTCTACGGCGATGTGCCGCTCGTGAGTGCTGTTACGCTGCGCATGCTGCTGGATGCCGCAGGCAAGGGCGTGGCGGTGCTGACAGCGGACATGGATGATCCAGCCGGATACGGCCGCATCCTGCGCAACAAGGCCGGGCGGGTGACCGGCATCGTCGAGCAGAAGGATGCCACTGCTGCGCAACGCCGCATCCGCGAAGTCAATACCGGGATCATGGCCCTGCCGACCGCGCGCCTGGAGGGCTGGCTGTCTCAGTTGCAGAACAGGAATTCGCAGAAAGAGTATTACCTGACCGATGTCATCGCGCTTGCCGTCAAGGATCGCGTGCCGGTTACCGGCGTCAAGGTCGCGGATGCAGGCGAAACCCGGGGTGTCAACAACCGGGCGCAGCTCGCGCAGCTGGAGCGTACTTACCAGTGGCAGCAGGCTTCCCGGCTGCTCGATGCCGGCGTGACGCTGGTTGACCCGCTGCGTTTTGATGCCCGCGGCGTGATCGAATGTGACCGCGACGTGCATATCGACGTCAATTGCGTATTCGAAGGTGCGGTAAAACTGGGCGCCGGCGTCAGCGTCGGCGCGCAATGTGTGCTGAAGGACGTGGTCATCGGTTCCGGCACGCGCATCGAGCCGTTTTCGCATCTCGACGGGGCGCGGATCGGTGCCAATTGCCGGATCGGCCCGTATGCGCGTATCCGCCCCGGCACGCAACTGGCTTCCGACGTGCATATCGGCAATTTCGTTGAAATCAAGGCCAGCGAAATCGGCGATGGCTCCAAGGCGAATCACCTGGCTTACGTCGGTGATTCCACCGTGGGTCGTAACGTCAACATCGGTGCCGGCACGATCACCTGCAATTACGATGGTGCCAACAAACACCACACGGTGATCGAGGACGACGTGCATATCGGTTCCGACGTGCAGCTGGTGGCGCCGGTGCGCGTGAGCCGTGGCGTGACGGTGGGTGCCGGTACCACGGTCTGGAAGGACACGCCCACCGGCGGTCTGGTTCTCAATGCCAAGACGCAGGAGCACCGTGCCGCCTGGCAGCGACCCCGCAAGAAGGCGACCAGGGAAAAAACATGAAAGAGCGAGCCTGAGCAATGTGTGGAATTGTCGGTGCCGTCGCGGCACGCAACGTGGTGCCGGTGCTGATCGAAGGTCTCAAGCGCCTCGAATACCGCGGTTACGATTCAGCCGGGATCGCGGTGATCAACGGAAAACTGCGTCGCGTGCGCAGCACCGGTCGTGTTGCCGAACTGGAACGCCTCGTGCAGGCCGGACAGGTCGAGGGCCATCTCGGCATCGCCCATACGCGCTGGGCCACCCATGGTGCGCCGTCCGAAAAAAACGCTCACCCGCATGTATCCGGCGGCATCTCGGTCGTGCACAACGGCATCATCGAAAATCACGACGACATGCGTGCGAAACTGCGCGCGCGCGGTTATGCCTTCGTATCGGACACGGACACTGAGGTCATAGCGCACCTGGTGCGCCTGCACCTGGACGAGTGTGGTGAGTTGTTTGCTGCCGTGCAGCGCAGCCTGCGCGAACTGGTGGGTGCATATGCCATTGCAGTGGTCAACGAGGCTGATCCCGCGCGGCTGGTGGTGGCGCGCATGGGGGCCCCGCTATTGCTGGGCTTGGGTGATGGACAGAACTTTGCCGCTTCCGACGCTTCGGCGCTGATCCAGGTTACGCAGCGCGTGGTTTACCTCGGCGAAGGCGATTGCGCCGAACTGACACGCGAAGGCGTGCGCATTGTTGATGCCGAGGGGCGGCCGGTGCTGCGGGAGGAACAGATTTCGCAGCTGACTGCTGCTTCGGTTGAACTTGGCCAGTACCGGCATTACATGCAGAAGGAAATTTTCGAGCAGCCGATGGCGGTGGCCAACACCCTGGAAATGGTGACCAGCGCACGGACCGTGGTGCCCCAGTTATTTGGTACAGACGCAGATAAAATATTCAATAAAATCAACGGCTTGATAATTCTTGCTTGCGGCACCAGTTATCACGCCGGGATGGTTGCGCGTTACTGGATCGAGGCGCTGGCAGGCCTGCCCTGCAATGTCGAAATTGCCAGCGAATACCGCTACCGCGAAACCTTCAACGATCCCGACGCCCTGGTGGTGACGATTTCGCAATCCGGCGAAACAGCCGATACCCTGGCTGCCCTGCAGTATGCCAAGCAGCGTGGCCACCATCACAGCCTGGCCATATGCAACGTGCCGGAATCGGCGCTGGTGCGGGCTTCCGATCTGCGTTTTCTGACCCGTGCAGGCCCGGAAATCGGCGTGGCATCAACCAAGGCTTTCACCACGCAGTTGGCGGCTCTGGTACTGCTGACCATGGCGCTGGCCAAGCAGCGCGGCAAACTCACGCCTGCCCGCGAAGACGAATTGCTTCATGCGCTGCGCCACCTCCCGACGGCGTTGAGCCACGTGCTGCAGGTTGAACCGCAGATTGCGCAATGGGCGGCGGTTTTCGCCCGCAAGGAACATGCGCTGTTTCTCGGCCGCGGCATCCACTATCCGATCGCCATGGAAGGCGCGTTGAAACTGAAGGAAATTTCATATATTCACGCCGAGGCCTATGCTGCCGGGGAATTGAAGCATGGTCCGCTGGCGCTGGTCGACCGCAACATGCCGGTGGTGGCGGTGGCGCCGAAAGACGCGCTGCTCGAAAAACTTAAATCAAACCTGCAGGAAGTGCGCGCGCGCGGCGGCGAACTCTACGTGCTGGCCGACCAGGCGACCCATTTTGAATCCGGCGACGGCGTACACGTGATCCAGATGCCCGATCATGCCGGACTGCTCTCGCCGATTTTGCATACCGTGCCGCTGCAGCTGCTGGCTTATCACACCGCCTTGCATCGTGGCACCGACGTCGATAAGCCGCGCAATCTCGCCAAGTCAGTGACTGTCGAATAAACATCGCATTCCCGCAACCGTCGCTCATGCCTACCGGCTCGTGCTATTCCGGATGGCGGCAACTGGCGATGTGGATGGAGACGGCACCAAGGTGGCGCCTGAATGCCGCGCGAAATCAGGGAGCCGGTGTTTCGCGTACGCGGCGAACCATGCCGTCAAGGATCGGTATCACGCCGTCCAGCGACTCGGCCATGTTGCCCGAAGTCAGGTAACGTCCCTGTACCACCAACGAAGGCGTGCCGGTGATGCCGTAGGCCCGGGTAAGTTTTGCAGCTTCTTCAACTTTGCGCCCCACCTCGGCTGAAGCGTATGCTTCGTCCCAGCGGGCGCGGTCGATGCCATTGCGTACCGCCCATTCGGACATCACATCCGGTTTGCTCATGTAGAGCTGCTCGACGTGATAACCGTGGTATACGCGCTGGTGCAGGCGCTCAGCTTCGCCCAGGGCTTCCAGCGTGTAATAAATGCGCGCATGCGGCGCCCAGCTGTCGCGCAGAATGACCGGAATGCGGCGCACGGTGACGTCGGCGGGTTTTCGGCTGATCCAGCGCTCGAGCGATGGCTGCAGCTGGTTGCAGTAAGGGCAACCGTACCAGAAAAAATCTATGATCTCGATGCCGCTGGATACCTGTACCGGCTGCGGAGGGATTACCCGATAATCGATCTCCGCTCGCAGTACTCGCGGTTGTTGGGCGACAGCAGACCCGCCGGCCAGCACCAGCAATGCCAGCATGCTGGCAATTAAGGCGGGCAGCGTGTGCCGCAGGGTCATGCGCCTATTTGCTTCCTTTGGTCTTGCGGGCTTCGGCGATCAGTGCATCGACGACCTGGAAAAAGCGTTCGTAGTCGACGGTGCGGTCGGTTTTCAGCGTCATTGAAGGCGCCGTCAGGAACCTGCCGTCGATCGCCATCGCGGGAGTGCCCGGAATGTCGTACTTGCGGGTCAGCTCTATGGAACGCTGGGTGCGGCCGTTGACACCGAAAGAGTTAAAGGTATCGGCAAATTTCTTGCGATCCACGCCTTTGCTCGCCGCCCATTCGAAGATCGCTTCGGCATTCTGCAGTCGAATGCGTTTCTTGTGCAGGGTTTCAAACATGTCATGGTGCAGTTTTTCGACCAGCCCCATGGCTTCAATCGCGTAATAGGCCCGGGTCAGCGGCACCCAGCTGTCCTGGAATACGGCCGGTATGCGCCTGAAATCGACATCGGCCGGCTTGTTTTTGAGCCATGCCTCCAGGGAAGGCTGCAGGTTGTTGCAATGCGGGCAGCCATAAAAGAAAAATTCCAGCACTTCGATCTTGGCACTGTTGTCGGTAGGCTGGGGCGGCCGCACCTGGGTGTAATCTTTCCCGGGCACCGGTTGCGCGGCATGGGCTGCGGCAATACCGAAGGTCAGGGCGGCGACTGCCAGCAGGTACCGGAACAGGGATTTCGTTCGCATGGAATCTCCGGGAAAAATGTTCACTTTTCGGCGTCACGCACCTTGATCAGGGTGGTATCGATGCCGTTTTTCTTCAGAGCGTCGCGGGCGCGGTTAAGTTCCTCGACATTGCCGTAGGGGCCGATGCGCACGCGGTGCCAGGTGCCGCGATCCGGCAGTTCCGTGGTCTGGATCGACGCCTGCATGCCGATCAGCGCGAGCCTCGCCTTCAGGTTGTCGGCGTCCGGCGCGCTCTGGAATGCGCCGGCCTGCAGGTAGAACGATTCACGTGATTTGGTTTTGACGGATTTCGCATCGCGCAGTTGCTGATCGGTGGCCGGTTCTTCGACCCCGGGCAGGATTTTGTAGAAATCAAACCTGGGCTTTGTTTCCACAGCCTTGCCGGTTTTGTCCGCCGGCCTGGCCGGCTCGGCAACGGCGGGTTTCTGGGCTTCCGTGCGCGGGGCCGGCGCTTTCTGCTGGAACGGGCTGGGCATCTTGTTGATGTACCAGGCGACGCCAAGGGCGATGCCCAGGCCGAGCACCAGCCCGATCAGGATGCCGATGAACAGCGACCCGCTGCTGCCGCGGGGTGTGCTCTTGCGTTCGCTGCCTTTGTAGTCTCTGCTCACGCGGCAATCTTACATTTTTTCTGGGGCGGTCACACCAAGCAGCGACAGACCGTTGCGCAGCACCTGGCGTACCGCCAGTGCCAGCGCCAGGCGGGCTGTCGTCAGTGCGGCATCGTCGACCAGGAAACGCTCGGCATTGTAGTAACTGTGGAATTCGCCGGCGAGCTCCTTCAGGTAAAACGCCAGGCTGTGGGGCGCAAGGTCGCGTGCGGCGTTTTCAATCACGTCTGGATATTCCATCAGGCTTTTCAGCAGCGCAGCCTCATGATCCGAGGTCAGCGGCGATACGTCGGCGCCATCGAGGCTGCTTTCGTCACCACCCCATTGCTCCAGCACGCTGCAGACACGGGCATGTGCGTACTGGATGTAATAGACCGGATTTTCGTTGCTGCGCGATTTCGCCAGATCGAGATCAAAATCGAGATGCTGGTCGCTTTTGCGCATGACATAGAAGAAGCGGGCGGCATCGTTGCCCACTTCCTGGCGCAGTTCGCGCAGCGTGACGAATTCACCGGAGCGTGTCGACATCTGGGCCTTTTGCCCGTTGCGGTAGAGCACCGCAAACTGCACCAGTGCGATGTTCAGCCGCGAGGCATCACATCCGAGAGCCGACAACGCGCCCTTGACGCGCGCAATGTAGCCGTGGTGGTCTGCGCCCCATACGTCGATCACTATGTCGTGTCCGCGCTCGAACTTGTCGAGATGGTAGGCAATGTCGCTGGCGAAGTAGGTGTACTGGCCGTTTTCCCGCTGCACCACGCGGTCTTTTTCGTCACCGAACGCCGTCGAGCGAAACCACTTCGCCCCTTCCTGCTCGTAGATGTGTCCGCGCCGCCCGAGTTCTTCCACGGCGCGTTCCACCTGTCCCGAAGTGAACAGTGAGCGTTCGGAGAACCACCGGTCGAAAGTCACGCCGAATTCGGCGAGGTCGTCGCGACAATCCGCGAGCTGTGTTTCCAGGGCGAAGCGGTGAATCTCTTCGTAGGCATCGCCGAGCAGGCGCTTGGCATTGACAATCAGGTCATCGAGATGGCGTTCAGGGTCGGTGTTCACATCCGCGGCGCCGGCCGCGGCTTCACTCCAGCTTTTCTGGTAGCGCCCGCCGTTTTTGCCGCGCAATTCATCGGCCATGGCGAGCACATAGTCGCCGCGATAGGCGTTGGGGGGAAACTGGGTGGATTCCCCGCCGCGTTCGATGTAACGCAGCCAGGTCGATAGCGCCAGTATGTCCATCTGGCGTCCTGCATCGTTGACATAGTATTCGCGCGCCACGTTGAACCCGGCGGCGACGAGGATTGCCGAGAGGCTGGCGCCGTACGCAGCGCCGCGGCCATGTCCGACATGCAGGGGTCCGGTCGGGTTGGCGGAAACAAATTCCACCTGGGTTTTCTTGTCCTGCCCGGTCAAACTGCAGCCATAATGCTTGCCGGCTGCGAGCACGCGACCGACGACCTGCTGCTTGTAAGCCCGGGTCAGGAACAGGTTGATGAATCCGGCGCCGGCGACTTCCGCTTTTTCGATCCAGGGCGATGCCGGCAGCGCCGCTATCAGTTGCTGGGCGATGGCGCGCGGATTGCCGCGCAGCGTCTTCGCCAGCTGCAGGGCGACGTTGCAGGCAAAATCGCCGTGCTGCGCCATTTTCGGGCGGTCGAGATGGATGGCAGCGGCCGCGCCTTCCGGCGCGACTTTTCCGAGTGCGTCCCGGAGCAGTCCGGCAAGCAGTGTTCGGGCGTCGACGGGCGCGGTGGTCATTTCCGGATCAGGATGGTGAATGCGGCGGGCGACAGCTCCGCGCTGCAGACAGGCGGCGGTCGGGGCCGCGAAAAGTGCCGAATTCTAGCATGGCGCAGGGTCTTTTCCCTCTCAGAATTCCAGCGGGTCGACATCCAGCGACCAGCGCGATGCGGTGCTGGCCGCACCGGCGAGCAGCGGATGCCATGCGTTCAGGAATCTGCGCAGCCCGGCCCGGCTCGTTGCCTGTACCAGCAGCTGCGCCCGCTCCCTTCCCGCCCTGCGCATCATCTGGGCCGGCACCGGATCGAAGACCGTGACTTCGCTGGCGAGTCCATGCGCGGCATGTGCGGCTTCTTCCAGAAACCGCAGCGCGGTGGCCAGGTCACGTGCCTCGGCGCGCAGCAGTGCCTGGTGCACATAAGGCGGGAAACCCGCCTGCCGCCGTTCGGCAAGCTGGATGCGGGCGAAGGCTTCGAAGTCCTGGCTGCGCAATGCGGTGAACAGCGGGTGATCGGGGAATCGGGTCTGCACCAGTACCCGGCCCGGCCTGGCACCACGTCCGGCACGTCCGGCCACCTGGGTCAGCAGTGCATACAAGCGCTCTGCGGCGCGGAAATCATTGCTGTAGAGCATGCTGTCGGCATTGATTACGCCGACCAGACTCAGGTGCGGGAAATCATGACCCTTGGCGAGGATTTGGGTGCCGACCAGGATGTCGACCTCGCGGTCATGGATGCGGCTTCGCATGGACTGCCAGGCATCCTTGCGCCGAGTAGTGTCGCGGTCGATGCGCATGATGCGTGCATCCGGAAACTGTCCGGCCAGTGCGGCTTCGATGCGTTGCGTACCCTGACCGACCGGGGCGAGATCGGCGTCGCCGCATTCCGGGCAAGTGACCGGTACGGGTCGTTCGTGGCCGCAATGGTGGCAGCGCAGTAGCCGTTCCCGCAGGTGCACGACCAGGCGTGCCGAGCAGCGCCTGCAATCCGAAATCCAGCCGCAGCTCCCGCACATCAGCACCGGCGCGAAACCGCGGCGGTTGATGAAAATCAGGCTCTGTTCGCCGCGGGCGACGCAGGCCCCGATTGCGGCGATCAATGGTGCAGCCAGGCCGTCGACCTGCGGCTGGTGCTGCAAGTCGACGCAGGCAATATCCGGAAGCGCCCCCTGCACATGCCGTGTCAGTTTCAGCAGGCGATATCGCCGGTCCGTGGCGTTGCGCCAGGTTTCGAGCGCCGGCGTCGCGGAACCGAGCAGTACCGGGATACCGGCCAGGCGGGCGCGAACCACGGCAAGGTCGCGCGCCGAATAGCGGAATCCCTCCCCCTGCTTGAAGGAGGTGTCGTGCTCCTCGTCAACGATGATCAAACCGAGCTCCGGCAGCGGCGTGAACACGGAAAGGCGGGTGCCGAGCACGATGCGTGCCTCACCTTTGCGCGCCGTCTGCCAGCGTCGTGCACGCTCACCGTCGGCGAGGCCGCTGTGCAGCGTGGACACGGCAACGCCGGGGAAACGAGCAATCACCAGTTGTTCGAGTTGCGGCGTCAACGCGATTTCCGGAACCAGCAGCAGGATCTGTTCATCGCGAGCCAGCGCTGCGGCCATGGCGTGCAGGTATACCTCGGTTTTGCCGCTGCCGGTAATGCCCCACAACAGCAGCGTCTGGTAGGTCCCGAGCGCGGCGATGATTTCCGCCGTTGCCGCAGCCTGCTCCGGAGTCAGCTGCGGCGGCATGCCGGCAGCCGGGGGCATGGCTGCGGTGGAAATGTCGCCGCGGCTGTCGGGTCGCACCCATTCGCAGTCGATGAAATCCTTGAGCGCCCTGCGTGTCGCCGTCCCCGCGGCAGCGATGGCTGCGTGGTCGATGACGGTTTGTTGCTGCAGCAGGGTGAGCAGGTTGCGCTGTGCGCGGGCGCGCGGCGGCAGGGCGTCGACGGCCGCGGCACGCCCCGCTGCAGTCAATGCCCAGGCTGGAGGCGGCAATTCGCGCTGGCGGACGCGACGCAGCGCAGCAGGCAGCGTGGCCATGATCACCGATCCCAGCGGGTGCACATAATATTCTGCTGCAAACTCGAGCAGACGCAGGTCGGCGGCCAGCAACAACGGAGTTTCATCCAGCAGCGCGCTGACCCGCCGCAGCCTGGCTTCGGGTACTTCGCTGTCCTGCGGCCGAGCGACCACGATGCCGACAAGTTTCTGGCGCCCGAAAGGCACCAGCACGCGCGCGCCGATAGCTGCAGCGTGATCGTCGCAACGGTAATCAAAGAGGCGCGCCAGCGGTACGTCGAGGGCAACGCGTACCAGGCTCATTGGATGAGTCGCGGAGTTAGTGCCGGAAGCTCACCGGCATTATAGGAATGACCGCCAAGCTGTTTACCAGCAAGGGATTTTGCGCGGTTGACCCTGTGGATAACCCTGTTGATCAACACGATGGTCGCCTGACTGGAGTGTCCGCAAGAATGGGGACCATGCCGGTCACCAGCGCGAAAAACAAAATTATATTAATAAAAACAATAACTTAATTAACAAACCCAGGCCGGCTTTCGTCTTGGTTCCATCGCACAACGCTAAACCTTTGCTGTGCATAAGCTTTTTGATCTTATGCCCCTGGAGAATCAGTGAAAAGCGCGGCTCAGGTCGTGAACAGCTTCAACCAGCGCGGCAACGTGTTCCGGTGGCGTGAATTGAGATACGCCATGTCCGAGGTTGAAGACATGGCCGGCTCCGGTTCCGTACCGGTGCAGCACGGCGCCAACCTGCGCCACGATTGTTGCGGGCGGGCTGAAAAGGACGGCCGGGTCGAGGTTGCCCTGCAATGCGACCTTGTCGCCGATGCGGCGGCGTGCAGCGCCGATGTCGACGGTCCAGTCCAGACCCACGGCGCTGCAGCCGATCGCGGCAATGTCTTCCAGCCACAGGCCGCCGCCCTTGGTGAACACGATGCTGGGTATTGTGCTGCCGTTCCATTCGCGATGCAGGCCGCTGACGACGCGCTGCAGGTAGGCCAGCGAAAATTCATGGTAAGCCGCGTCCGACAGCGCCCCGCCCCAGGTATCGAACACCATCACCGCCTGCGCACCGGCTTCGATCTGCGCATTGAGATAGGCGATGACCGCACGGGCATTGATATCGAGGATATGGTGCAGCAGATCGGGTCGTGCGTAGAGCATGGTCTTGATGGTGCGGAAATCCTCGCTGCCACCGCCTTCGACCATGTAACAGGCCAGCGTGTAGGGACTGCCGGAAAATCCGATCAGGGGCACCTTGCCGTCGAGCGCGCCGCGAATCTGTTTCACGGCGTCGAGTACATAGCCCAGTGTTTCGCGCGGCTCGGGCACTTTCAATGTGCGGACCGCAGCTTCATCGCGTACGGGTCGTTCAAATTTGGGGCCCTCGCCCTCGGCGAAATAAAGGCCCAGCCCCATCGCATCCGGCACGGTCAGGATGTCTGAAAACAGGATTGCGGCATCCAGCGGAAACCGCTCCAGCGGCTGCAGCGTGACTTCGGTGGCGAAACCCGGATTCTTGGCGAGCCCGAGGAAACTGCCCGCGCGTTTGCGTGTGGCGTTGTATTCCGGCAGATAACGCCCTGCCTGGCGCATGATCCAGACAGGCGTGTATTCCGTCGGCTGCCGCAGCAGGGCGCGGATGAACGTGTCGTTTTTCAGCGCCGCCATCAGCGCGGCAGCTCGCTGCTTCCCATCAGGAATTCATCAACCGCGCGTGCACACTGGCGACCTTCACGAATCGCCCATACCACCAGTGACTGGCCACGGCGCATGTCGCCGGCGGCAAAGACCTTGCCGACGGAGGTTTTGTAAACCTCGGTGTTGGCCTGCACGTTGCCGCGGTTGTCCTTTGCCACGCCCAGTTGCTCGAGCAACCCGCCTGGCACCGGGCCGACAAAGCCCATTGCCAACAGCACGAGATCCGCCTTCATCGTGAATTCCGAACCGGGCACTTCCTGCATTTTCCCGTCCTTCCACTCAACGCGTGACGCCACCAGCTTCTCGACCTTGCCGTCCTTGCCCTCGAAACGCTTGGTGGCCACGGACCAGTCCCGCTTGCAACCTTCCTCATGCGAGCTCGAGGTGCGCAGCTTGACCGGCCAGTAGGGCCAGACCATCGGCTTGTTTTCCTGCGCCGGCGGCTGCGGCAACAGTTCGAACTGGGTCACCGAGGCTGCGCCGTGGCGGTTCGACGTCCCGACGCAATCCGAACCGGTGTCGCCGCCGCCGATGACGACCACGTGCTTGCCGGTGGCCTTGATCTGCCCCGGCACCTTGTCGCCTGCGACGACCTTGTTCTGCTGCGGCAGGAATTCCATGGCGAAATGTACGCCGCCGAGTTCACGCCCCGGCACTGGCAGGTCACGCGGCAGTTCGGCGCCGCCGGCCATGACCACTGAATCGAATTCATCGAGCAGGGCTTTTGCCGGAACGGCGCCCCCGATATCCTGATTGACGCGAAACTCGACGCCTTCGGCCTGCATCTGTTCGACGCGACGGTCGATCAGATGCTTCTCCATCTTGAAGTCGGGGATGCCGTAGCGCAGCAGACCGCCGATGCGGTCGGCTTTCTCGAATACGACCACAGTGTGCCCCGCACGCCCCAGCTGCTGCGCGCAGGCCAGTCCGGCCGGACCCGAACCGATGATCGCGACCCGTTTGCCGGTTTTTGCCGCAGGCGGCTGCGGCAGCACCCATCCTGATGACCAGCCCTTGTCGATGATGGCGTGTTCGATCGACTTGATCCCCACCGGGTCGTTGTTGATGTTGAGCGTGCACGCAGCTTCGCAGGGCGCAGGACAGACGCGACCGGTGAATTCGGGAAAATTGTTGGTCGAATGCAGGGTGTCCAGCGCCCGTTGCCAGTCCTGCTTGAAAACCAGGTCGTTCCAGTCCGGGATGATGTTGTTGATCGGGCAGCCGCTCATGCAGAACGGCGTGCCGCAATCCATGCAGCGTGCGCCCTGAACACCTGCAGCTTCGTCGCTGAGATGATCGACGAATTCGTGCCAGTGCTTGAGCCTGGCCTGAGGCTGCTCGGCGGCCTCGTGCAGCCGCTCGAATTCAAGAAATCCCGTTACTTTTCCCATGACAGTCTGATCCCCGAACACCGTCCCCGCGGACGTTCAAACATTGATATTTTTCCATGCCTGAAAGGTCTTCAGGCCGCTATTTTCTTGCTCTTCGCTGCCAGTTCGCCCAGCGCGCGCCGGTACTCGTTTGGAAATACCTTGACGAATTTGCCGCGTGCGGCCGGCCAGTCGGCGAGGAGCTGCTGCGCACGCGTGCTGCCGGTCAATTTTGCATGATTTTCGACCAGCCGCTTCAGGATGACTTCGTCGGCGTCGCCAAGGTGCCAGATGTCGCGAGGTACTTTGGCATCCTGTTCGGCTTCCGTCAGCACGGGCTCCAGCGTCACCATGGCGGTATTGCAATGTGCGGCGAAGCTGCCCTCGCTGTCGTAGACATAGGCAATGCCGCCGGACATGCCGGCCGCAAAGTTGCGGCCGGCGCTGCCCAGAACCAGGATCGTGCCGCCGGTCATGTACTCGCAACCATGGTCGCCGACGCCTTCAACGACGGCGTGCGCGCCTGAATTGCGCACGGCAAAACGCTCTCCGGCCACGCCGCGGAAGTAGGCCTCGCCGGCGATCGCACCGTAGAGCACGACATTGCCGGTGATGATGTTCTGCGCCGGATCACCGCGGAACTTGGGTGACGGCTGGACAATGATGCGCCCGCCGGACAGCCCTTTGCCGCAATAGTCGTTGGTGTCGCCGATCAGGTCGATCGTGATGCCGCGGGAAAGGAAAGCCCCCAGGCTCTGCCCCGCGGAACCGGCAAAACGCACGCGGATGGTGTCGTCAGGCAGGCCATCGTGGCCGTAGCGCTTGGCGACTTCACCCGACAGCATGGTGCCGACGGTACGGTTGATGTTGCGGATCGGCATGTCGATGGACACTTTTTCACCGCGCTCAAGCGCCGGGGCCGCCAGTTCGATCAGCCGGTGGTCCAGCGCCTTGTCGAGCCCGTGGTCCTGCGATTCATTGTGGAAACGCGCGACTTCGGGGCCGATTTGCGGCTGGTGGAAAATCCGGCTGAAATCGAGGCCCTGCGCTTTCCAGTGTTCGATACCCTTGCGGGTGTCGAGCAGGTCGGAACGCCCGATCAGGTCGTCGAATTTGCGGATGCCGAGTTTCGCCATCAGTTCGCGGATTTCCTCGGCCACAAAGAAGAAGTAGTTGATGACATGTTCGGGCTTGCCGGCGAACTTTTTGCGCAGCACAGGATCCTGGGTGGCGACTCCGACCGGGCAGGTGTTGAGGTGGCACTTGCGCATCATGATGCAGCCTTCGACCACCAGTGGTGCCGTGGCGAAGCCGAACTCGTCGGCACCCAGCAGTGCGCCGATCACCACGTCACGGCCGGTTTTCATCTGTCCGTCGACCTGCACGGCGATGCGGCCGCGCAGGCGGTTCAGGACCAGGGTTTGCTGGGTCTCGGCAAGCCCCAGTTCCCAGGGGGTGCCGGCGTGCTTGATCGAAGACCACGGACTCGCGCCCGTGCCGCCGTCATGCCCCGAAATGGTTACATGGTCGGCCTTGGCCTTGGCTACGCCGGCGGCCACGGTGCCGACGCCGACTTCGGACACCAGCTTGACGCTGATGGAGGCAGCGGGATTGCTGTTCTTCAGATCATGGATCAGCTGTGCCAGGTCTTCGATGGAATAGATGTCGTGGTGTGGCGGGGGCGAGATCAGTTCGACGCCGGGCGTGGAGTAGCGCAGTTCTGCGATGTATTCCGATACCTTGCGTCCGGGCAACTGGCCGCCTTCGCCGGGCTTGGCGCCCTGCGCCATCTTGATCTGGATCTGCTCGGCGCTGGCCAGATACTCGGCAGTGACGCCGAAACGGCCTGAAGCGACCTGCTTGATTTTTGATTTCAGCTGGTCGCCTTCCCTGAGCTCAATGTCGTGCTCGACGCGCCCCTGCCCCAGCCGCGACATCAGCGTTTCGCCGGCTTTTGCCGGCGCGAAACGCTTGCGGTCTTCGCCGCCCTCGCCGGTGTTGGATTTGCCGCCGAGCCTGTTCATTGCGACGGCCAGCGTGGTGTGGGCCTCGGTCGAAATCGATCCCAGGGACATTGCCCCGGTGGAAAAGCGCTTGACGATTTCCGTTGCCGGCTCGACTTCGGCGATCGGCACCGGCGCGCAGTGGTCGAAGCGGAATTCGAACAGGCCCCGGAACGTCATGTGACGAACCGACTGGTCGTTGATGAGGTTAGCGTATTCCTTGTAGGTCTCAACGCTATTGGCACGCGCCGCGTGCTGCAGCTTGGCAATCGTGTCCGGTGTCCACATGTGATCCTCGCCGCGAACCCGCCAGGCATACTCGCCGCCTGCGTCCAGCGCCCCCGCGAGGACCGGGTCGCCGCTGAAAGCGCTGCGATGGGTGCGGATCGCCTCTTCGGCGACTTCGAACACGCCGATTCCGTCGACATTGGATGCGGTGCCGTTGAAATACTTGTCGACCAGGGCGCGCGACAGTCCGATGGCTTCGAATATCTGCGCTCCGGTGTACGACATGTAGGTCGAGATGCCCATTTTCGACATGACCTTGCGCAAACCCTTGCCGATGGCCTTGACGTAATTCTTGATCGCCTTGTAACCGTCTACATTGGTCCCCAGCTGTCCGTTTTCAGCCAGATGCAGCATGCTTTCAAGCGCCAGGTATGGATGCACGGCCTCGGCGCCGTAGCCGCCGAGCAGTGCGAAGTGATGCACCTCGCGCGCCGAACCGGTTTCGACCACCAGTCCGGCACTGGTGCGCAGGCCCTTGTCGACGAGGTGGTGATGGATGGTGGACAGCGCGAGCAGGGCCGGGATCGCGACAAGCTCGCGATTTACGCGGCGATCGGAAATGATCGCGATCGAGTACCCGGCGCGTACCGCGTCTTCGGCCTGAGCCGCGAGACTGGCCAGCCGCGCCTCGATGGCTTCCTTGCCCCAGGCGACCGGATAAGTGATGTCCAGCTCGAACGATTTGAACTTGCCGTCGGTGTAAGCCTCGATGTTGCGGATTTTTTCCATTTCGAAAAAATCGAGTACCGGCTGGCTGACTTCGAGCCGGATCGGCGGATTCATTTCATCGACGCCGAGCAGATTCGGTTTCGGGCCGATGAACGACACCAGCGAAGTCACCAGTTCTTCGCGGATCGGATCGATCGGCGGATTGGTGACCTGCGCAAACAGCTGCTTGAAGTAGTGGTAGAGGTTCTTGTTTTTATTGGATAAGACCGCCAGCGGCGAGTCGTTGCCCATGGATCCGGTCGGTTCTTCGCCGTTGGTGGCCATGGGCACCAGCAGGAATTTGAGGTCCTCCTGCGTGTAACCGAAAGCCTGCTGGCGGTCGAGCAGCGGCACCGCGCTGCGCTCGGGCTGCACCTTCTGGCTCTCGACGTCGTCAAGCTTGACGCGGATGCGCTCCATCCACTCGGCATAGGGTTTGGCCGAGGCCAGCGACTCCTTGAGTTCGCGATCGTCGATGATGCGGCCCTTCTCGAGATCGACCAGGAACATTTTTCCCGGCTGCAGGCGCCATTTCTTGACGATCTTTTCCTCAGGTATCGGCAGGCAACCGCATTCCGAACCCATGATGACCAGGTCATCGTCGGTGACGATATAACGCGCCGGCCGCAATCCGTTGCGGTCGAGCGTCGCGCCGATCTGGCGGCCATCGGAGAATGCGATCGCCGCCGGGCCGTCCCACGGTTCCATCATTGCCGCATGGTATTCATAAAACGCGCGGCGGCTGGAGTCCATCAGGGCATGGCCTTCCCACGCCTCGGGGATCATCATCATCACTGCATGTGCGATCGAATAACCGCCCATCACCAGCAGCTCGAGCGCATTGTCGAATGAGGCTGAATCGGATTGTCCCGGATAGATCACCGGCCACAGCTTGTCGAGATCCCTGCCAAGCACCGGGCTGGAAATCGCCCCCTGCCGCGCGCGCACCCAGTTGACGTTGCCGCGCAGCGTGTTGATCTCGCCATTGTGCGCGATCATGCGGAAGGGATGGGCCAGATCCCAGGTCGGAAAGGTGTTGGTTGAAAACCGCTGATGCACCAGAGCCAGTGCCGAGACTACGCGCGGATCCTGCAGGTCCTTGTAATAAGTGCCGACCTGCGACGGCAGCAGCATGCCCTTGTAGACGATGGTGCGTGCCGACATCGTAGGCACCCAGAACTCGGTGCCGTGCGCCAGCTTGAGCGCGCGTATCGCGTGGCCCGCGCTTTTGCGGATCACGTAGAGCTTGCGTTCCAGTGCGTCGGTGACGCGGATCGCGGGACTGCGACCGATGAACACCTGGCGGATTACGGGCTCGACCTTGCGCACCGATTCGCCGAGATCTTCGCTGTCGACCGGCACGTCGCGCCAGCCCAGCAATATCTGCCCTTCGTCTTTGATCGCGCGCTCGATCTCGTATTCGCAGGCGAGGCGCGACGCAGGTTCGCGTGGCAGGAATACCATGCCGATGCCGTACTGGCCGGCCGCGGGCAGCTTGACGCCCTGCTTGGCCATTTCCTCTCGGAAAAAGGCATCGGGAATCTGGATCATGATGCCAGCGCCGTCAGACGCCTTGGGATCCGCTCCTACCGCTCCCCGATGCGTCAGGTTGCGCAAGATGGTCAGGCCCTGGTCGACGATGTCGTGACTTTTCTTGCCCTTGATGTTGGCAATGAAGCCGACGCCGCAGGCATCGTGTTCGTGGTCGCCGTCGTACAGGCCTTGGGGATTCGGCAGGTTTGGGTGAGCCATCAGCAACCTCGTTAAAAACCGTTTATTATCAACAGATTACAGCATATTATGTTGCGCCGCCGCAACCCGTGAAGTGCATTGCACGAAAACCGGAGTGAAACCCGATAAGTCTACCGCCATCAAGGGGTTACGACAACCGCCCGCGGGGCGCAAATCCGCGAGAAAAACTCAGCTGACGTCGATAGAAAACAGGCGTCGGTGCTCGACGATGGCGTAGCGGTCGGTCATGCCGGCGATGTAGTCGGCAATCGCCCGCGGCGTATCGGTGCGGGCGCGTACTTGGAACTCCGGTGGCAACAGCCCGGGCTCGGCCAGAAACGCCTGGAACAGTTCGGTGATGATTCTGCGCGCCTTGCTGCTCATCCGCGAGACTCGGTAGTGGCGGTAGAGATTGGCGCGCAGGAACCGCTTGAGCTCGGCCTGCTCGTGATCGATGCGTTCAGAGAAGCGGATCATCGGCGGGGCGCGGCGTACATCTTCCACGGATGCCGGGGCATGTTCGCGGATGGTGGCTGCACTTTGCCGGATCAGGTCGGTCACCAGGCTGTCGATCATGCGCCGCACGGTTTCATGGACCAGTCGGCGCCCTTCGATCTTCGGAAAAGCTTTCAGTGCGGCGCGCATGTGGCGGCGGAAAATGGCGACGGTCGCAAGCTGGTCCATCTCCAGCAAACCCGAACGCAGGCCGTCATCGACATCGTGGTTGTTGTAGGCGATTTCATCGGCCAGGTTGGCGATCTGTGCTTCAAGGCTAGGCCGCTGCCGGCGGATGAACCGTTCTCCGACATCACCAAGCAGGCGGGCGTTTTTCAGCGAGCAGTGCTTGAGTATGCCTTCGCGTGTCTCAAAGGTCAGGTTGAGACCGTCGAATGCGCCGTAACGCTGTTCGAGGACATCGACTACGCGCAGGGACTGCAGGTTGTGCTCGAAGCCGCCGTAGGGTTTCATGCAGGCGTTGAGGGCATCCTGGCCGCTGTGGCCGAATGGCGTATGCCCGAGGTCATGGGCGAGCGTGATGGCTTCGGTCAGATCCTCGTCGAGCGACAGGTGGCGCGCCACCGATCGCCCGATCTGGGCGACTTCGAGACTGTGCGTCAAGCGGGTACGAAACAGGTCGCCCTCATGGTTTACGAAGACCTGGGTCTTGTACTCGAGGCGCCGGAATCCCGTCGAGTGGATGATGCGGTCGCGGTCGCGCTGGTAATCGCTGCGGCCGCGGGGCGGGGGCTCGCGATGCCGCCGTCCCCGCGAATAGTCTGCACGGGCAGCGTATGGCGCCAGTTCAGGCATGAGTGCTTTCGCTGCCCAGCACGATGGACAGGGTTTCGTCGGGGACATCCGCGCTGATGAAGGCATCTCCGATGCGGCGCAGCAGGATGTAGCGGATTTTCCCGCCTTCAACTTTCTTGTCGTGACCCATCAACTGGATGTATCGCTCCACTCCAAGTGGGGGGGGCTGCACGGGCAGGCGCGCCCGTTTCAGCAACCCGAATATCCTTTCAACTTCGGGCTGATGCAGAAACCCCATGCGTTCCGACACGCGCGCCGCGATGGCCATGCCCGCCGCGACCGCTTCACCGTGCAGCCATTGCCCGTAGCCCAGTCCGGACTCGATGGCATGTCCAAAGGTATGACCGAAATTGAGCAGGGCGCGCGCACCCTGCTCCGTTTCATCCTGGGCAACAATGCCGGCCTTGTTTTGACACGAGACCTCGATTGCACGCGTCAGCGCGACGGGATCCCGTGCCAGCAGCCTTTCGATATTCGTTTCGAGCCATTCGAAGAAGGCAGCATCACCGATCAGGCCGTACTTGATGACTTCTGCAAGCCCTGCGGACAGTTCGCGATCCGGCAGCGTTTTCAGGGTGTCGGTGTCGGCGATTACCGCCCGCGGCTGGTAAAACGCACCGATCATGTTCTTGCCGAGGGGATGATTGATGGCTGTCTTGCCGCCGACTGAAGAGTCGACTTGGGCGAGCAGCGTTGTAGGTATCTGGATGTATGGCGCGCCGCGCTGGAATACCGCCGCCGCAAAGCCGGTGAGGTCGCCAATCACACCCCCGCCCAATGCGATCAGCGTTGTCTTGCGTTCCGCGCGGCAAGTCAGCAGGGCATCAAAAACCCGGTTCAGCGTCTGCCAGTTTTTCTGGTCTTCACCGTCCGGAAGCACGATCGATTCTACGGTGATCTGCTGCTGGTGCAGGCATGTTGACAGCGTTTCAAGATAGAGCGGGGCGACGATGTTGTTGGTCACGATTACGGCACGCGGCTGCAGCAGATGTCTTGCAATCAATTCGCCGCGCTTCAGCAGGCCCGGGCCGATATGAATCGGGTAACTACGGCTGGCTAGCTCAACCTTCATTACCGTGATGGGATTTTGCTCGGACATGGTTGCAAGTATGGATCAGGCATGGGCCCGGTCATCCCGGGAATCAAATTCAGCCAGCCGCCGCTGGATATGAGAGGTCAGGATGCCTACACTTTGTGCGCCGGTATCCACGACCAGATGGGCCGTTTCCGCGTAAAGGGGATCACGCTGGGCATGCAGCTCTTTCAGTGTTGCCAGCGGGTTGGCCGTCTGCAGCAGCGGACGGCTGCGGTCGCGACGGGTGCGGCGCCACAAATCTTCCGCGGCGGCACGCAGGTAAATCACGCGGCCGCGCTTTTTCAACAGCCCGCGGTTAACGGGGGAGAGCACGGCGCCGCCGCCGGTGGCGAGCACGATGCCATGTTTGGCCGTCAGCTCGGCAATCATTTTTTCCTCGCGGGAGCGAAATCCGGTTTCCCCCTCGATTTCGAAAATCACCGGGATCCTGACCCCGGTAACACGTTCGATTTCCGCGTCGGTATCATAAAAAACCTTGCCCAGGCGCCGCGCGAGCATGCGACCCACGGAGGTCTTGCCGGCCCCCATCAGTCCAACCAGAAAAATGTTGTCTGGAAGGGGCAGACGGGATTCCGGGTGATCTGCATGACGGGACATCACGTGATTCTAGCGGAAGGCGATTGCGGGTCGAACCAGATGATGCAAACAAAAAAGGCGGCGCGCAGGCGCCGCCCTGGATCGGATCGGAATCCGTCAGCGCAAGGCAGCGCCATCCTTCAGGATTTTCGGGGAGATGAAAATCAGCAGTTCCCGCCGATCGTCAACCCTCTGGTTGTTCTTGAACAGGAAACCGACATAGGGCAGGTCGCCCAAGACGGGCACCTTGGTGGTCGTGGACCGTTCGTCCTGAGTGTAGATTCCGCCGATAACCACGGTGCCGCCGTTTTCAACGAGCACCTCGGTGGTGACTTGTTTGGTGTCAATCGCCGGACCGGCCAGGGTGTTCTGGCCAACGCTGTCCTTGTTGACTCGCAGGTTCATGATCACATTGTCATCCGGTGTGATCTGCGGTTTGACCTTCAGAGACAGCGTGGCCTTGCGGAACGACACGCTGGTCGCACCGCTGGAAGAGGCTTGCTGGTAGGGAATCTCCGTGCCCTGTTCTATGGTGGCTTCTACCTTGTCGGCGGTGATCACCCGCGGGCTGGAAATGATCTTGCCCTTGCCGTCGGCCTGCAATGCTGACAGCTCCAGGTTCAGGAACTTGGTGCTCTTGTCGTTGAACAGCAGGAATGAGAACACCCCGGGATTCGCGCCGGACAGACCCTGTGCCGGCAAGTTGACGAACAGGCTGTCATTGAAAACCGGCGTGGTAGCAATTTGCCCGGTGGTGAATCCAGTTGCACTGGTGCTGCCACCAATCACTGCGTTAGTACCGCCACCGCCGCTGCCAACTCTAAATCCCTCTCCGGTGCGGTCATTGAAACCCAGTCGGGCGCCGAGGTTGCGGCTGAACGTATCGTTAGCCTCGACGATGCGCGATTCGATCATTACCTGGCGGACCGGAATATCGATCTGTTTCAGCAGTTTGCGGATTTCTTCAAGCCGTGTTGGCGTGTCCTGCACGAATACCGTGTTGGTGCGCACATCGACTACCGCGCTGCCGCGTTTGGACAGAATTTTCTGTGTAGGATCTGACAGCAGCTTCTGGAAATCGGCCGCTTTCTGGTAATTGACCTGCATGCTTTCCGTGCGCAGCGGCTCGAGATCAGCAATTTGCGAGCGCGCTTCCAACGCCAGCTTCTCGCGCGTGGCCAGCTCGTCACGCGGTGCGATCCATACCACATTGCCGGTCTTGCGCATGTCCAGACCCTTGCTGGTCAGGATGATGTCCAGCGCTTGGTCCCAGGGCACATCTTTCAGACGCAAGGTCAGGCTGCCGCCAACCGTGTCGCTCGTGATCACGTTGAGGCCGGTGAAATCGGCGATTACCTGCAGCACAGCACGGACTTCGACGTTCTGGAAATTCAGCGACAGCTTTTCGCCGGAGAATCCAGGTTGTACCAGCCGGTTGGCGTCGTCCGCGACTTTCTTGATTTCAACGATAAAGCGGTTGTCGGTCTGGTAAGCCGAATGCTCCCATGCTCCGCGCGGGGTGATCACCATGCGAGTGCCGTTGCCTTGGGCAAATGTCTCGATGGCGTCTACCGGGGTGCCGAAATCGACAACATCCAGACGACGTACGAGATTTTTCGGAACAGCGGTGTTCAGGAAATCAATGATCAGCGATCGGCCTTGGGTCCGCAGGTCAATGCCGACTTGGTTGTCTGAAAGGTCGACGAGCACGCGGCCTTCGCCGGCGCGACCCCGACGGAAATCGATATCCCTCAGGCTGTGTTTGCCATCACCGGATCTGGGTTGGGCAAAAGTCTGGGCGGCAGGTGCTGGAGTGGAGGCTCCTGCCGAAGCGGTTCCGCCCAAGGTGATCAGTATGGTGTTGCCCTCGATTTTTGCGTCATAGCCCAAGGGGCGGGCTGTTTCGAGGACGACCCGGGAACGATTCCCGGCTTGAACGATGTTGACGCGGCGCACATCGCCTTCGCCGACTTCCTGTGCGTTCCTGCCGGAAGCATTTGCGGTATCGGGAAAATCAAAAGCGATGCGCGGTGGGTTGTTTACGGCAAAACTTGCAGGCACTGCGGCAGGCGTGTTTTTTAGGGTAACCTTGACCAGCGTCGCCCCGCCTTGTTGCCCGGAGACGTTGACCGATTCGATGCTGTTTTGGGCATGGGCGATGGTGGCTGCAAGCAGCAAAGCCGTCGCAGCACACAATCCGGGGACACGCGTCATTAACTTGAAAAACCGATTCATTTCTTAGCCTCCTGTTCTTGCAGCAGTAACGCCTGGTCTTTTTCTTCCCAGTTGCCACCGCTGTCTTGAACGATTTCCTTGAGTTTTATGTCCGTTTCCGTAATGCCCACAATCCGGCCGAAATTCTGGCCAAGATAGTTGCCCGAAGTAACGCGGTAAAGGCTGCTGTCCGGGGCCTTGACCAGCGCAAAAACCTGCTGCTTCTGCTGCAGCGTGCCAACCATTTTCAGGTTTTCGAGGGGGAATGCCTCGAGAGCCTCGCGTGGACGGTTGAAATCCGGTTGTAGTCCGCCTTTGGCGGCTGATTTCGGCGGTTCGATCTTGCGTGGCTTGAAAGGATCGGTCAGGTCGTATGCGTTATAGGCAAAAGGTTCGTAGGGTTTGACTTCCGGCAGCGGCGGAATGCGTCCAACCGGCAGCTTGTCCGACTCCTTGACGAATTGCCTCAGATCCGAATGTTCTTCTCCGCTGCAGGCCGAAAGCGCTAACGTGCAGGAAACCAGAACGATCAGCGACCGACTTCTCATTTTTTGGCCCCCGGTTTGGTCGCCTTTTTCTGGGCGGAGATTTCGCTTTCGTCCAGATAGCGAAATGTCTTTGCGGTTGCGTCCAGGGCCAATCCGTCTTTCGCACCGGCGAGAGCGATGTCGTTCAAGGTGACGATCCTGGAAAGCCGGCCGATGTCGCTGGCAAAAGCGCCGATGTCATGGTAGGTGCCGGTAACCCTCACGGTAATAGGCAATTCCGCATAAAAATCCTTGCGAACTTCCGATGATGCCGGCCGAAACAATTCGAATTGCAGCCCCCGACCCAGACCAGCCTGGTTGATATCGGTCAGTAATGCGTCCATTTCGGATTTTCCCGGGAGCTGCTTGAGCAAGGCTCCAAACTGGGATTCGATATCGGCTAGCTGCTTGCGATATGCGGGCAAGGCGACGGCCTGTTTTTTCTTGTCGAGGAAGGATGTACGCAATTGTTCTTCCTTCGTTTTGGCACCGTCGATTTCAGTGATCTGGTCCTGCCAATCGAACCAGTAACTTGCAAAAACCAGCGCCAGCAGCAGCAGCAGCAACACGCCCAGCTTGGGCAGAATCGGCCAGCTGCCGATCTTGTTGGGATCAAGTCGTTTGAGTTCGTCGAGTGTCATGATTTAACCCTTCCTGCCGCCCTTTTTGGGATCGGGCTCGGCGGCACGCGTGACATCGATATTCATCGTGAATTCATTGATGCGCTGCCCGCCCTGGGCCACAGACTTGATTTCGATGAGATGGGCGTTCTGCAGATACTGTGAGCCCTCTAGGTTGCGCATCAGCGTGGAGACCCGCGCCTGTGACTGTGTATAGCCGGAAATTGCGACCTTGGTGCCCTGTTGCTTGATCGACTTCAGGTACATGCCGTCGGGCAACTGGCGCACCAGCTGATCGAGCAGATGCACCACCTCGGCGCGGTTGCTCTGCAGGGTTTCCACCACCTGCTTGCGTTTGAGCAATGCCGCGGTTTGCTCCTTCAGCTTGTTGATTTCGGCAATCTCCTTGTCGAGCTTGACGATTTCGCCCTGAAGATAGGTGTTGCGGGCCTGCTGGTTGGTCAGGACGCCATCGAGATAGCTGTGCACGCCAAACCAGATTGCCACGCCCGCGGCGACAACCACCCCCAGCATGACAAAAAACTGCTGCTGCTGTTGCTTGCGTCGCATCTCGCGATGCGGCAGGAGATTGATCCGGGCGCTCATTTATCGAATCTCCTCATGGCGAGACCGCAGGCGACCATCAGTGATGGCGCATCCTGCTCCAGATTCTTGCGCCGGATGTGCGACGACATCCCCATGCTCGCGAACGGATTGGCAACGGATGTTTCGACCTGGGTCCGCTTGGCGACGGCTTCATCCATGCCGGGGATCGCTGCGCAACCGCCTGAAAGCACGATGTGATCAACCTTGTTGTACTGCGTGGATGAAAAAAAGAACTGGATGGCACGGGCGATTTCCAGACCCAGCGAATCCATGAAAGGCTGCAAAACTTCGGATTCGTAATTCTCGGGGAGCCCGCCGGCGCGTTTGGCCGCTTCAGCTTCCTCGGCGGAAAGGCCGAACTTGTTCTGGATTTCCTGGGTCAGCTGCACGCCGCCGAATGGCTGTTCACGCATGTAGATTGACTGGTCGTTGCGCAATACATTGACGTTCATCGTTGAAGCGCCGATGTCCACAACCGCGATATTCAGGTCGTGCCCGCGTTCGGGCATGGCGGCCTCGATCAATTCAAAGGCCGATTGCGCGGCAAAAAGGTCGACATCCATGACCAGTGCTTTCAGGCCGGCGCCTTCCGCCACGGCGACCCGGTCTTCTATCTTGTCCTTCCGGGAGGCGGCAATCAGTACTTCGACATCCTCCGGGCTGTTTGGCGCGGGCCCGACAACCTGGTAATCCAGATTGACTTCGTCCAGCGAAAACGGAATGTATTCGTTGGCCTGCAGTTCGACTTCGTTGCCGAGATCGTCATCGGTCTGGCCGGCAGGAACAAGGATCTTTTTGCTGATCACTGCGGCGTTGGGCAGCGCCAAGGCAAGATTCTTGAAATTGCTGCCCAGTTTTTTATGGCAGCGCTTGACCGCCTCAATGACGGCGTCAAGGTTGTTGATATTGCCCTCGACCACGGATTCCGCGGGCAGCGGCTCGATGGCATAACGTTCCAGACGATATCCACCCTTGCCCGCGTCAGCGACTTCGACCATTTTGACCGCGGAAGAACTGATGTCGGCGCCAATCAACGGGGGCATCTTGGGCTTGAAAAAGCCCTCGATGGCGTCAAAATTGAGCCTGAATTTTCCTTTAGCCATATGATTTTAGGGCAAACTCCCCACAATTTACTTTAGACAATAACAGCAACCATTTATTAAGTAAAGACTTTTTGTTGCGTTTTCTTTGCGGGTTGATCCGCCTATAATGCTGCCGCGTCAGGGTCTACTGTGCAGGATTTTTTGATTTCAGGCAATAAGATTTTGCATGAGATGTGGCGCGTAACCCACAGATTCATTTGACTTTTTTCACAAAATTTAAATTCCACTAGATGTCTGCTCGTTGGTGGGCAATCCCACTATTACTTGTGTTTTTGCTTGCGGCCGCAGGCGCCCTGGTTATCGGATTTGCGGCCGTCATGGTTTATCCGACCCTTCCCTCGCTTGAGGTGCTGACGGATTACCAGCCCAAGGTGCCCCTTAGAGTCTACAGTGCGGACGCAAAACTGATCGGCGAGTTTGGTGAAGAACGCCGTGCAATCGTATCACTGGATCAGGTACCCAAAAGCCTGATTGACGCCATAGTCGCCGCCGAGGACGAGCGCTTTTATCGGCATGGCGGAGTGGATTATGTGGGGGTGGCCCGCGCCGCGCTGTCGAATTTCGCTTCCGGCGGCGTGCGCCAAGGGGCATCCACGATCACCATGCAGGTTGCACGAAACTTTTTCCTGTCGAAAGAAAAAACGCTCACCAGAAAATTCAACGAAATGCTGCTGGCCTTCAAGATCGAAGCCAGTCTGAGCAAGCAGCAGATTCTTGAACTTTATATCAACCAGATTTACCTCGGGCAGCGAGCTTATGGATTTGCCGCTGCGGCGCAGATTTACTACGGGAAACCGCTTGCTGAATTGTCGATAGGTGAGCATGCAATGCTGGCGGGTCTGCCGAAAGCACCGTCACGGTTTAATCCCATAGCCAATCCGTCGAGGGCAAAGTTGCGCCAGCAATACGTGCTGCGCCGCATGCTTGAGCTGGGAATGATTTCCCAGCAGCAATTGGCGGCCGCGGCAAAAGAGCCTGCGGTGGTCAAACAGGTGCTTAATGGATATGGCGTTCGTGCGGACTTTTTTGCGGAGATGGTGCGCGCCCAGATGTTCGAGCGCTTCGGCGAAGAAGCTTATACCCGCGGGTTGAAGGTATACACGACTCTGCGTACCACGCACCAGCAGGCCGCATACGAGGCACTGCGCAAGGGGGTGCTGAATTATGACCGCAGGCACGGTTATCGCGGACCCGAAAGCTATGTTGAACTTACGGGCGAACTGACCGACGAACGCCTCGAAGAGGCATTGCAGGATGTCCAGGACAGCGACGAAATTTATTCGGCGATAGTGCTGGAAGCCTCTCCCAAGCTGGTGCGCGTTTATCGATCCGGTGGCGAGCGCATCGCCATCACGGGTGAAGGACTGCGGTTTGCCGGGCGCCTGCTCGGTGACAAAGTTGCGGCAAACCAGAGAATACGCCGCGGCGCAGTAATCAGGATCACCCGGGACGAAAAAGCCAGGTGGCAGATCACCCAGTTGCCGACGGTGGAGTCGGCACTGGTATCCGGAGACCCGCGCACCGGGGCAATTCTCGCGCTGGTCGGGGGATTTGATTTCAACCGAAATCAGTTCAATCATGTTACTCAGGCTTTGCGTCAGCCCGGATCCAGCTTCAAGCCCTTCATCTATTCGGCCGCACTGGAAAAGGGATTTACGGCGGCGACCGTGGTCAACGACGCGCCGCTGACTTTTACGGCGGCACAAACCGGGTCAGAAGACTGGGAACCCAAGAATTATGACGGCAAATTCGACGGGCCCTTGCGTTTGCGCATGGCGCTGGCGAAATCGAAGAACCTGGTTTCTGTGCGCGTATTACAGGCGATCAGCCCGCAATATGCCCAGGATTATATTGCGCGTTTCGGATTTGATCCAAAACTGCATCCGCCATACCTGACGATGGCACTGGGTGCCGGCAGTGTCACGCCGATGCAGATGTTCGGTGCTTACTCGGTTTTCGCCAATGGCGGCTTTCGCGTTGCCCCCTATTTTGTCGAGCGTGTCGAGGACACCAGGGGCAACGTACTGCTGGTCAACCAGCCGCAGGTTGCCGGCGAATCGGCCGAACGTGTGCTTGATCCGCGCAACGCCTTCATCATGTCCAGTATCTTGCGTGACGTGGTGAGTGTCGGCACAGCGACAGCGGCGCTTAAGCTCAAGCGCGAGGATCTTGCCGGAAAAACCGGAACCACCAATGAATTCGTGGACGCATGGTTCTGCGGGTTCCAGCCCAATCTGGTGGCTGTAGCATGGATGGGTTTTGACAAGCCGAAAACCCTCGGCCGCAATGAAACCGGCAGCAGCGCCGCCCTGCCGGTCTGGATCGATTACATGGGAGCGGCATTAAAGGGTGTTCCTGAAGAAACATTCAATCCGCCGCCGGGGGTAATTGCCATGCAGGTAAATCCGGAAACCGGATTGCGCAGCAAGGATGATGTAGGAATCAGCGAATATTTTTACCAGGAATTCCCTGCCCCGGATCAATCAGCGGATTCAGCCGTTGGCGGGGAAAAGGTTCCTGATGAAGTGAGAAACCAGCTGTTCTGACGCTGACCCGCCGCAGGCGGCCAGGCGTCAGTGGCATGCAGAGGGTGTTTCAATGTCCAGGGAACGCGGCCGTGACGATATCCGCAGTTCGATTGCGATTCAAGCCGCGCGGTTGATGGCTCAGGATGGCATCGAGGACTATGGTTTGGCCAAACGGAAAGCCGCGAGGCAATTGGGCATCCCGGATTCTCGCAAGCTGCCGACCAATGACGAAATCGATGCGGCGCTGCGCGAATATCAGGAAATTTACCAGGGCAGTGACCATGCCCGGCGGGTGAACAGCCTGCGTAAACGAGCGGTTCGCGTGATGCGCGAGCTGGGTGACTTCGGGCCGCACCTGACCGGTTCGGTGCTTTCCGGCATTGCTGGTCCTTACGCCGGAATACGCCTGCAACTGTTCACTGACAATGCCAAGGCCGTGGAAATGTTTTTGCTCGACCGTGGCATCAGCTATCAAACGACGCAGGCCCGGTTTTATGCCGGTCGCGAGGCAAGGGTGTTTCCGGTGTTCGCCATGGATTACGATGGTGTCGAAGTCGAACTGACGGTATTCGATCTGCGCGACCTGCGTGCTCCTGTCCGGGCGACGCCGGACGGCCGTACCATCGAACGTGCGCGGCTGGCGGAGGTGGAAAGCCTGCTGGCCGAATGCGGAACAGGATCAGGCGCGGGCTTCGCGGATCCAGCGCGCGGCGTCTAGTGCGTAATAAGTCAGCATGCCGTCGGCGCCGGCCCGCTTGAATGCCAGCAATGCTTCCATCGCGCATGTCCGCTCATCGAGCCAGCCATTGCGCACGGCGGCTTTCAGCATCGCGTATTCGCCGCTGACCTGATAGACATAGGTCGGCGCCTTGTACTGATCTTTGACCCGGCGAACGATGTCGAGATAGGGCATGCCCGGCTTGATCATTACCATGTCGGCGCCTTCCTGCAGGTCAAGGCCGACTTCCCACAGGGCTTCATCACTGTTTGCCGGGTCCATCTGGTAGTTGCGCTTGTCGCTCTTGCCCAACTGTTTGGCAGAACCGACAGCGTCGCGGAAAGGGCCGTAAAAGCCGGAGGCATATTTGGCCGAGTAGGCCATGATCCGGGTATTGATGAATCCCTTTTTGTCGAGGGCGGTACGAACTGCGCCGATGCGGCCATCCATCATGTCGGAAGGCGCTACGACATCGACCCCGGCGGCGGCGCAGACGATTGCCTGCCGTTCGAGTACAGCAACGGTTTCGTCATTCAGCACATAACCGTTGCGGTCAACCACGCCATCCTGGCCGTGGGTTGTGTAGGGATCAAGCGCAACGTCGGTAATCACCCCGAGTTCAGGAAATCGTTTTTTCAATGCGGCCACTGCGCGCGGCACCAGGCCTTTCGGATTGACCGCTTCGCGCCCGTCCGGGGTTTTCAGCGCGCGTTCGATTGCAGGAAACAACGCGACTGCCGGTATGCCGAGTTCGACGCAGGCAGCTGCATGCTGCAACAGTTTGTCTACCGTGTACCGCCGCACCCCGGGCATGGAATCCACGGCCTCGGTGCGGTTTTTGCCGTCGATGATGAATACCGGATAGATCAGATCATCGGTCGTCAGCCGATTTTCGCGCATCAGGCGCCTGGAAAATTCATCCTTGCGCATCCGGCGCATGCGTACCGAAGGAAATCGACCGAGTGGGAACATGGCGCTAACACCTTGGAATTACGGGAAGAAATGGCACCCCGCAATGGCGGGAACTTCCATCGATTATAGTCGTCTGAGATTGCAGATGGCTTAGGCTGTCTCCCGCTTCTCCTCCCTGAGCGGGTGCCTTAATCCTAATTAAGGCTTTTTTGGCCCCCGGTTTACTCCCCTTTACCGGGGGTTTTTTATTGCTTCAAGTAACGGGCAATCGCAATCTGGGCTTCGCGTACCCCGGTTTTGCGCAGACCCGAGAAGATCTGCACCGAGGATTCGACCGGATGGTGCGCCAATTCCATTTTGGCCTGCTTCAGAGCGGTCATCGCTTGCTGCCGTGTCAATTTGTCGGCCTTGGTCAGCAATACATGTACCGGCTTGCCGGTTGGCGCCAGCCAGTCCAGCAGATAATGATCCAGCGGCGTAATGCCGTGACGGACATCAGCCACTAAAACCAGTAATTTCAAGGCATTACGACGAGTAATGTAAGCGCTTATTAACTCGCTCCAGCGCTCCTGTTCGCGGCCGGGTACTGCCGCATAACCATAACCTGGCAGATCAACCAGAAAACGCCGGTTGGCCATCTCGAAAAAATTCAGAGCCTGGGTGCGCCCCGGGGTTTTGCTGACAAATGCCAGCTTTCTGCGATTTGCCAGAGCATTGATTGCGGTGGATTTGCCGGCGTTGGAACGCCCGGCGAATGCTACTTCTACCCCATGGTCCGGCGGCATGTCGGCAATCTGGTGCACGGCATAACGGAATTCCAGCTGCGAAAACAGGGACAACTCGAATGCTCCTGGCTGAAGGGGTAAGAGGCGGGGGAATGCTATAGAATACAAGCCTTTTTTACCGACCGTACGATCAAGGAGCAGGCATGGAATTGCGCCGCGTAAAAAATTGGCGATTGTGGATGCTGGCAGCAGGCGCGTTGTTGACCCCGTCCGCTTTTGCACAGGGCGTCATCAAGGGTGATGCCGGCAAAGCACAGCAGATAGTCACTACCGTGTGTGCTGCATGTCATGGCGCAGATGGCAACAGCGCCATACCGGTCAATCCCAGCCTGGCCGGGCAGCATCCCGAATACACCTACAAGCAACTGGTGAATTTCAAAGCCCAGGGCGGCAAACCGGCCGAGCGCGTCAATCCGGTGATGGGCGGCATGGTGGCCAACCTGTCGGAAGACGACATGAAAAACCTGGCTGCGTACTTTGCCGGGCAGAAAGCCAGGCCGCGCGCAGCACGCGACGAAAAACTGATCAAACAGGGAGAAGCCATTTATCGCGGCGGCATTGCTGCGAAAGGTGTTCCCGCCTGCGCCGCATGCCATGCGCCGAACGGCGCCGGCATGCCTGCGCAGTTTCCGCGTATCGCCGGCCAGCATGCCGATTACACGGCAATGCAGCTGAAAGCTTTCCGCGGCGGCCAGCGCGCCAACGACCCCGCTCAGATGATGCGTGGCGCTGCAGCGAAGATGAACGATCAGGAAATTGCTGCAGTGGCGGAGTACATCGCCGGCCTGCGCTGATTCCTCAGGCGCCTGATTCCGCATCAGGGAGGCCACCGGCCTCCCTTTTTTGTTTCGGATTAAGGCGCGACGGGAGTCGATGCCGGCAGCGCCAGGCCGCGATCCTGTGCGACCCGACGCAACCGGTCGGGATAATCCGAGATGATGCCGTCGACCCCCAGATCGAGCATGCGCGCAATGTCGCCCGGATCGTTGACTGTCCACACCACCACTTTCAGTCCGAGCCGATGTGCTTCGCGCACCGTTTCAACGGTGATTTCCCCGTAATAAGGCGACCACACCTTGCCGCCAGCGGCCTTGACCAGTTGTGGTAGCGACCCGCCGTAACGGCTGATATGAAACCCGGCTGTCCATGGCGAAGTTTCCCCCCCTGCCCGGATGTTGTCCTGCCAGGGTTGTTGCGCGCTGAGATAGACCGTGGCGATTTGCGGCGCTTCCCGCTGCACCACCTGCAGGCTGCGCCAGTCGAACGACTGAATGGTGACGCGGGATTCAAGCTTTTCGGCACGCACCAGCGCGATCAGCGCACGGGCAAAGGCTTCCGGCGGCAACGTCCGCTGCGGATGTTCCGGTGAAATCTTGGTTTCGATATTGAAGCGTACCAGTTCGTTGCCGGAACGGCGCACCTGCGCGAAAACGTCAATCAATCGCGGCATCCGCGTTCCATCGACTGGCAGCTGCAGCGGAAACCGCGCCGCGTATGCCGAATCCGGCTTGATGCGACCCACGTCGTATTGCTGCAATTCCGACCAGGTCAGATCATGGATGGAGATGTCCTTGCGTTGTATCCACTGACCGTCACGGCCGCGTGTGATGTCAGGGTTCAGCGTGGCATCGTGGCTGACCACGATCACGCCGTCACGGGTCACGGCGGTATCGAGTTCCAGCGTGGTGACGCCGATTTCCAGTGCTTTCGCAAACGCAGGCAGGGTATTTTCAGGCAGCAGCCCCCGCGCACCGCGATGACCCTGAAGGTCGAGAGCCGGCGCTGCGCTGCTGACGATCATCAGGACTGCAGCAACCAGCAGGCAGGCATGGTTGCCGGTCATTCCCCGGCGGCAAGGAATGACGTCAGCCGCCACCCGGCCTCGCTTTTGCGGAAGCACGCCAGATGTTCGATCGGACTGCGGATGTGTTCCTCCGGTATATAGCCTTCCCGTTCATCGAAGCTGATTTTCACCCACTTTTGTTTCACTTCCCGGTCCGAATCCGCAACTTCCCAGTCGCTGACGCGGACTATTGAATGACCGAGGCTGGCGAGGGTCGCCGCGGCACCGGATGGCGCGTCACGCATCGCGGTTTCGCGCGCCGTGATCGCGCCGTGACTTCGCGGATCCACATTCTTCGGCCAATGCGGCATCACATAAGGCGCGCACAGACTGCGCGGCATGCGGGCATGGCTGTAATAAACGGCACCCAGGTGCAGCGCGCGCGGCAATTCGCGCCACAACGGGCTGTCTTCGTCGTCGACATGCCACTGCCTGCGGAATTCAAGATGACCGTTCGGCCGGTCAATGCCGTTGCGCACGTTGGGGTCAACGATGCCCATCTCGAATTTAAGGTCGCGCTTCTGTACAGCTTCGAGCAACTGGTCGCGAAACCGCGTCCACGACTGGTCGTAGGCGGCGTCATCCCGCGGCGCAAAGACCTGTTCCCCGCCTTTCGGCGGAACAGCTTGCTGCTGCGCCAGTACCGGGTCCGCCAGTCCCGCGTTTAAGAGGATCGCAGCCGCGATCATGCGACGCAGGGCATCCATCAGCGACCCTTGAATTCGCCCTTGCGTTTGTCGAAAAACGCCTGCAAGGCCTCCTGGTGGTCTTCCGTCTTGTGGCAGATCGCCTGGAAAGCCGAGCAGGCATCGAGATGTTCTTCAAGATTCTGGCGCTGCGCGAGTTTGAGCAGGCGCTTGGCGTAACGGACGGCCTGCGGCGGCTTTGCGGCGATTTTGCCGGCCATTTTTTTTGCTGCCACCATCAGTTCGCCTGGCTCGGTGACTTCCAGCAGGATGCCCAGCGACTTGGCCTCGTCTGCCTTGATGATGCGCCCGGTCAGGGTCAGTTCAGCCGCGCGCTGGTAGCCGAGCAGGCGGTTGAGGAACCAGGCGCCGCCATCGCCGGGGATGATGCCGAGGTTGACGAAAGTTTCGCCGAACTGCGCCTCGGTCGAACCGATGCGGATATCGCACATGTTGGCGAGATCGAAGCCGGCGCCTATTGCCGGACCGTTGATCGCCGCGATCACCGGAATATCGGTGTCCTGCATTGCCAGCGGAATACGCTGGATGCCCAGCCGGTAGTTGCGCTGCAGTTCGTGCGGCGGCGCCTTGGCGCGCTCGCCCATGGTTTTGATGTTGCCCCCCGCAGAAAACGCGCTGCCGGCCCCGGTGATGATCAGCACCGAGGCGTCGATGGTGCTGTTGGCCCATTGCAGCGTGTTGACGATGTCCGAAACAAGCTCGGTGCTGGTCAGTGCGTTGCGCACATCGTCGCGATTGAAGGTCAGCATGGCGATGCGACCGTCGAGTTCGAGTTTCGCGTCGGTCAGTTTCGGGAATGCGGTCATTTCAGTGGTATCCGGATGATTTTGTAAAGGCGGCCAGTTTACCGGAAGGACACAGCGCCGGCTGTTGCGGAGCAGGGAATCAGGCGGAGGATTGTGCGTCGGCAGCGGCGCGCTGCCGCAGCAGTTGTTCGATCGCGGCGTCACGCGAATCAAGCACGCGCCGGCGCGCGATGCGTTCCGCCGCGTCGCCGTCCCCGTCGCGCATGGCGCGCAGCAGATCCTGCCAGTGTTGCACTGACTGGCGCCGGCGTTCCGGCGTGGACAGGCCAAGGCGGGTATAACGCACGGTTTGCACCGCCAGCGAGCCGAGTATGGCCTGCAGACGGCGGTTGCCGCTGGCCTGGGTCAGCAGACGGTTCAGGCGCAGCACGGTATCGATGTAACGGGCGCCGTCGGGCAGCGTGGCATGGCCCGCAAGTGCCGTGATTTCCTGTTCGAGCATCGGCAGCAATGTCTCGCGCTGCGGACTTTCTGCGATCATGCGGTCGCGCAAACCGTTGAGCATGGCGCGAATGTCGAAGATTTCATTGACCTCGGCGATGGTCGGGTTGGTGACCTGGGCGCCGCGGCGCGGCAGGATGATCACCAGTCCGTCTTTCTCCAGCAGCCGCAGCGCCTCGCGCACCGGACCGCGGCTGACTTCGAATTCGCCGGCTACAGCCTGTTCCATGATGCGTTGCCCCGGAACATAAATGCCCGACACGATGCGCTCGGACAGGCGTGCGGCAATCTGCTCCGGCAGCGACTGCGTGAGCGGTGACGCCGCTTCCCGCCATGCGGGCAGTTCGCCGTGGGGAGCCGCGATAGACGGCAAAAGGGGGGCTGCAGTGGCCATATCGAACCCTACAATACGGACTGATTGTATGATTGTCAACAATCTTCTTGACAACAATCAGGTGTCAGACTAGCATTCAGCAAGAATATTGAGCCCTCACGAGGAGTTACACATATGGCACGCATAGAAGTGAAATCCGAAATCACCGGTACGGTTTGGCAGCTGAAGGCCAAGCCAGGCGACAAGGTTGAAAGTGGTGATGTATTGATCGTCATTGAATCGATGAAGATGGAAATTCCGGTGATTACTGAAGACGGCGGCACAGTTAAGGAAATCCTCGTCAAGGAAAAGGATCCGGTGGCTGAGGGGCAGGTGGTTGCCATTATCGAAGAGTAAGCATCTGCTTGCTTTCAAGGCACTCCAAAATAAAACATAAGCCATTGTTTTAATTAAATATTTTAAAATCACTGGATCCTGTGAGCTGGCAGCCTGAAATCGATGAATTGCATCGCCGGCGCATGCTTGCCGAAGCTTGTGGCGGCCAGGAAGCCGTTGCCAGACATCATGCCCAAGGCAAACTGACGGTACGCGAGCGCGTCACCCAACTGGTCGATTCAGGTACGTTTCGAGAAGTCGGCAAGCTTGCGGGCAAGGCCAGCTACGACGCCGCCGGCAAGCTGACGGGTTTTGAACCGGCGCCCTATGTGATGGGTATAGCCCGCATCAATGGCCGGCCGGTGGCGATCGGCGGCGAAGACTACACCATTCGCGCCGGCACCGGTTTCGGCAGCGATCGCCGCAAGGGTGGGCAGGGCGGCTTCATCGAGGACCTCGCCCATGAATACCGCATTCCACTGGTCAACCTGATCGACGGTACCGGCGGCACGGTCAACACCGCCAAACGCAAGGGTTATACGGTCGTCCCGGGTTACGGCCAGGACGGCATCGAAAGATCCGTCGAATTGATGGGCATGGTTCCGGTGGTGTCGGCAGTGATGGGCACGACCGCAGGTGGTCCTTCGATGCGTGCCATCCTCGCCCACTGGTCGATCATGGTCAAAGGCACGGGGCAGATTTTTGCTGCAGGGCCACCGGTGGTTGAACGCGCTTTCGGTGAGAAGCTGCACAAGGACGAACTCGGCGGCACCAAGGTCGCGGTCGATACCGCGGGCACCATCGACAACGTCGCCGAAAACGAACAGGGCTGTTTTGAACAGATTCGCCGTTTCCTGTCGTACATGCCGCAGAACGTGTGGGAACTGCCGCCGGTTGAAAACAATGGCGATCCAGTAGATCGCTGCGAAGACGCGCTGGCCAGCATCGTGCCACGCTCGAACCGCCAGGCCTACAACATGAAAAAGCTGGTCGGGATGATCGTCGACCGCGATTCGCTGTTTGAAATCCAGCCGACTTTCGGCAAGGCCGTGATCACCGCGCTGGCGCGGATGAACGGCAAGGTCGTCGGCATCATCGCCAGCAACCCGATGGTGGGCGGCATCATGGACGTCAAGGCCGCGCGCAAGCAGGGCCACTTCGCCGAGCTCTGCGACATGTTCAACATCCCGATCATCCTGTTCGCCGACATACCGGGCCTGATGGTGGGGCGTGAATCCGAAACCAACGCCATCCTGCGCGAAGGCGTGCGCACGCGCTACATTCTCGGCCAGGCAAGAGTACCGATGTTCACGGTGATCGTGCGCAAGTGTTATGGCGTTGCCGGCGGCGGCTTCATTGACCGCGCCGGACTCAATTTCAAGATTGCCTGGCCGTCGGGTGAGTGGGGCTCGCTGCCGGTTGAAGGCGGGGTCAAAGCCGCTTACCGGCGCGAAATCGAAAGTGCCCCTGATCCGGAGGCGCGCGAACGCGAGATCGAAGCCGAACTGAAACAGCTCGCCTCACCATTTCGTACTGCAGAAGCCTTTGCGATTGAAGACCTTATCGATCCCCGCGAGACGCGTCCCTACCTGTGCCAGTTCATTGACGCGATGCAGGGCAGGTTGGCCAGCCAGCTCGGTCCCAAGTGTCGCGCCGGCGTCCGGCCTTGATGCATAACTGATTGTTTTAATTGGATATTTAATATGGCATTCGAAGCATTGCTGCAGGAATACGAAGCCCGCCGCGCCAAAGCGCTGGCTGGTGGTGGTGAAGAGAAATACGCGAAGCGTACCGCCAAGGGCGTCTGGAACGCGCGCCAGCGCATTGATTATCTGATGGACAAAGGCTCTTTCATCGAGTCCGGCCTGTTCGGTTCGTCGGGCGTCTATCCGGCGCAGGAAGATGAAACCCAGACCGACGGCAAACTCGCCGGTTTTGGCCGCATCGATGGTCGGGACGTGTGCCTGGTGGTCAACGATTTCACGGTCAAGGGCGCATCGACCTCGGCCACCAACAGCAAAAAAATCGCGCACATGAAACGCACCGCCACCGAGCGTGGCATGCCGCTGGTGCTGATCGGCGAATCCACCGGCGCGAGGCTGCCTGACGCGATGGGTTCGCGCGGTATGGGCCTGTTGCTGGGCAATGACAACACCCAGTTCCGCCGCATGCGCGAAATTCCGATGGCCGCCGCGGCCTTCGGCCCTTCATTCGGTTCATCGACCTGGCTGATGTGCCAGTCCGATTTCGCCATCATGCACAAGAGCGCGATCATGGCGGTGTCCAGTCCCGGACTGGTGTCGATGGCGCTGGGCGAGAAGGTTTCCGCCGAGGAACTCGGTGGCTGGCGCCTGCATGCCGAAACCACGGGCCTGATCGACCAGTTTGCCGACACCGAAGAAGAGGTGTTCGACCAGATCAAGAAATTCCTGTCGTACATGCCCAACCATCACCGCGAAGCGCCGGCCGATGCACCGGTGCCGGCGGGCTCCGGCGTTGACATGGCGAAAGTGTTCGACATCCTGCCCGAGAGCCGCACGCAGGTGTACGACATGAAGCGGGTGATCAAGTGCATCGTCGACAAGGACACGCTGTTCGAAATGAAGCCGCGTTTCGGCAAGAGCGCCGTCACGGCGCTGGCACGCCTCGGCGGCAAGTCGGTCGGCATCATCGCCAACAATCCGCTTCACCGCGGTGGTGCCCTCGACGCCGATGCCTGCCGCAAGATCGTCGACTTCATCGTGATGTGCGACTCGTTCAATATCCCCTTCGTGATGCTGGTCGATACCCCGGGCTTCCAGATCGGCACCGAGGCCGAACGCGCCGGCGCGCCGGGCAAGATCATGAATTTCATGAATGCGATGACACTGGTCACGGTGCCGCACATCACGGTGATCGTGCGCAAGAGTTACGGGCGCGCCTACGTCTGCATGGGCGGCGGCCGCCATTCCGACGAGATCGGCGCATGGCCGACCGCGGAGGTGAGCTTCATGAGCCCGGACTTCGCCACCAAGATCGTGCACGGTGTCGGCATCGGCGAACCCGGTTTCGAGGAAGCGCTGGCCGACATCCGCAAGGGCGCCGATGTCTGGGGCCTCGCCGCGGTGTATGCCGCGCAGTCGGTGATCAAGCCGCAGGACACCCGCGACTACCTGATCCGCATGCTCGACGTCTACAAGCTGCGCATGACCAAGGGTGTGGGTCAGCACCTGATGCGCAGCTGGCCGACCAGTTATTGATGGCTTCGTGAAACGCGGGGCGCGCACCCAACACCCAAAGGCCGTGCCCCACGTTTCTTTTTTAATCCTGCTTCCGGAATCCGTACCCGATGTTCAATAAAGTACTGGTAGTCAATCGCGGCGCGGTCGCCGCCCGTGTGCTGCGTGCGCTGAATGCGATGAATATTCCGTCGGTGGCGGTGTACTCCGAGGCCGACCACCACGCGCCTTATCTGGAAATGGCGAGCCAGACCTTCGCCATTGGTCCCGCGGCGGCACGGGAGAGTTACCTCAATCAGGACACCATCATCGAGGTGTTGAAAAATTCCGGAGCAGACGGTCTGCACCCCGGATATGGATTCCTCTCCGAAAATGCCGGTTTTGCACAACGCGTGATCGACGCCGGTGCACGTTTCATCGGCCCGTCGCCAAAATGGATAGATGCCATGGGACACAAGACCCGCGCCCGCGATATCGCCGCGCAGTACGGCATGCCAATGTCGCATGGCTCGGATGTGCTGCCCGATGACAACGATGCGATCATCGCGGCCGCGCGCAAGATCGGTTTTCCGGTGCTGGTGAAACCCGCAGGCGGTGGCGGCGGCATCGGCATGCTGCCGGCGAAGGATGAAGCAGAACTGCTGACCGCAGTGGAGCGTTCGCGCTCAATGGCCGGCCGCGGTTTCGGCACCACCGAGGTCTATCTGGAGAAACTGATCGAGCGGCCGCGCCATGTTGAATTCCAGATTCTAGGTGACCAGCATGGCGGCGCAATGCACCTGTTCGAGCGCGACTGCTCAACCCAGCGCCGCAACCAGAAAGTGATCGAAGAGGCGCCGGGGCCGGAGATTCCGCGCGACAAGGCGGTTGCGGTGGCCGACCAGATCGCCGGCATCATGCGCACAATGGGTTACGACAACATCGGCACCGTCGAAATGCTGCTCGGCGCCGACGGTTCGTTCAACTTCCTCGAAATGAACACGCGGCTGCAGGTGGAGCACGGGGTCACCGAAGAAGTCACCGGCGTGGACTTGGTGCGCGCGCAGATCCGCTCCGCGGCCGGCGAAAAACTGGGCGACATCCTGCCCGGCAAGGCCGAGATCAAGGGCCATGCCATCCAGGCGCGGGTGTATGCCGAAGATCCGAAAAACTTTTTCCCGTCACCCGGCAAACTGACGGTGTTTCGTCCGCCGGAAGGCGAGGGCATACGCGT